>NZ_JBIUBX010000001.1:0-379840 GCF_044548445.1 Streptomyces sp. NPDC052016
CCCCCCCGCCCCCCGGCGCCCCCCCCCCCCCCCCCCCCCCCCCCCCCCCCCCCCCCCCCCCCCCCCCCCCCCCCCCCCCCGCCCCCCCCCCGGCCCCCCCCCCCCCCCCCCCCCCCCCGTGCCGGTGAGGGCTGCACGGGGCTGCAGAGGCCGAGGGTGGCCAGTGCTCCGGTCAGTGCGCGCCCACGGGTGGCGCGCAGGAGGGGCCCGTTTCCCGTGATCTGTCACATGGTGCCCGGATCTGTCCGGATGCTGCCCGAACCTGTGAGCAACCGCACTCGACACGGCAAACCCTCGACGAGCAGGGCGGATTGAGGCGCGCGGTCCCGGTGCGGCGAAGTGCCCCGCCACGGCCTCATGCGTCCCGTCTGCCACCATGGTCCGCGCCGTAACCGACTAGGTGGAGTGGCCGCGCAGCGCAGCCGGCGTTCCCCGGTTTCGCCTGTCCTGTGACCACCGCTCGCCTCTCGGGTACCGCACTGTGTCTTCCGCTCCTGTGTCCGCGCCTCGCCCTGCCCCGGACACCGTCTCCGGCCCCGCCCCGTCCTCCGGGGGGAAGGCCTCGCGTTCGCCCTGGCGGTCCCTGAGGTACCGCAGCATGCGCTGGTGGTCCTTCGCGAACTTCTTGTCGAACGCCGGAACCTGGATGCAGCTGACGGTCCAGAACCTGCTCGTCCTCGAGATCACCGGCTCCGCCGCCGCGACCGGCCTGTCCATGTCCGTCCAGGCCGCGCCCGCGCTCTTCATGAGCGTGCTGGGCGGCGCGGCCGTCGACCGCTGGCCGCGCAAGCTGACGGCGGCCGTCAGCCAGGCCCTGCTCGGCGCGGTCGCCTTCACCACGGCCGTGCTCATCGCGCTGGACCGCCTGGACATGACGTCGCTGATGGTGCTGGCAGCCGTGACCGGCACGATCGCGACCGTCGACGGGCCGGCCTGTGCGCTGCTCGGCAACGACCTCGTGCCGGCGGAGGACGTGCCGTCCGCCATCGGCGTCGGCGCGCTGGTCCACAACGCGGGCCGGCTCGCCGGCGCGGCGCTGGCCGGCATCACGGTGGGCTTCCTCGGCACGGCCGCCGCGTACGCGGCCAACGGGCTGTCGTTCCTCTTCGTGACGGCGGTCATCCCGTTCCTGCGGCCGGCGTACGGCGCGGCCGGGCGTGCGCGGGCCGGCACGCGCGGCGCGCCCGCCCCACCGGTGATCCCGCGGCGGCGCGACCGGCACGCCGACATGACCGTCCGCGAGGGCCTGGTCTTCTTCGCGCGCCGGCCCCGCCTGGTCGCGCTCGCGAGCATCACCGGCATCAGCAGCGTCTTCGGACGGAACTACGGGCTCACCCTCGCCGTGCTCGTCACCGGACCCCTGGCGGGCGGGGCGGGCGCGTTCGGCGCGGTCTCCACGGTCCTCGCCGTCGGCGGCATCCTCGGTGCGGTCCTCGGCGCGCGGCTGCGCAGGCCGACGGTCCGGGCGGTGGGCGCCCTGGCCGCCACGGGAGCGCTGCTCCAGGTGGTGGCGGGACTGTCCCCCTCCTTGGCCGTCCTGCTGATCATGGTCCTTCCCATGGCCGTGGTGCAGTCGCTCTCCGACACCGCCGGCAGGGCCGTCCTGCAGACCGACCCGCCCGCCCACCTGCGGGGGCGCGTGCTCGGCGTGTGGGGCAGCATCGGCACGGTGTGGAGTCTGGGCGGCCCTCCGGTCCTGGGCCTCCTCCTGGAACTGGCCGGCGCCCGCGGCGCCCTGGTGACCGGCGGCCTCCTCATCGCCACCTCGATCGGAGCGGGCTTTCTTCTGCGCGCCCGCCGCAGCCGGCAGCCGGTGCCCGTGCCGGCCCCGGGCGACGAGATCGCCGAGCGGAAGGCCCTGAGCACGGCCGCCTGAGCCGCACCACGCGCGCGGCGGCACGGGCCCCGCACCCGGCGCGGCCCGTTCCGCGAGGGTCGCGCACCTGGCGGCAGCCATGGACGACCCCCGCTGTCCCCACCGGTCGGCCGGGTGGCGGACCGGACCGCACGGAAGATCTTCGGGTCCGCACGTCCGGTTGCCTTCGGCGCGCGCCCTCAGCTCGGTGGCACGAGTTCGCTCGGCGGCCGAATTCGCTCGGTGGCGCGGGTTTCGAGGCCAGGGGTCAGAGCTCGGATCAGGCGATGAGGGCTTGCCCAGGCCCCAGGAGATCCAGCAACTGGGCCTGGTGCAGTTCGGCCACCGGGGCCAACAGGTCGGGGTGACGGAGCAGGGCCGCCGCCTGGCGGTCGCGGGCGTCCGGGGCGACCAGCCGGCGGAACTCCAGCGGAATGCCGGTCGTGTGATCCCCGCCGTGAAGGCCGGCCACAGCCAGCGCGGCCAGCTCGGGGTCCGTGAGGAGGCAGGCCGCCCAGCTCGCCACCACCTCGTCGACCCAGCTGCGCCAGGCCTCGGCCTCCCCGTCCGCCTGCTCGCCCTCGCGCCCGTCGGCGCCGCTGATCCAGTCCAGCTTGGCCGAACCACCCGGGCCCGCCATGCCGACCAGAGCCGCGTCCATCACGGTCGGATACCGCAGCCAGGCCGCGACGGTGACCGCCTGGCGCGCCTGCACCTCGCACAGGGCGGAGGCCAGCGCGCCGCCGGAGGCCGGGTAGGCCCGCGTCAGCCACTGGGCGGTCGCCGCGATGAGGGAGGAGAGGTCTGCGCGCACTGAGGTCCGTCCGGGCTGCGTACGAGAAAACGGGATGCCGGAAACGGTAGCCCGCGGCCCCCGCGGGGCGACATGGCCGAAGCCCAGCCACCGACGTGGCTTCGGCCACACCCGGGCCCCGATCGGCGAGCTCCCCGTACGCCCCGACCGGCGAGCTCCCCGTTGGCCACGGCCGAGGGCTCCCCTTGGCCCCGCCCGGGACCGCCGCCTTGGTCACCGGCTCCGACCGGGAGGGGGACCGCAGGATGAGTCACCGGATCCGCCGGAGGCGTCCCCGCCCTCGCTGTTCCCCGTTCCCGGCGTCCCCGCCCTCGCTGTCCCCGTCCTCGGCGTCCCCGTGCCCCAGGTTCCGGGCGAGGCGCATGTCCCGGTCCCGGTAGGCGTCGGCGGCCTGCGCCGTGTCCCAGGGCAGGGGGGAGGGGGTCGGGTGCGGTCACAGGGGGCGCCTTTCAACGGCCGGGACTCACCGGCCGAGGCTCACCGGCCGAGCAGTGCCCGCATCCTCGGAGGAGCGGCGGCGATCCGGGCCGTCTTCCCCGGCGAACACGTCCGCATTCCGCCGGTTCGGGTGACGCCGGTGTCATGACGCCGGACGTCCGCCGGGGGAGCGGAGCTGTCCACCGGCGGCCGTAGCGGCGCGGCGCGCCGCAGCCGTCCTCGGGCGGCATCGAGAAGAACCGGCTTCCGGGCCGTACCTGGTGGCAGGAGGGGCCGCCCGCCCCGACCGCGCCACCGATACAAGGGACGTACCTCATGAACGCAACCGCTGCCATCGGCGTCACCGGCCTCGGCGTGATGGGCCGCAACCTCGCGCGCAACTTCGCCCGCAACGGCCACACCGTCGCGGTGCACAACCGGAGCGCGGGCCGTACGCGCGCGCTCGTCGAGGAGTTCGGGCACGAGGGTGCGTTCGTCCCCGCGGAGACGGCCGAGCAGTTCGTGGCCGCGCTGCAACGCCCCCGCCGTTTGATGATCATGGTGCAGGCGGGCGCGGTCACCGACGCCGTCATCGACGAGTTCGCCCCGCTCCTCGAGCCCGGTGACATGATCATCGACGGGGGCAACGCGCACTTCGCCGACACCCGCCGCCGCGAGCAGGCCCTGCGCGAGCGCGGCATCCACTTCGTCGGCACCGGTGTCTCCGGCGGTGAGGAGGGGGCCCTGAACGGGCCGTCGATCATGGTCGGCGGCTCGACCGAGTCGTACGAGGTGCTCGGCCCGATGTTCGAGTCCGTCAGCGCGCGGGTCGGCGGCGAGCCCTGCGCCGCTCACGTCGGCACCGACGGCGCCGGCCACTTCGTGAAGATGGTCCACAACGGCATCGAGTACGCGGACATGCAGCTCATCGCGGAGGCGTACGACCTGCTGCGCCAGGTCGCCGGTTACGGTCCCGCCGAGATCGCCGGCATCTTCCGCGCCTGGAACGAGGGCCGGCTCGGCTCCTACCTGATCGAGATCACCGCCGAGGTCCTCGCCCACACCGACGCCGCCACCGGCCGGCCGTTCGTGGACGTCGTCGCGGACGCCGCCGGCCAGAAGGGCACGGGCCGCTGGACCGTGCAGACGGCCCTCGACCTGGCCTCACCGGTCACCGCCATCGCCCAGGCCACCTTCGCCCGCGCCGCCTCCGGCCAGAGTGACCTGCGCGCCGCCTACGCCGGACTGCCCGGGGGCACCACGCCCCCGCTCAGCCGCACGGAGGCCGCACGCTTCACCTCTCAGGTGGAGCACGCCCTGTACGCCTCGAAGGTCATCGCCTACGACCAGGGCTGGAAGATGATCCAGGACGCGGCGGGCGAGTTCGGCTGGAAGATCGACCTGGGCGCCGTCGCCCGGATCTGGCGCGGCGGCTGCATCATCCGCGCCTCCTTCCTGGACCGCATCCGCACCGCGTACGCCGCCGACCCGGAGCTGGTCAGCCTGCTCGCCGAGAAGGAGTTCGCCGCGGAGATCGCCGAGGCCCAGGTGCCCTGGCGGGAGACCGTCGCGTCCGCCGCCCGCCGGGGCATCCCCGTCCCCGCGTTCTCCGCGGCGCTCGCCCACTACGACACCCTGCGCGCCGACCGTCTGCCCGCCGCCCTCCTCCAGGGCCAGCGCGACTACTTCGGCGCCCACACCTACCTGCGCACCGACCGTCCCGGCGCTTTCCACACCCACTGGGCGGCTCCGGGCCGGCCCGAGACGCCGGCGGCGTGAGGGGTCCTGTCCGGCCCGCCCCCGACCGGGCGGGCCGGACCGTCCGTCAGGCGCTCGGCGCCGGGTACGTCGGGTACTCCACGCCGGAGACGTGCTGGACGACCCGGACGACCTGGCAGGAGTAACCGAACTCGTTGTCGTACCAGAGGTAGAGGATCGCGTTGTCGCCCTCGACCTTCAGGGCGCCGGCGTCGACGATCGAGGCGTGGCGCGAGCCGATGAAGTCGCTGGAGACCGCGTCGGGGGCGCTGATGAAGTCGATCTGACGCTTCAGCGGGGAGGTCAGGGACACCTCGCGCAGGTGGTCGAGGACCTCCTCGCGGGTGGTCTCCCGGGCGAGCTGGAGGTTGAGGATCGCGATCGACACGTCCGGCACGGGCACCCGGATGGAGCTGCCGGTGATCCGCGCCTTGAGGTCGGGCAGCGCCTTGGCGACGGCGGAGGCGGCGCCGGTCTCGGTGATGACCATGTTGAGCGGCGCCGACCGGCCCCGCCGGTCGGACTTGTGGTAGTTGTCCAGCAGGTTCTGGTCGTTGGTGAACGAGTGGACGGTCTCCACGTGGCCGCGCTGCACGCCGTACTCGTCCGCCATCGCCTTCAGCGGCGGGACGATCGCGTTGGTGGTGCAGGACGCGCAGGACAGGATCCGCTCGTCCGGCTTGATGGTGTCGTGGTTGACGCCGTGGACGATGTTCGGGACGTCGCCCTTACCCGGGGCGGTCAGGACGACCTTGTCGATGCCGGGACGCAGGTGCTTGGACAGGCCCTCGCGGTCGCGCCACTTGCCGGTGTTGTCGATCAGGATGGCGTCCTTGATGCCGTACGCCGTGTAGTCCACCGCGGTGGGGTCGTCGGCGTAGATCACCCTGATGGCGTTGCCGTTGGCGATGATCGTGCTGTTCGCCTCGTCGACCGTGATCGTGCCCTGGAACTGGCCGTGCACGGAGTCGCGGCGCAGCAGCGAGGCGCGCTTGACGATGTCCTGCTCACCGCCGCCGCGCACGACGATGGCCCGCAGCCGCAGACCGTTGCCGGAGCCGGACTTCTCGATGAGCAGGCGGGCCACCAGGCGGCCGATGCGGCCGAAGCCGTACAGCACGACGTCCCGCGGCTCGCGGCGGTCGATCTTGTTCGCGCCCGTGGCGCCGGCGACGGCGTCGGCGGTGAACTCCCGCACCGACAGGCCGCGGTCGTCGGCCCGGTAGGTCGCGGCGAGCATGCCGATGTCGATCTGGGAGGGGCCGAGGTCCAGCGTGGTGAGGGCCTGGAGGAAGGGCAGCGTCTCGGTGACCGAGAGCTCCTCACCGGCGATCTGCCGGGCGAAGCGATGGGTCTTCAGGATGCTCACCACCGACTTGTTCACCAGGGAGCGGCTGTGCAGCAGGACCGTGACGTCCCGCTCCCGGTGGAGCTTGCCGATCATCGGGATCATCGACTCCGCGATCTCCTCGCGGTTCTTCCAGTTGGTGAACGAGTCCTCGTTGACAGTCACAGGTATCTCTTTCGAGCTAGGTGGCGCTCGTATGTTAACCCCCTGCTCATTCGATCATTCAAGCGCCCACCTGTGCAGCGCCGGGCGCGGTCGCGGCCGGGACCGGTGACGGGACGGTCGGCGGAGCGGGGCCATGGCCAAAGGGCCTGAAAACGCGGGGGGTTGGGAGATGGAATCCGCTGTGCCGGCCCGGCGTGGCGTGCTCCGGAGGGCCGCCTGCCGGGCCTCTCGGGTGGGGGACGTCACCGAAAGTCCGCGAACATCGCCGAAATGCTCCGACTCCGTCGGTGCGGAAGGGGCGATACCAGCTCAGGATAGACGTGGCTGCCCTAGGCTTGGCCCGTCACGGGAGCGGGGTCAGCCATGGCTGCCGTGGCTGATCACGGAGGGAGTGCTGTGTCGAATCCTCGGCTGGGGGAGCAGCTCTTGGCCGACGGCCCGGCCCGGGCCGCCCGGCTTTGTCCCGCTGCGGACGGCAGCGCGGAAGCGCTCTGGGGCGGCGTGGACCACCCCGTGCTGACGGAGGTGCTGCGGCAGCTGGTGGCGCGGGAGACGCGCGCGGCGGGACCGGTGATCGCGTACTACGAGGACAGTCCCTGAGGTGAGTCACGGTCCCCCAGGGGGAGCGGCGGCCGCGGCCGACGTGCACACGTCGGCCCCCTGGCCGCACCGGTTGCTGGACGTACCCGCTCTCCGGCGCGCGGGCACCGCGCCGGTTCCCTTCCACCAGTTCGTGCTCAAGCTGCACAGCCGCTGCAACCTGCTGTGCGGCTACTGCTACGTGTACACCGCGGCGGACACCAGCTGGCGGCGGCGCCCGGCGCGCGTGACGGAGGCCGTACTGGCGCGCAGCGCCCAGCGGATCGGCGAGCACGTGGCCGCCCACGGCCTCGACCGCATCCGCGTCGAACTGCACGGCGGTGAGCCCCTGCTGGGCGGCGCCGACACTGCACTGCGGCAGGCCGCCGAAGTGCGCGCCGCCGTGCGCGCCTCCTCCGGCGCCGGCTGCGAGGTGCAGGTGAGCGTCCAGACCAACGGCACCCTGCTCACCACGGACGTCGTCCGTCGACTCGCCGCGGAGGGCATCCGTGTCGGCGTCAGCCTCGACGGCGGTCGCCCGCACCACAACAAACGGCGCGTCGACCACGCGGGCCGCCCCTCCTGGGACGCCGCGACCCGTGGCCTCGCCGTCCTCGCCCGCCATCCCGAGGCCTACGCCGGCATCCTGTGCACCATCGACCTCGACCTGGACCCCGTCGAGGTCTACGACTCCCTGCTGGAGTTCCGCCCCGCCGCCCTCGACCTGCTCCTGCCGCACGCCAACTGGGCGGCGCCCCCGCCCGGCAAGGGCCCCTCCAGCGCGGGCTCGGCGCCGTACGGGGAGTGGCTCGCCCAGGCCTTCGACCGGTGGTTCGACGGCGGCCGGTACCGGACCCGGATCCGGCTGTTCACCGAGATCATCGGGCTGCTCCTCGGCTTCTCCAGCGGCGCGGAGGCCGTCGGGCTCTCGCCGGTCGCCGCCGTCCTGGTGGAGACCGACGGCGTCATCGAACAGGTGGACTCCCTCAAAGCGGCCTACCAGGAGGCCCCCGCGACCGGCATGGACGTCTTCCGCAACAGCTTCGACGACGTCCTGGAGCATCCCGGCATCGCCGCACGGCAGCTGGGCAGGGCCGCGCTCTCCGAGGCGTGCCGCTCCTGCCCGGTGGTCCGCGTCTGCGGCGGAGGCCACTACGCCCACCGCTACCGGCCGGGCAGCGGATTCCGCAACCCGTCCGTGTACTGCGCCGACCTGGAGTTGCTGATCCGTCACATCGCCCGCAGACTCGAAGGGGTGCTGGGGGCCGGTCCGCTCCTGTCCGGTTGAAGCCGTTGTGATTGCAGACGAGTTGAAGCCGCGTCAAAATCTTGGTGTGAGCACCGTCGGGGGAACGGCCGTGGCAGAGGACGTCTGGCGCGCGCAGAGCAGCTGGTCGCAGGCGGCGAACCGGAGCAGGGCGGCGATCGCACGAGCCCGCGCGGTGACACTCGGCTGCGCGGTCGCGGCAGCCGTACTCGGTGTCGCCGCCTCCCAACTCATGGGTACATTACCGGCGTTGGGCCGCGGTTTCTCCTTCCTCGCCCTGCTCGCCGCCGGGGCCGTCCCGCTCGCCGCCCGGGGCGCCGCACCCGACCGGGTGCGTGAGTGGACCCGGCTGCGCTCGGTCTCCGAGGAGCTGAAGAGCCAGGCCTACGTCTACCTGGCCGGGGTCGGCCCCTACCGCGACCCGGACACCCGCGACGCCGAACTCCTCGGCCGCACCGACGCGTTGCTGACCCGGGTGGCCGATCTCGACGCCGTCGCCCGGCAGTTCACCCCCGCCGACCGGCCGCTGCCCCCCGTCGGCGACGCGGCCGGCTACGTCACCACCCGGCTGCGCGGCCAACTCGACCACTACTACCGGCCGAAGGCCGACGAGATGGCCCGCCGAGCCCGCCGCGTGGAACGTGCGGGCGTGGCCCTCGCGGCCCTGTCCGTCCTCCTGGGCGCGGTGGCCGGCGCCTTCGCCGTGGAACAGGCCGCCGCCTGGATCCCCGTCGTCGCGGCCGTCTCGGCCTCGGTGGTCTCCCACGGGGCCTCCGCGCGCTACGTCGCCCTGCACCTCGAGTACAACACCACCGCCGCGGAGCTGGAGCGCATCCTCCGCTGGTGGCAGCGGCTCGACCCCACCACCGACGCGGACGCCGACCGGCTGGCGGAGCGCACGGAACACGTCGTCTCGGTACAGAACGAGGGCTGGATGGCCAAGTGGACAGCGGACTGAAGGCGGGGCAAGGGTGGTCAAGGTGTTCATCAGCCACAGCACCAGCGAGGATCCGCAGACCGCGGAGTTGAGGGACGCCATAGCCCGTGGCCTCCAGGACCGCGACTACCGCGTCCTGCTGGACGTCGACATCAGACTGCCCGGCCGGCCCTGGCAGCTCAAGCTCGCCCGGTTCCTGGGCGAGTGCGACGCCGCGCTCGTCCTGGTGAACGAGGACGCCCTCGACTCCTCCTGGGTGCGCCGCGAGACCAACATCCTGCACTGGCGCAAGACCCTGTACCCCGACATGGTGCTGATCACCGTCCTCGTCAACGACGTGACCTCGGGGCTGCTGAGGAAGTCCGACCTGCGCTACCTCGCGGACGACGACGTGGAACGCGCCACCAACCGGGCGCCGGCGCAGGAGGCCCGGCGGCTCGTCGAGCGGTTCCCGGAGATCCGCGCGGCCGACGACGCCGTCAGCAAGTGGCTGTCGAACATCGGCGTCCAGCTCAACCACATCCAGGACCCCTCCGTCTTCGGCCGGATGGCGGCCGCGCTCGGCCTTCCCCAGGAGGAGCTCGGCCTGCTCACCCCGGGGCTCGGCCACCTGTTCCTGGCCTCCCAGATGCTCGACACCCACCACGTCGAGAGACTCGCCAACGCGGTCGTCGAAGCCTGGATGGGCGGCCTGGAGAGCAGCCGGGCGCGGCAGCTCGCGGACATGGTCCTGCCCGTCTGGATCGACCGGGACGAGGCCCGGCGCATCGTGCGGGAGACGGACGGCTCCACCCGCCGCGTCGTCGTCCTGAACGTGCACAACCCGGAGATAGGCGAGCAGTACCTGGCACGCGCGTTCTGCGTCGACCTGACGCGGTACTTCGCCGCGGGGGTCCCGGGCGAGGAGGACGCCGAGGGACCGCTGATCGAGCAGTGCGAGAAGGCGGTGAAGTACTACGTCGGCCTCGACCCGCACGACGAACTCGACCACCCGGAGGAGCCCACGCAATCCGGCCGGTTCTTCCTGGTGCTGGACGCGCGCAAGTGCGACCTGGCCATGGTGCACCGGGTCGTGACCCACCTGCAGGACAAGGTCCCCTGGCTGCACGTCCTGGTCGTGCCCGGCCGGCGTGCCGACCCGCGCGGGCGCTGGCCCGGAAACCCTGACGAAGTGCTGGTTATCGACCCACCGTTCGGGCAGAACCATGAGACTCTGGTCAAGGGAGTCAAACGGCGATTGCTCGAGCGTCTGAACTCCAGGGGGGCGTGATGACGGACAATCAGGTGCGCGCGGGAGAGCGGCCCGAGGACCCGACCGACGTCGAATGGCTCGACACACCCGACCGCAGCGACGGCCGCGTCTACGTGATGCCGGAGGACCTCCGCTTCGCGGTGCGCGTCGCCCTCGCCACCGGGCGCCCGCTGCTCCTGCGCGGCATGCCGGGCTCGGGCAAGTCCTCCCTGGCACCGTACATCGCCACCCAGATGCAGTGGCGCTACTACGAACACGTCGTCACCTACCGCACCCAGCCGCGCGACCTGCTGTGGAGCTTCGACAGCGTCCGGCGGCTCGCCGACGCCCAGGTCGCCGTGCGCCAGGGGGCGACGCCCGACGACGCCAGCTACGTGGAGCCCGGCGTCCTGTGGTGGGCACTCGCGCCCGACTCGGCCCGCCGGCGCGGCAGGCCGGACGGCGTCGAGGTCACCGACCCCTGCCCGGACCCCCTGGAAGAGGTCAACTCCACCCGCAGGCCCGACCGGGCCGTCGTCCTCATCGACGAGATCGACAAGGCCGACCCGGACGTACCGAACAGCCTGCTGGTGCCGCTGGGCTCCCACCGGTTCACCGTGGCCGAGATCGGCCGGGAGATCCGCACCGAACGTCCGGCGGGCCAGGAGAGCGAGTCCAAGGACGAGGGCCGCCGCGCCCGCCACCTCGTCGTCCTGACCACCAACGAGGAACGGGAGCTGCCGCAGGCACTGCTGCGGCGCTGCGTGGTCCACGTGCTGCCGGAGCACGACCACGCCATGCTGGTCCGGATCGCCGAGGAGCACATGGCGCTGTGGCCCGGCGAGGTGACGGACGCCGACCGGGCACTCGCCGGCGCGGTGGCCGGCGAGCTCATGAAGGTCCGCCAGCACGCCGACAAGCAGGGCGTCCGCCGCCCCAGCACGGCCGAGTACCTCGACGCCCTGCTCGCCTGCCGGTCGCTGGGCATCCGCCCCGGCGACCACGAGTGGCAGCTGCTCACCCGCAACGTCCTGATCAAACCCCAGCAGATGGCCGGTGACCGCGCATGATGGGGGAGGCCTGGCTGGGCGACGTCGCCCGAGCCGCGCGCGCCCTCGGAGCCCGCACCCCGGACGACTTCGCCCGCATCGCGGGACTGCTCGGCGTCGGGGGCGGCCCCGCCGACTCCGCGCGGCACCCACGAGCGGAGGAGGGCCGGGGCGAACCCGCCCGGCAGACGAACGCCCGCGAGGAGCACCCCGAGCGGCACCCCCCCGAGCGCAACCAGCCCCTGTTCCGGCGCCGCCCCACACCCGCCGGGGCCGGCACGGTGACCGTCCTCGTCCCCGTCGAACAGCAGCCCCGGCACCCCACCCGCTGGACCACCGACCCCATGGCCCGCCCCCGCGGCCGCGACGAGCCCCCCACCCGCCTCCCGCACCTCCCGCTGCTCGCCCCCCGCTCCACCGCGGCGCTCCTCACCGTCCTGCTCGCCAGGGTCACCCGCGACGGCGAACTCGACGTCGAACGCGCCACCGAGGAACTCGCCCACGCCCGCCCCCTCACCGCCATCCCCCGCCTGCCGCTGCCGACCCTGCGCTACGGCGTGCAGATCCTCGCCGACACCTCCGCCGCCATGGAGCCCTTCGCCCGTGACGTCGAGGACGTGATCGGCCATGTGCGCGCGCTCGCCGGCGTCGCCGGCACCCAGGTCCTGCGCTTCGCCGACGTACCTCTGCGCGGCGCCGGCCCCGGCCCCCGGACCACCTGGCAGCGGCCCTACCGGCCGCCCAGGCCCGGTGTGCGGGTGCTGATCCTGTCCGACCTCGGCGCCGGCGGATCCCTGCTCAGTCCCTGGCGCGCCACCGAGCAGGAGTGGCGCACCACCATCGACTCCATCCATCAGCGCGGCTGCGAACCCGTGGCCCTGGTGCCGCTGCCCGAGCGGCACTGGCCCGACTGGGCGGCCCGCACCCGGCTGCCCATGGTGGCCTGGGACCGCGGCACCACCGTCGGCAAGGCGCTGGGAGCCCGGCGGTGAGCGTGCGCTCCGGGCCCGGCCGCGACCTGGCCGTGCTGCTGAGCATCGCCGCCCGCATCGAACCCGAGTTGATGCGGGCCGTACGGCTGCGCGCGGCCCGGGGTCTCGACGTCGCCGCCGAGGTCGACCTGTGGTTCGGCGAGCTGGTCGAGCACCGCGGCTTCGGCTTCGTCGTCCTGGACACCGGGCTGCTGCCCGAACTGCGCGCGGAACTCGGCAACCGGCTGCGGAGGGCCGCCGCGGACGACCCCATCCACAACCTCTGGCCCACCTTCCAGGAGGTGCGCGCCGGGCAGAGCCCCGCCATGATCACCCAGGAGACGGCGACCTGGCAGGCCGTCAGTGGCGGACGCGAGGCCGACCAGCGGATCGAGGAGTCGCTCCAGCCCGCCCTGCGTGCCCTGGTCGAGGAGGACCGCGAGGGCGTCGCCCGCTGGTTCCTCGGCGCCTGGGACACCCTGCCCGAGCGGGTGCAGCGCTCCACCACCGCCTGGCAGCTGCTGACCCTCTCCGCGGTCAAGCTCGCCGAGGACCCCCCGAAGGCGCCCCGGCCCCAGCGTCTGGCGCTCTCCGACGTCTCCGTGATCGCCGAGGGACTGCCCCAGGTGCCGCTGTACCTGCGGTGGGCCGAACCCCGGCTGGTGGTCAGCGACAGCGCCCTGGGGCCCGACGCCTTCGCCATCACCGTCCCGGACACCGATCCGCGCGTCGTGGAGCTGGTCACCGCCACGTCCATCCGCACGATCCTCATCGAACGCGACACGGCCGTCGAGGAGTGGGTCGGCCCGGGCAGCGGCTGGCTCAACACCGCCGACGGCGCGATGTACCTGCTGCCGGCCCCGCCGGCCGCGGAACCCGAGCCCGTCCCCCCGGCGGAGCCGGCGGCGGGCGCGACGGGGGAGACGACGGACGGTGAGCCGGACACCGGCGGCAGCCCGGAGCGCACCCCGGCCACCGGCCACATCAGCATCTGCTACGCCGGCGAGAGCCGCTCCTGGGCCATGTGGACGGCACGCCAGCTGGAGCGGGCCGGCTGCACCACCACCCTGCTGCACTGGGACACCGCCTCCCGCACCCCCACCGAGTCGCTCGGCGCGCTGCTCGCCGCGCCGGGACAGGTCCTGCTGTTGGTCAACGAGCGTGCCCTGCGCCGGGACCTGCACACCGCCCAGGCCTGGTCCGAGGCGTTCCGGCTGATCGTGGGCCCCCACCGGGAGCGCTTCGCGGCGATCGCCCTGACCTCCGAGCACCTGCCCGAGGGCGCCGGCCTGCTGCGCCCGCTCGACCTCGCCGGACTCGACGAGGAGGAGGCCCGGCGCCTGCTCCTCGAACGGCTCGGCGTCCCGGCCGGAGACCCCCCGGACACCCCGGACGGTCCCCGCTTCCCGAACGAACCTCCCCAGGTCCTCGAGGCCCCCCGCCGCAACGGGTACTTCACCGGCCGCAAGGACGACCTGGAGGAGGTCTCGGAACTGCTCGCCGAGTCCGGCCCCGCCGGGGCACGGGTCGTCCTGCACGGCATTCCGGGCGTCGGCAAGAGCCAGCTTGCCACCGAGTACGCCCACCGCTACGGCGACGGCTACGACGTCGTCTGGTGGATCAGGGCCTCCGAACGCAGCCGGGCCCGCGAGGAGTTCGCCTCCCTCGCCGTCCACCTGGAACTGGCGGCGGGCCGCGACGCCGGTGAACGCATCCGCGCCGTGCACGCCGCCCTGCGCGAGCGCACCGGGCCCCGGCAGCGCTGGCTGCTGATCTTCGACGGAGCGGACGACGTCTCGGAGATCCGCGACCTGATCCCGGAGGGCCGGGGCGACGTGCTCGTCACCAGCCTCACCCGGGACTGGGTCAGCCTGCTGGGCTTCCAGGAGTACACGGTCCGGCCCTTCACCCGGAACGAGAGCGTCGCCTTCATCCTGCGCCGGGTGCTCCGCGCCACCGCGGCGGAAGCGGAGCAACTCGCCGAGGCCGCCCAGGACCTCCCCCTGGTTCTCGCGCAGACCACCGCCTGGCTGAGCGCCAACCAGAGCGAGCCGGTCGCCGAGTACGCCGACGCCCTCCAGCGGCAGTCCCCGGCCGAGCTGGCCGTCACGATCGAGGCCGACTACCCCCAGGGCTTCGTGGTGTCCTGGGCGCACTTCCTCAACGCCCTGCGCGAGCGCAATCCGGAGGCCGCGGACCTGATCGAGCTGATGGCGATGTTCTCCCCGGACGCGATCCCCGTCCAGCTCATCACCGCCGCGCCCACCAGTGTCTTCCCACCCGGCAGTCTCGCCGGCACGGTCTCCGACTCCATCCGGTGGGACAAGGCGCTCGAGGCCCTGGCCGACCTCACCGCGATCCACCTCAACCACACCCAGGACCCCTCCCTGGAGTACGGCGTCGAGTCGGCCCAGATGCACCGGCTGTACCACCGCTTCATCCGCGGCAACCTCGACGCCCGGACCCGGGCGAGCCTGTCCGCCGCCGCCTGCGCCATCCTGGCCGCGGCGAACCCCGGCCGGCCCGTGGATCCGCGCGAGTGGCCCGCCTACGCCCGGCTGATCCCGCACCTGGACCACGCGGGCGTCCTGGAACGCGACGAGCCGAACGTGCGCACCCTGCTGCTGGACTGCATCAACAACCTCCGCGTGCGCGGCGAGTACGACACCGGTCTTCGGCTGTGCCAGCAGGCGGTGGCCCAGTGGCGGGCCCGGCATCCGGGCACCGACCGGGACATGCTGATCCTGGTGCACCAGCACGCCAACCTGCTGCGGCGGATGGGCCGTTACCGGGACGCGGAGGCCGTCGGGGCCGAGGTCGTGGACCTGCTGGCGTCCCGTGAGCCCGACGATCCCGACCTCCTGCGCGCCAAGGACGGCCTGGGCGGCACGCTGATGGCTCTGGGCCGCTTCTCCCGCGCCCGGGAGCTGTTCGAGGAGGTGTGGCACGGCCACGCGGCCCGCTTCGGACAGGACAGCGACCGCGCCCTGGAGGCGAAGAGCAACATGGCCCTCACTCTGGGCCTGCTCGGCCGCTACCAGGAATCCCTCGACCTGCACCGGGAGCTGTTCGAACTGCGCAGCCGCCGGCACGGCGCGGACCACTTCTCCACCCTCTACTCGGGCCTGCACATGGCGTGGATGACCCGTCTGCTGGGACGCTACCGGGACGCGCTGTCCCTGCAGCAGCACAACGCCCGTCTGCACAGCCGCACCCTCGGCCCCCACCACCCGCAGACCCTGCGCGCCGAGCACAACCTTGCCCAGTGCCTGCGCCGGGACGGACTGGTCGACGAGGCCGCCTCCCTCTTCACGAGCGTCCTCAAGCGCTCCGAGCAGGCCCAGGGCGAATGGCACCCCGAGTCGCTGATGATGGCGGCCGACCGGACCACCCTGATACGCGAGGACAGCCCCCGCGAGGCCCACGCACTGGCCCGCACCGTCTACGACCGCTACCTGAGCCTGCTCGGCCCCGACCACGCCTACACGGCGGGCTCGCTGAGCAACCTGGCGCTGGCCCAGCTCTCCGACGGCGGCGAGCTCGCCGAGGCGGAGGCCTCCGCGCAGACCGCCTGGCGGCTGATGACCCGCGCGGTCGGCGACGAGCACCCCTGGACCCTGGGCTGCCGGCTGAACCTCACCGCCATGCTCGCCCACGCGGGACGGGCAGAGGCGGCACTCGTCCACGACGGCGAGCTGGCCGGCCTCGCCGCCGGGCGTCTCGGGAGCCGGCACCCGCTCACCCTCGCCGCGGAGACCGCCCGCGCCCACGACCTGCGCGAGCTGGGCCGCGCCGACGAGGCCGAGGCCGTACGGCAGGAGACGGTGGCCCGGCTCCGCGACACCCTCGGACCCCAGCATCCGCACACCCGGTCGGCGGATCAACTGGAACGCCCACACTGGGACTTCGAACCGCAGCCCATCTGATCCACGGCCCGTCCGACCCCCGGTCCACCCGCTTCACAGCCCGCCCGATCACAGCCCGCCCGACCCACCAGCCCGGCCCCACCGACGACCCGCAGCAGCCCCTTCGAGCCGCAGCCCACCCGACCCGCAGGGCAGGAGACCAGCCGTATGGGAAACCGCAGCCAGCCGAGTGGCGAGCACGTCACCATCAGCTACGCCGGCTTCAACCGGCCGTGGGCGTCGTGGATCGCCCACCAGCTGAGGGCCCGTGGCCTGGAGGCGACCACGGTGCGCTGGGATCCGCGGGTGGACGTGCCGTTCGAGTCCGAGTTCGGCGGACTCCTCGCCGCCGAGGGACGCATCCTGCTGGTGCTGGACAACTGGTACTTCAAACTGGGGCCCATCCCGGAGGAGGACTGGCAGCGCGTCCTGTCGGACATGGTGCCGCCGCACGCCGACCGCTTCGCCGCCGTCACCGTGGCCACCCAGGAGGTGCCCGCCTCCGTCGACCTGCTCAGCCCCGTGGACCTGCACGACCTGGACGAACACGAGGCGGTACGACGGCTGCTGCGCAGGCTGTCCATCGACCCGGCGCGACCGGTGGTGCCGCTGCCCACGGACGCCCCGCGGTTCCCCAACGAGCCGCCGGAGGTCCTCGACATCCCCCGGCGCAACCGGCGCTTCACCGGCCGCGACGCCGAACTGGACCGCATCCACACCCTCCTGACCGGAGCGGGGAGCCAGGACCCGGTCACGACCCGGCTGGTCCTGTACGGCGGAACCGGCACGGGCAAGACGCAGATCGCCGCCGAGTACGCCCACCGCTTCGGCAACGACTACGACGTGGTGTGGTGGATCGACGCCACCCACCGGGCCAACGCCCGCGAGCGCCTCGCAGCGCTCGCCCCCCGCCTGGGCCTGCCCGTCGGCGAACGCATCGGGGAGCGGATCAGGGCCGTGCAGGAAGCCCTGCGCTCCGACGAGCGCAGCCGCCGCCGGCTGCTGGTCTTCGACGGAGCGGACGACGCCCTCCAACTGGCCGACCTGCTGCCGGAGGACGGTCACGGTCACGTGTTGCTCACCTCGACCACCCGCGACTGGTCCGCCGTCCCCGGCATCCGTGAGATCGGCATCCGCTCCTTCTCCCGGGTGGAGAGCGTCGCCTTCGTCCGGCGCCGCGCCCCCCGGGTCACCCCCGGCGAGGCGGACGCCCTGGCCTCCGCCGTCCAGGACCTCCCGCTGCTGCTCGCGCAGACCGCTGCCTGGCTGGACGCCAACGACCTGCCGGTGCGGGAGTACATTCAGCAACTGCAGGACACCCCCAAGTCCGCGCAGATACAGACCGAGGCCACCTACCCGAAGGGCTTTCACACCGCGTGGTCGATCACCCTCGGCACCCTGCGCGAGCGGCACCCCAAGGCCGCCATGCTGCTGAACCTGCTGGCGTTCTTCTCACCCAACGAGATCCCCGTCCGTCTGCTCACCGAGGTCCACTACAAGGACCTCCACGACGACCTGGACGAACTCGTCCGGGATCCGCGCGCCTGGCACCTGGCTCTGCGCCGGCTGTCGGAGTACACGGCCGTACGGCTCGACTACCAGCAGGAGCTGGCGGAGAACCCGGTGGTCGAGCAGGTCCTCATGCACCGGCTCTACCACCGGTTCCTGCGCGAGGAACTCCCGCCCGCCGAGAGGAGGCTGTACACCGAGATGGCCTGCCAGGTGCTGATCAGCGCCGATCCGCGGCGGCCCGCCGACACCCGGGACTGGAGCCGCTACGCCCGGCTCATCCCGCACCTGGAGTTCGCCGGGGCCTTCGACTCCAGCCGGCCCGCCGTGCAGGAGCTCGTGCTCAACTGTGTCGAGTACCTGCGGGTGCGCGGCGAGTACCGCAGCGGTCTGAAGCTCTGCGACGAGGTCCTCGCCCGCTGGCAGCGCAGCCTCGACCCCTCACACGGCGCCCTGCTGTCCCTGCACCACAAACGCGGCAACATCCTGCGCCAGGCCGGGCGCTACCACGAGGCCGAGCAGCTCGGCCGGACCGTGGTGCGCCGGCTCACCGCCGACAAGCCCGCCGACCACCCCGACCTGCTGCGCGCCAAGGACGGCCTGGGCAGCACGCTGCTCGCGCTCGGGCAGTTCACCCAGGCCCGCGAGCTGTTCACGGAGGCGGCGGCGCGCTTCGCCGAACAGTTCGGCACCGAGGCCCCGCAGACCCTGGCCGCCCGGCACAACCTGGGCCTGGCCCTGATGCTGCTCGGCCGCTACGCCGAGGCCCGGGAGATACACCGGGAGGTCCTGCAGATCCGCCAGCGCCGGCTGCGCTCCCGGCACTACCTCACCCTGCACTCCGGCGCCGTCTACGCCCGCCTCATCCGCCTCATGGGCGACTACCCGGAGGCCGCCTCACGCCTGGAGCAGATCGTCCGCACCCTGCGCCAGATCTCCGACGAACGCCACCCGCAGTCCATCAGCGCCGACCACCAGCTCGGCATGTGCCGCCGCCGCGCGGGGGACTACGACGAGGCCAGGGACCGGCTGTCCTCCGCAGCCTTCCGCGCCGCGCAGGTGCTCGGCCCGCAGCACCCCGAGACGCTCGTCGCGGAAGCCGACTACGCCACCTTCCTGCGCGAGCACGGCGAGCTGGGCACGGCCATGAAGTACGCGGAGTCCGTCGCCGAACGGTACGCGCGCCTGCTCGGCCGCGACCACCCGTACAGCATCGGCACCCGCGGCAACGTGGGCATGGCCCTCGGGCACGCGGGCGACCGCGACGCGTCCCTGCGGCACGCGGAGTCGGCGCACCGCGAGATGACCGCAGCGGTGGGCCCCGACCACCCCTGGGCCCTCGGCTGCGCCCTGAACCTGAGCGCCGCGCGCAGCCGCGCCAACGACGTCGAAGGCGCCCACGAGATCAGTCACGACACACTGGTGCGCGCCGGCCGGGCCCTCGGCGGCGCGCACCCGCTCACCCTGTCGGCGAAGATGGCCCTCGCCGACGACCTGCGGGCCCTTGGACGGGTGCGTCAGGCGGCGGGCTTCGAGGAGGACGCCGTGCGCAGGCTCGGCGACTCGCTCGGGCCGGAGCATCCGCACACCCGGGACGCGCAGCGCCGGGTACGGCCCTACTGGGACTTCGAACCCCAGCCCCTCTGACGAGCCGGAAGGAAAGCGGTCGTTCACCGCCGGGGCGCGCGCCGGCCCAAGGCGGCGGGCCCCGACCTAAGGTCACCGCCCGCCCGAAGGCCACCGGAACAGCAACACCTCGTCCGCTCCGAAGAATTGACGCACAATGGGATTCCGGTCTTCCTGAGCTTCGCGATTCCCCAGGAGCCTGCCCATGAGCGCAGGGCTGTCGTCGGCCTTTCCCTGCCCCGTCTCCCTCGTGTACGCCGGCGTGAGCAACGGCTGGGCCCGGTGGATCTCCTGGGCGCTCGCCCAGGAGGGCTGCACGGTCAACGAGGTGCGGTGGTCCCCGCTGAGCCGGCTGCCCGAAGTCGGGGAACTCCACGACTTCTTCAGCGGGCCGGGACGCGTCCTGCTGGTGCTGGACGACTGGTACCTGCGCTTCGACACGGGACGCAACCGCGAGTGGGCGCAGGTGCTCCACGCGGTCATGCCGCGGCTGCGCGACCGGGTCGGGGCGGTCACCGTGACCACCAGGGCGCTGCCCGACGAGGCGGTCAGCCTCGGCGCGGTGACCCTGCGCGGGGTGGGCCCGGAGGAGGCCCGGCGCCGGGTGCTCGGCATGGTCGGCCTGGTTCCGCGCCGCCCCTACGCCCGCCCGGACGAGGGCCCCCGCTACCCCGAGGACCCGCCGGACGTGACCAACGCCCCGCGCCGCAATCCCCGCTTCACCGGCCGCGAGGACCTCCTCGACGAGGTGCACGAAGTCCTGACCTCCGGCACCGGCCAGGGCCGCCGGGTGCTGCTGCACGGACCGCCCGGCGTCGGCAAGAGCCAGACCGCCACCGAGTACGCGCGGCGGTTCGCCGGCGAGTACGACCTCATCTGGTGGGTGCCCTCCGCGACGAAGGCCGCCGCACGCGAGGGCTTCGCGGCCCTGGCCCGGCTCGTCGGGCTCGGCGAGGGCGACCAGCTCACGGGCCAGATCGAAGCCCTCCAAAGGGCGTTCGCGCGGGACGAGGGACGCTGGCTGGTGATCTTCGACGGTGCCGAGGACGTCGACGAGATCGCCCCGCTGCTCCCCGAGGGACGCGGCCAGGTCGTCATCACCGCGCAGACCGACGCCTGGACACGGTACGGCGCCGTGGCACGGGAACTCCCGCCCTTCGCACGGGAGGAGAGCGTCGCCTTCGCCTGCCGACGCGCCCCGCAGATGAGCGAGCGGCAGGCCGAGGAACTCGCGGACGTCCTGCAGAACCTCCCGCTCGTCATCGACCAGAGCGCCGCCTGGATCGACGCCAACCCCGCCGCCGACATCACCCAGTACCTGAAGGCGCTGAAGAAGGGCGACCCGAACGGCACCGGCCCGGCACTCGACGTACCGCCCGCCCACCGGCTCGTGTGGGCGAGGACCCTGCGCACCCTGGAGGACCGCTCACCCGCGGTTCACGCCCTGCTGTTGCTGCTGACCTTCTTCTCGCCCGACATGCTCCCGGTACGGCTGCTGCGCTCCGCCCGCCCCAGCGGGCTGCCGCCCCACCTCGCCGGGCTCGTCGGCGAACCGGGCGCCTGGGACGCCGCCCTGCTCACCATCTCCGAGCTGACGTCCATGCGGGTGGAGTACGACACCGACTCCCGGCAGGACTTCGTCAGCATCGTCTCGCTGCGGATGCACCGCAGCTTCCGCCACTTCATCCGCGCCGGACTCACCCCGCGGACCGAGCGGCTCTACGCGGCCACGGCCGCCCGTGTCCTGGTCGACTCCGACCCCGGTGAACCCGGCAACCCCGCGCACTGGCAGCGCTACGCGGAACTCCTGCCCCACCTTGAACCCTCGGGCGCGGCGGAGTCCGACGACGGCGACGTACGCCGGCTCCTGCTGAACTGCATCGAGTACCTGCGGGTGCGCGGCGAGTACCAGGACGGCCTGCAGGCCGCGCGGCGCGTCCTGCGGTGCTGGCGGCGCACCTCCGGGGCGACCGAGCGCAGCGCCCTGGCCGCCGCCGACCAGGAGGCCCGCATGCTGCGCGGCCTCGGCCGGTACGAGGAGGCGGAGGAGGCCGGCCGCGCCATGCTCACCCTCCTCGCCTCCACCGGCCTCACCGGCACCGAACTGCTGCGCGCCAAGGACGGCCTCGGCGGCACCCTCATGGCCCGCGGCCGGTACGACGAGGCGCGCGCCCTCTACGAGGAGGCGGCGCGAGGAGCGGCGGAGAGGGGCGAGCGGTACGTGCCGCAGACCCTCCAGTTCCGCACCAACCTCGCCCTGGCGCTCGGCCTGCAGGGCCACTACGCGGAGTCCTGCGCCCTGCACCGCGAGGTCTACGACCGCAGGGTCGCGCTGCTCGGCTCCCGGGAGCGCCGCACCCTGCAGTCGGGCACCTACACCGCCCGGATGCTGCGCCTGCTGGGCAGGCTGCGCGAGGCCCGCAGCCTGCAGGAGTACAACGCGCACCTGCTGCGCCGCACCCTCGACGAGGACCACCGCCAGACCCTGCTCGCCGAGCACAACCTCGCCCTGTGCCTGCGCCGTGACGGCGAGCTGGAGACGGCACGGGCCCTGATGCGGGAGGGGCGCCGCCGGCTGATCCTGCTCTCCGGCGCCGACCATCCCGACGTGCTGCTGGTCTCCCTCGACTACGCGATGCTGCTGCGCGCGCTGGGCCGGCGCGACAAGGCCCGCGAACTGGTCGAGACGACGGCCGCCGCCTACGCGCACAAGCTGGGGGAGCTGCACCCGTACGCGATCGGCGCCCGCAACAACTGCGCGATCCTGCTCCTCGACGACGGGGAGGCCGACGCGGCTCTGGAGCTGGCCGCGCAGTCCATGCGGGAGCTGGAGGCGGCGGTGGGGCGCGGGCACGTGTGGGCGCTGGGCTGCGCGATGAACTGTGCCTCGGCGATGGCCGCCGCGGGGGATCCGCGGGCGGCGGCGGAGCTGGGCAGGGACGCGCTCGACCGGGCGGTCGCCGCCGTGGGCGCGGGGCATGTGCTGGCCGTCAACCTGGAGGCGGGGCTGGCGCAGGACCTGCGCCGGCTGGGGCGGACCGGGGAGGCGGACGAGCGGGAGCGCAGGGCGCTGGCGGCCCTGTCCCACAGCCACGGCCCGGACCACCCCCAGACCCACTACATGCGCTCAAGGGCGCGCCCGTACTGGGACTTCGAGCCCCAGCCGATCTGAGGCCCGGTCGGAGCGGCGACCCACATGGGGCCCGGCCGGCGCCGGGCCCCAGAGGGCACGAGCGCGCCCGTGGATCGGTGCCCGCCGAGGGCCCCGGGGCGGCTCGGTGGGACTCAGCCGAAGGAGATGTCGGTGCCCACCGGGCCGACGGTCTCCAGGTAGGCGACCAGCTGGCACTGCTGCACCGCGCAGTCGACGGACACGGTGGAGCCGGTGCTCCAGTCGGTGGCCGTGAACACCTTCTGCACGGTGTAGTTCGCGGTGAAGCCGCCGTCGGCGCCGACGGTGGCCGTCGCCAGGGTGTCGGTGCACTTGTTGCCGTCACCGCACTGCGACACGGCGATCTCGGCACCCGCGGGGTAGCCGCTGCCCGTCACGGTCACCGTCTGGCCGTTGGACAGACCCGTGCTCGGCGAAGCGGTCACCGCCGGAGCCGCGGAGGCCGGGGCCGCGGAGAACGCGAGGGCGGCCGCGGCAGCGGCGCCCAGCATGCCTGCCTTGGCCAGACGAGAGCGAATCTGCATAGATGTCCTCCCAATTGCTTCGGAAACATACGGAACGGCATGCCTGTTGATCATGCCTCTCCCACATTCGGCCGGTTCGCGTGAGGCTCACTCGAGAGCCAGTGGAGTCGCCGGTCGGATACCGGCCTCCGCTGGGCGAGCCGAAGTGCCCGCCGGACACCGGACCTTTGGGGCGAGCGGCCTGCGCCTCCGGCGACGACAGCCGACCCGCCCCTGGGCCTGACGCCGCCGGACGTGAACGTGCGCGGGCAGGGCAGCGAGAGGACCTCGCGGCCGACGAGGCGCCGAACTCACCGATCGGCAGATACGGCCCGATGAACTCCCCTGCGCGCTCCGTCAGTCGTACTCGCGTCGTGCAAGGAGACCTACCGTCCCAGGCATCGCCGCGAGGCCGAAGTCCGCAGCCGTCACCGTGCGTCTTCCGGTCGAGCCGCGTTCAGCCGAGACCACGATGGGCGGCCCACAACGCCCCGGCGCGGCTGGCAGCGTCGGCGATCAGGGCCGCCAGTTCGGGTTTGTCGGGGACGGGGAAGGAGACGTATGCGCCCCGGCCACCGCCGACCGGTCGGCCGTAGGCCTTGGCGGCGAGGCGACCGTCCGGGAGAAGCCGGACGTTGAGTGTGGTGAGTGTGAACGCTTCACCACGTCGGGTATCCGTCCAGCGAAGCGCCTGCGGGATCGTGACGTTGATCGCCAGAGCGCTCACTTCCACGTCGCTGCTCATGGAGGGATGATCTCACGCGAGTCGCCGGAGGCGACCGCCACCGCCAGCACGCTGATTGTCCCGTGTGACCACGAGCCCCGCGTCCCTCGCCCCCGCGGGACGCGCAGGATCCGACAGGCAGGCCGACGATGACGGACCCCCACGGCGGACGCTCCGCCGACGCAACGGTGGACGGACCGCACGCACCGGTGGACAGACCGCTCCAGGTGGAGACCCACGGGCTGGACGTGATCCGCGACGACGAACGCAGGGGCACGCCCCGCACGCTGTTCTGGCCCTGGTTCGGCGCCAACGTCTCCATCCTCGGGCTCGGCTACGGCGCGTTCGCGCTCGGCTTCGGCATCTCCTTCTGGCAGGCCCTGGTCGCCGGCGTGATCGGCATCGTCTTCTCGTTCCTGCTCTGCGGCTGCGTCGCCGTCGCCGGCAAGCGCGGCTCCGCACCGACGATGGTCCTGAGCCGCGCCGCCCACGGCGTCCGCGGCAACCGCCTGCCCTCGACGATCTCCTGGATGCTCACCGTGGGCTGGGAGACGGTCCTCGTCTCCCTCGCCGCCATGGCCACGGCGACCGTCTTCGACCGGCTCGCCTGGGGCGGTGACACCGGGACCAAGGTCGTCGCGCTGATCCTGGTGGGCACCCTGACCGTCGTCGTCGGAGTCATGGGCTTCGACCTGATCATGCGGCTGCAGGCCGTGATCACGGTGGTGACGGGCCTGCTCACGCTGGTCTACGTGGGGCTCGTCGCCGACCACGTCCACTGGAGCACCGTCAGCGCGATCCCCGCCGGCTCCACCCAGGAGTTCATCGGCGCGCTGGTGTTCATGATGACGGGCTTCGGCCTGGGCTGGGTCAACGCCGCCGCGGACTACTCCCGGTACCTGCCGCGCTCCTCCTCCGGCCGGGCCGTGGCCGGCTGGACCACCTTCGGCGCCTCCCTGGCACCGCTGCTCCTGCTGGTGTTCGGCCTGCTGCTCGCCGGGTCCTCCGAGGCGCTCTCCACGGCCGTCGCCGCCGACCCGATCGGCGCGCTGACGACGATCCTGCCCACCTGGTTCCTGGTGCCGTTCGCCGTGGTCGCCGTCCTCGGCCTGGTCGGGGGCGCCGTCCTCGACATCTACTCCTCCGGTCTCGCCCTCCTCTCGGCCGGCCTGCGCATTCCCCGCCCCTTGGCCGCGCTCCTCGACGGCATCCTGATGATCGCGGGCTCGATCTACATCGTCTTCTTCGCCGACGACTTCCTCGGCCCCTTCATGGGCTTCCTCACCACCCTCGGCGTCCCCATCGCCGCCTGGTGCGGCATCATGCTCGCCGACCTCGCCCTGCGCCGCCGCGCCTACGACGAGGCCGACCTCTTCCGGCCCGAAGGCCGCTACGGCGACGTACCGGCCCGGCCGCTGCTGCTCATCGTCGCCGCCACCGCACTGGGCTGGGGTCTGGTCACCAACTCCTCCGCCGGCTGGCTCGGGTGGCAGGGCTATCTGCTCGAACCCATCGGGCTGGGCGGCAGGTCGGGCGACTGGGCCTTCGCGAACCTGGGCGTCCTCGCGGCCCTCGCCCTCGGCTTCCTCGGCACCCTCGTCCTGGCGCGCGGCAGCGTCCGGGCGCAGGAAGCCCAGGCCGCCACCAGGGAGTCCGTATGACCGCGGGCCTGCTCACCGTCATCGACATGCAGCGCGTCTTCGCCGATCCCGCGAGTCCCTTCGCGGCCCCCGGTTCGCCGAGGGCGCCGCAGGCGTACGGAGCCTGCTGCCGGCCTTCGGCGACCGCGTCACCTTCACCCGCTTCGTGGCCCCGGAACGGCCCAGCGGCGCCCGGCGCGCGTACTACGAGCGGTGGCCCTTGGCCCGGCAGCCCCCGGAGGCGCCCCTGTGGCATCTCACCGAGGACTTCGCCCCCTCGGCACACGACGTGCTGGCCGCCCCCACCTTCGGCGAGTGGACCCCGCACCTCGCCGCACGCGTCGCACCGGAGGGACGGCTCGTCCTGGCCGGCGTCAGCACCGACTGCTGCGTGCTGTCCGCGGCGCCGGCCGCCGCCGACGCGGGCACCGAGGTGCTGGTGGTCGCCGACGCCTGCGCGGGCGCCGACGACGACTCCCACGCCAAGGCCCTGTACGTCATGGACCTGTACCGACCGCTGATCCGGGTCACGACGGTCGCGGACGTGCTCGCCGGGTGAGACGGCCGCAGCCGTCGATCCGGCACCGGGACGATTGAGCCCCCGCGGGCCCGGGTACGCGAGGCCGGACCGCGCCCGTCCGGGCGTCCCGTCCGGACGGACCGTCCGACCGCCGCTACCTGGGGAACTGCCATGGAGACACCAGCCCACGACACGAACGCCACCCCCGCCGCGCGGGCGCTGGACGCGCTGGCCCGGGACACCGGGGACACGGCGGCGCTGGACACGCTCGCGCACTGCGACGTGCTCGTGCCCGTGCCCGACGACGCCACCGACGAGGACGTCACCAACCCCAGCACGCTGGCGCTGCCCGTGCTGGAGCAGCCCGGCAGCGCGCCCGTGGTGCCGGTGTTCACCTCCGAGCCGGAGATGATCGACCTGCTGCCGGACGTCGCCCGCTACCGCCTGGTGCCCCTCGGCGCGCTCGCCGCGCAGTGGCCGGAGGCCGACCTGTCGCTTTCCATCGACGCGGCCGGCGCCCACCCGCTGACCCTCACCTCGGAAGGGGTGCGCACCCTGCTGGTCCGGTGAGCCGCAGCCCCGCGTTCCAGGTCACCAGGAGCCGCTCAGCATCCGCTCCAGCACCTCTCGCTGGAGCGGCCGCACCTCGGCGTGCAGTTCGCGGCCCTTGTCGGTGAGGGCCACCCAGACGCCGCGCCGGTCCTCCGCGCAGACGGAACGCTCCACCAGACCGTCCTTCTCCAGCCGGCCGATGAGGCGGGACAGCGCGCTCTGGCTCAGGTGGACCCGCTCCACGAGGTTCTGCACCCGGCACTGGTCACCCTGACGCGGCGCCTCGGAGGCGAGGATGTCGAGCACCTCGAAGTCGCTCGCGCCCAGGCCGTGCGGATGCAGCACCCGGTCGATCTCGCACATCGTGCGCGCGTGCACCGACAGGATGCCCCGCCACTGCTCCTCCAGGCCGGCCCCGGCCGTCTTCGCTGCCATACCCGCACGGTAACACCGACGGCGCCTTTTGTTTACCGTGCAACTAGTGCGGCTGCAAGCGCTGCAAGGAAGCCGTGCGGGACCGATTCGCGACCCGCACCGGTCCCGATCGGTCCGGCTCGGCCTTCACCGGTCCTCAGCGGTCGGTTCCGCGCCGGTCCCGAGCGGCCGGATTGCCTGAGTCGGTCCCGCTCGGCCCGCTCGCTCGGTCCGCGCGGCCCGACTCCTCAGGTCGACTCGCGTCTCACCAGTTCCGTCGGCAGGATCACCGCGGCCGGGTCTTCGCCGCCTATCTGCGCGAGCAGCACGCGGACCATCTCGTTGCTGATCCGGTCCCAGGGCTGGCGGATGGTGGTGAGGGCCGGGCTGGCGGCGGTGGCCGCGGGGGAGTCGTCGAAGCCGCCGACCGCGACGTCCTCGGGCACCCGGCGCCCCGCACGCCGGAGCGTCGCCAGTACGCCCTGTGCCATCAGGTCGGACGCGACGAACACCGCGTCCAGGTCGGGCGCCTGCGCCAGCAGCCGCTCGGCGCCCGCCTCGCCGCTGGCCCGGCTGTAGTCGCCGGAGACGACCAGTCGCTCGTCGTGGGCGACGCCCGCCTCCGCGAGCACCTCCTTGTAGCCGGCGAGGCGCTCCACACCTCCCGGGGTGTCCAGCGGGCCGGTGACCACGGCGATCCGGCGGCGGCCGAGCGCCAGCAGGTGGCGCACCATGTCCCGGGCCCCGTCGCGGTCGTCGGCGGCCACGTAGCTGACCTTCGAACCGATCCCGATCGGCTTGCCGCACGCGACCAGCGGCACGCCCGCCTCGCGCAGCTCCTGGGCGACCGGGTCCCCGGAGTGACTGGAGACCAGCAGCACCCCGTCGACGTGCCCGGCGGTGATGTACCGGGTGATGCGCCGCCGCTCGTCCTCGGTGCCGGCGAGCATCAGCAGCAGTGGGATGTCGTGCGCGGCCAGCGCCTGGGTGCAACCCCGCAGCAGGACGTTGAAGTTGGGGTCCTCGAAGAACCGCTCCTGCGGTTCCGTGAGCAGGAAGCCGACCGAGTCCGAACGTCCGGTGATCAGCGAGCGGGCGTGCCGGTTGACGACGTAACCCGTCTTGCGGATGGCGGCGTTGACCGCCTCCTGGGCGGACGGGCTGACGTAGTGGCCGCCGTTGAGGACGCGCGAGACGGTGCCTCGTGAGACCCCTGCCTCGCGCGCCACGTCGTGGATCGTCGGCGGTTTGCGCCGGCCCCCCGCACCATTGTTCATGGTCATGACTTTACGGCTCCGGACAGCAGATCCAGGCTCCAGAACCGCTGAATGATCAAGAACAGCGCCACCAGGGGGAGCACCGCGAGGAACGCGCCGGTGATCACCAGCGTGTACAGCGCGGGGGTGTTCGCCCCCTGTTCCAGCAGCGTGAACAGACCAAGGGTGATCGGGAACTTTTCGTCGTCGCTGAGCATGATGTACGGCAGCAGGAAGTTGTTCCACACGGCCACGAACTGGAACAGGAACACCGTCACCAGTCCGGGGACCATCATCGGCAGCGCGATCCGGGTGAAGATCCGCCACTCGCTCGCCCCGTCCATCCGGCCGGCCTCCACCACGTCACCGGGGACGGCCGCGGCCGCGTAGATCCGTGAGAGGTAGACGCCGTACGGGGAGAGGATCTGCGGCAGCAGCACGGACCAGTAGGAGTCCGTGAGGTCGGCCTTGGCCAGCAGCAGGTACTGCGGGACCGCCAGGATGATCGGCGGCATGAGCACGCCCGCGAGCAGGACGTTGAAGATCGTCTCGCGGCCGTGGAAGCGGTAGGTGGCGAGCGCGTAGCCGCTGAACGCGGACACGCACGTCGACAGCAGGGCGCCGAGACCGGCGTAGAGGGCGGAGTTGCCCATCCACGTCCAGTAGACGCCGTCGCGGTAGGCGTTGAGGTCCTGGAGGTTGTCGGCGAAGCCGGTGCCCGGCAGGAAGGTGAAGGTGGAGAACAGCTCACGCCCGGACTTGGTGGACGCGATCACCACCCATGCCACCGGCAGCAGGCAGTAGAGCGCGCCCAGCAGCAGGGTGACGGTCGGGACGAGCGCGATACGGCCGCGCAGCGGCGGACGGCTGCGGTCGGCCCCCGTGGCGCCGGCCGCCGAGGGGACCTTCTGGACGGCAAGAGAACTCATCGTGCGGCTCCTTGACTGACGTCCCGCTTGTTTCGACGGTTCGCGGCCCGCAGGAACCCGAAGGACAGCAGCAGCGTGGCGAGCGCGATGATCACGGCCTGGGCGGCCGCCGCGTAGACGTCACCGGTGCCGAACGCGTCCCGGTACACCTTCATCAGCGGACTCCAGGTCGTCGACACGGAGTTGGTGAGCGGCTTCAGGGTGGTCGGCTCGTTGAAGACCTGGAGCGTCGCGATGATCGAGAAGAAGAAGGTCAGCACCAGCGAGGGCGCCACCATCGGGATCTTGATCCGCAGGGCGATCTGCAGTGGGGTCGCGCCGTCCAGCTTCGCCGCCTCGTACACCTCGGCGGGGATGGCCTGCAGCGAGGTGTAGATGACGATCATGTTGAAGCCGGTGCCGCCCCAGATCGCGATGTTGGACAGGGCGAGGTACAGCGGACCGCCGTCCAGCAGGTCCGGCTGCGGCAGGCCCAGCCTGTCGAGCACGAAGTAGAAGGGGCTGACGTCCGGCAGGTACAGGAAGCCCCACAGCAGTGCCGCCACCACGCCGGGGATGGCGTACGGCAGGAAGATCGCGAGGCGAGTGAACGGCGCGAGCCGCACCTTCTCGGAGTCGAGCATCAGCGCGAACAGCAGCGCGAGGCCCAGCATCACCGGGACGACGATGCAGCCGTAGCCCAGCACGCGCAGCGCGCCGTGCAGCAGCTCGCTGTCGGTGAAGGCGGCGGTGTAGTTGTCCAGGCCGGCCCAGACCTCCTTGCGGGCGCCGGAACCGAGGCCGAGCCCGGAGACCTTCACCTTGTGGAGGCTGAGCCAGACCGCGTACCCGATGGGCAGGGCGAAGAACAGGGCGAAGAGGATCGTCGCGGGGAGGAGGAAGCCGTACGGGGCCCCCTTGACCCCGTACGACGTCCGGCGTGCTGCGCTTTTCACTGCGAGACCTCGAAGCCCTGCTTCTTCATGTCGGCGACCGTGTCCGCCTGCATCTTGTCCAGGGCGACGGTGAAGTCCGACTTGTTCTTCGCGGCGGCGCCGAAGGCGTCCTTGAAGGTGGTGTAGGCGACGTTCACGTTCGGGCCCCAGGCCGAGGGAGCGGTGGTCTTCGCGATGTCGGCGGCCTTGGTGTAGAAGTCCGGCTGGTTCGAGAAGAAGGCCGGCGGGGTGGTGAAGGCGCCGCTGAGCTGGGCGGAGGTGGAGGCCGGGTAGATGCCGCCCTCCTTGGCCAGCGCGTTGAGCGCGTCGCCGTCGGTGTTCAGCCAGGCGGCGAACTTCGCGGCGGCCTCCTTGTGCTGGGAGTCCGTGGTGACGGCGGTGGAGGAGCCGCCCCAGCTGCCGGTGACGTTCTCGCTCTGCGACCACTGGGGGAGCGGGGCCATGGCCCACTTGCCCTCGGTGTCGGGCGCGGCGGTGGTCAGGGTGCCCGGGGCCCACACGGCGGAGACCCAGGCGATCTGCTTGCCGGTGTTGAGCGCCTTGTTCCAGGCGGGCGTGTACATCGGCTGGTTGTCGATCGCGCCCTCCGCGACGAGGCCGCCCCAGAAGTCGGCGACCTTCTTGGTGGCCGCGTCGTTGATGCCGACCTTCCACTTGTCGCCGGAGGTCGTCCACCACTGGGCGCCGGCCTGCTGGGCGAGGCCCGCGAAGAGACCGGAGTCGTTGGCGGAGAAGGTGGTCAGGTCGATGTCCGGGGCCTTCTTCTTCAGCGCGCGGGCGGTCTCGGCGAACTGCTCCCAGGTCGTCGGGACCGTCAGGCCGTACTTCTCGAAGAGGTCCTCGCGGTAGTAGAACATCATCGGGCCGATGTCCTGCGGCACCGCGTACACGGCGTCCGTGCCCAGCGTCGTCTGCTGCCAGACGCCCTCGGCGAACTTGGCCTTCGCGTCGCCGACGTCCTTCGCTATGTCCGCCAGCGCGTCATTGCTGACCAGCGTCGGCAGCGCCTGGTACTCGGCCTGGACCAGGTCCGGGGCCTTGCCGGCCTTGTGCGCGGTGAGGATCTTGGTGACCAGCGTGTCACCGGACGCCTGCTTCTTCACCGTGACGGTGATCTGCTCCTTCTTCCCCGGCCCCTTGTTCCACAGGTCCACGACCTTGTCCATGCCGGGCGTCCAGGTCCAGTACGTGAGCGAGACCGGCCCCGACCGGGCCTCGCCGTCCTCGTCGGACGAGCCGCACGCGGCGAGGGCGGTGCTGCCGAGCGTGACGGCGACAGCGGTGGCTGTGACTTTGGAGAGCCGACGGCGCTTCGCGTTGGGCATGGATTTCTCCCCTGACCTGGGTCCCCGCCTGCTGCGAGAACCTGCCATGCTTCTGTGAGCGTTCACAGTAGAGAAACATCCCGGACACTTGTCAATGGTTGTTGCTGTGCGGTTATGTTGGGATCGCACCACCGGAGCTGTGTGTGCACGTTCCCAAATGATCGACCAAACGGAGAGATCCATGCCGGAGACCAACCCCAAGGGCCTCACCAGGCTCGCCTTCGGTGGGGACTACAACCCCGAGCAGTGGCCGGAAAGCGTCTGGCAGGAGGACGTCCGGCTGATGCGGGAGGCCGGCGTCACCATGGTGAGTGTCGGGATCTTCTCCTGGGCCCTCCTGGAGCCCGCCCCCGGGGTGTACGACTTCGGCTGGCTGGACCGGATCATCGACCTGCTGCACGAGAACGGCATCCGCGTCGACCTGGGCACGCCCACCGTGTGCCCGCCCGTCTGGTTCTACCGCAGGCACCCCGAGGCGCTCCCCGTCACCGCCGACGGCGTGCGCTACGAGTTCGGCTCCCGCGCCGCGATCTGCCACAGCAACGCCGACTACCGCGCGGCGGCGGCGAACATCACCACCCGGCTCGCCGAGCGCTACGGCACCCACCCGGCGCTCGCCCTGTGGCACGTGCACAACGAATACGGCGTCCCCGTCTCCGCCTGCTACTGCGACTCCTGCGCCGCCCACTTCCGCCGCTGGCTGGAGACCACGTACGGCACCGTCGACGCGGTGAACGAGGCCTGGGGCACCGCTTTCTGGGGCCAGCGCTACGGCAGCTTCGAGGACGTCAACCCGCCGCGCACCACCCCGACCGTCGGCAACCCGGCCCAGGCGCTGGACTACAAGCGGTTCGCCGACGCCACCATGCGCGAGAACTTCGTGACGGAGCGGGACATCCTGCACCGCCTCGCGCCCGGTGTCCCGGTGACCACCAACTTCATGACGGCCCTCAGCCAGTGCGACTCGGTCGACTACTGGGCCTGGGGCCGCGAGGTCGACATCGTCACCAACGACCACTACCTGATCACCGACGGCCGCCGCACCCACGTCAACCTCGCGATGGCCGCGGACCTCACCCGCTCCGTCGCCGGCGGCGCCCCCTGGCTCCTCCTGGAGCACTCCACCTCGGGCGTCAACTGGCAGCCCCGCAACCCGGCCAAGGCCCCCGGTCAGATGGCCCGCAACTCCCTCGGGCACGTCGCCCGCGGCTCCGAGGGCGCGATGTTCTTCCAGTGGCGGCAGTCCCGGCGCGGGGCCGAGAAGTTCCACTCGGCGATGGTCCCGCACGGCGGCACCGACACCCGCGTGTGGCGCGAGGTCGTCGAGCTCGGCGGCTCCCTCGACTCCCTCAGCCCCCTGCGCGGCACCCGCACCGAGGCCGACGTGGCCGTCCTGTGGGACTGGCACTCCTGGTGGGCCCAGAACCTCGCCTGGCGCCCCAGCGAGGACCACGACCCCCGTGAGCGGGCCGACGCCTTCTACGAGGCCCTCTACGACCGCCACCTCACCGTCGACTTCGCCCACCCCGAGGCCGACCTGTCGGCATACCCCCTGGTCGTGGTGCCCGCCCTCTACCTGATGACGGAGGCGGCCGGGAACAACCTCCGGGAGTACGTCGAGAACGGCGGCACCCTCGTCGTGTCGTTCTTCTCCGGCATCGTCGACGAGCACGACGCCGTCCACGAAGGCGCCTACCCGGGTGCGCTGCGCGACGTCCTCGGTCTGACCGTCGAGGAGTTCTCGCCGCTGCTGAAGGGCGAGTGCGTCCGGATCACCGGCCCGGACGGGTCCGAGCTGAGCGGCGACGTGTGGACGGAAGTCGTCGTGCCACGCGGCGCCGAGACCGTCTGGACGTACGCCGACGGCCTCACCGCAGGCCGTCCGGCGATCACCCGCCACCGCCTCGGCGCGGGCAGCGCCTGGTACGTCTCCACCCGCCTCGGCCACGAGGGCCTGGACGCCCTGCTGGGCCGGGCCGCCGAGGACGCCCGCATCGCCCCGCGCGCCGACCTGCCCCGGGACGTCGAGGTCGTACGCCGCACCGGCGAGACCGGCAGCTACCTCTTCGCGATCAACCACACCGGCGCCGACGCCAAGGTGCCCCTGGACACGCCCGGCACCGAGCTGCTGACGGGCGAACCCGCCGCCGGCCGCCTCGCGGTCCCGGCGGGAGCCGTCCGGGTCGTCCGACTCGACGGCTGAGCCGACTCCCCCTCCGCCCGTGGAGCCGCGAGCCGCGGGCGGAGGGGGCCCCTCGCCTCACGAGGGACCCCCCAACGGGACCCCTCACCCGTGAGGGCATCCCCACCCATCACGTCGAAGGGACGACGGACGACGATGTTCCATCCCAGACGCACGCTCCGAGCCCTGCTGCTCCCGCTCGCCGCGGGGCTCGCCCTCACCGCCCTGCCGGCGCAGACCGCCCGGGCGGCCTCCACGCTGACCAACGGCGGCTTCGAGTCCGACGGCACCGGCACCGCCACGCCGGCCGGCTGGTCCACGTACTCGGCGGCGGGCCAGAACTCCGCCTCCTTCACCGAGGCGGGCGGCCACGGCGGCGGTTACCGCCTCAGCCACTGGTCGTCCTCCGCCTACAAGGTCGAGACCTACCAGTACCTCTCCGGGCTCACCAACGGGACCTACAAGCTCACCGCCTGGGTGCGCTCCGGCGGCGGCCAGAACTCCGCGTACATAGCGCTCAAGAACTGCGGCAGCGCCGAGCAGCGCACCGACCTACCGGTCTCCTCGAGCGGCTGGATCCGGATCGTCACCTCGGTCGCGGTGACGAACAACCAGTGCACCATCAGCATCAACTCCGACGCGAATGCCGGGAACTGGATCAACGTCGACGACCTGACCTTCACCTCGGGCTCGACGGGCCTGTCCATCAAGGGGTCCGACGTCTCCTCCCTCATCAAGAGCGAGGCCAAGGGCGGCGTCTACAAGAACAGCTCCGGCACCACGCAGGACGCGCTCGCCGTCCTCAAGAACGCCGGGCAGAACTACGCACGGCTGAAGGTCTGGGTGAACCCCGCCGACGGCTACAACAACAAGACGCGCGTGCTGGCGGCGGCCAAGCGCGTCAAGGCGCAGGGCATGAAGCTGCTCGTCGACTTCCACTACTCGGACACATGGGCCGACCCGGGTGCGCAGTCCGTGCCGTCCGCCTGGAGCGGACACTCCTACAGCCAGCTGAGGACGGACGTCTACAACCACACGTACGACGTCCTCAACGCCCTCAAGGCGCAGGGCACCACCGCCGACATGGTGCAGGTCGGAAACGAGATCAACGGCGGCATGCTGTGGCCGGCGGGCTCCACCTCGAACTGGTCCCAGCTCGCCGGACTGCTCAACTCCGGCTACGACGCGGTCAAGGCGGTCAGCTCCGGTACGACCGTGGCGCTGCACCTCGCCAAGGGCGGTGACCTCTCCGGCACGCGCTGGTGGTTCGACAACGCCGTCTCCAACGGCGTGAAGTTCGACGTGATCGGCCTGTCGTACTACGGCTACTGGCACGGCACGCTCGCCGAGTTCCAGACCACCCTCGACGACGCGGCCTCCCGCTACTCCAGGCCGGTCTTCGTCGCCGAGACGGCGTACCCCTTCCGGCTGGACAGCGAGGACCCGCACGAGAACATCATCGACCTCCCGAGCGAGCTGGTCTCCGGCTACCCGGCCACGGTCGTCGGCCAGACCCGGTGGATGAAGGACGTGGCGAGCATCGTCGAGGCCGTCCCGAACGGCCGTGGACTCGGCGTCTTCTACTGGGAGTCCACCTGGACCGCCGTCACCGGCAACGGCTGGGACCCGACCGACGCCTCCTCCGGCAACGGCTGGGAGAACCAGGCCCTGTTCGGCTACGACGACCGGGCGTTGTCCTCGATGGCCTGGTTCAGCCACCGCTGACCCCGTGACCGCATGACCGAGGGGCCCGGCCGCCACCGCGTGGCCGGGCCCTTCACCGTGTTCGGCGGTCCGGGGCAACTCCGTTTCTGCGCAAGGGTGTTCGATCGCGCCAAAGGGCGCCGGACTCCGGGACACGGTGGCCTCTCCTGCGGAAGAGTGGGAAGACGCGGGACGAGGGAGCCCCGGCGAACGGGACGGAGGGACGACGATGCTCAGGACTCCTGTGGGTGAACGGCGACTGGACATCCTGGAGTGGCTGAAGGAGCCCGCCCGGCACTTCCCTCCGCAACGCCATGCCGACCTCGTCGAGGACGGCGTCACCGCGGACGCCGTCGCGGCGAAGCTGGGCGTGCGCCGCGGGGTGGCGGACACCCACCTCGCCCTGCTCACCGACCTGGGCCTGCTGAGCGCCAAGCGGATCCGCCGCCGCACCTACTACCGGCGCGACGAGATGCGCATCGCCGAGGTGGCCAGGATGTTCGAGAAGGGGTGGTAGCGCGGGGACCAGGGGCAGTGAGGCAAGGAGCGCGGGCACCGGTCCGTCTCCCGGCAACGGCACGTCACGAGAGGAAGAGCACCGCGTATGGACCGTCCCCAGGCTCTCGTCCCCGTACGGTACGTCGCCCTCGGCGGCCAGGGTCCCGAAGACGTCGTGGCCGACGCACGGGGCCGCGTCCTCACCGGACTCGCCGACGGGCGGATCCTGCGCATCGACGGCCTGGACGACCCGGCAGGCGCCCGTGCCGAGCGGATCGCCGCCATCGGCGGACGACCGCTCGGACTCGAACCGCTGCCCGACGGCGACCTGTTGGTGTGCGACGCCGACGGAGCCCTGCTGCGGATCGACCCGGACAGCGGCCGGACGCGTGTGCTGGCCGACGCGGTGGCGGGGGAGCGGCTGCGGTTCTGCAGCAACGTGGTCGCCCTGGCCGACGGGACCGTCTATTTCACCGTCTCCAGCCGGGTCCACCCCCTGCGGGACTGGATCGGCGACCTCGTCGAGCACTCCGGCACCGGACGTCTGCTGCGCCTCGCGCCCGGCGACCGGGACCCCGAGGTGGTGCTGGAAGGGCTGCAGTTCGCCAACGGTCTCGCCCCGAGCGCCGACGGCTCCTTCCTGATCATCGCCGAGACCGGCGCCCGCCGCCTCACCCGCTGCCGGCTGACCGGGGAAAGGGCAGGACAGGCCGAACCCTTCGTCGAGCACCTGCCGGGCTACCCGGACAACCTGTGGCGCGGCGCCCCCGACGGCCCGGTCTGGGTGGCACTCGCGGGTCCTCGCGTCCCCCCGCTCGACCTCCTCCACCGCGCCGGCCCCGCCGTCCGCCGCCGCGCCGCCCGCCTCGCCGTGCACGCCCCCTTCCAGCCCTCCGGCACGACCGGCGTCCTCGCGGTCGACGACGAGGGCCGGGTCCTGCACCACCTCGCCCGCCGCCGCTCCGGCTTCCGCATGGTCACCAGCGTCTGCGAGGCCGGCGGCCGGCTGGTCCTGGGCAGCCTGTGGGAGCGGGGCGTCGCCGTCTGCGAGGCACCCGCGTCCCCCTGATCCGGCGTTACGCTGGTCTGCGGCGTGATCCACCCCGCGGGCCGGGCCGAGGGGCGCCGGGCAGGAGAGACGTACGACATGAAAGCCCCGGAGCCCGAGAGTCTCCGTACCAGCACACCGCGGCGGCCCGCCGGGGCGGGCCGGCTCCCGGTGGTCGCCGTCGTCGCGGTCGGGGGCGGCCTCGGGGCCGTCACCCGCTACGCCGCCTCGCTCTGGTGGCCCGCGCGGACCGGCGGATTCCCCTGGACCACGTTCTGGGTCAACGTCGTCGGCTGCGCGGTCATCGGGCTGTTCCTGGTCCTGATCACCGAGGCGCTCACCCCCCACCGCCTCGTCCGCCCCTTCTTCGGCGCGGGCGTCCTCGGCGGCTTCACCACCTTCTCGACGTACGCCGTCGACCTGCAGCAACTGTTCGACGCGGGCCGGCCGGGCACGGCCCTGGCCTACCTGGCCGCGACCCCGCTCGCGGCGCTCACGGCGGTGTGGCTCGCGGCCACCGCGACGCGCCGCGTCCTGCTCCGGAGGCGGCCATGACGAGGCTCACCGGGCGCGCCCGGCGTCTGACGGCACTGGTCGGCGAGGACGACACCTGGCACGGCAGGCCCCTGTACACGGAGATCGTGCACCGCGCCCATGAGGCGGGCCTCGCGGGCGCGAGCGTGTTCCGCGGCGTCGAGGGCTTCGGCGCCTCCTCGCTGATCCACACCACCCGGCTGCTCTCCCTCAGCGAGGACCTCCCGGTCGCCGTCGTGATCGTCGACACGGAGGAGCGCGTACGCGCCTTCCTGCCGCATCTCGACGAACTCGTCACCGAAGGGCTCGTGATCCTCGACGAGTGCGAGGTCATCAGGTACGTCGGCCGGGACGCGAACCCGGGCGAACCGGACGTGGAGGGTAAGAGGTCGTCGTGAACTGGCTCATGGTCGTCGCCGGGGGAATGATCGGCGCCCCGCTCCGCTATCTGACCGACCGCGCGGTCCAGTCGCGGCACGACTCGGTCTTCCCCTGGGGCACCTTCGTGGTCAACGTCGTCGGCTGCCTCGTCCTCGGCGTGCTGACCGGCGCCGCCACCGTCGACCCCGACCTGCGGTTGTTCCTGGGTACCGGCCTGTGCGGGGCGCTGACGACGTACTCCACTTTCTCCTACGAGACCCTGCGGCTGGCCGAGACGGGCGCGGGGCTGTACGCCGTGGCGAACGTCGTGGGAAGCGTGGCGGCGGGGCTCGGGGCGGCCTTCGCCGGGGTCGCCCTCGGACAGGCCGTGTGGCCGTAGGTCGACCGGATCCGAACCCGCGCCTGGTAGGACTGGGCACCGCACCGTCGACCCACCCGCAGAACGGGATCCCATGAGCGCCATCTCCGTCGGCCAGGCCGTCGTCCTCGGAGCCGTCGAGGGAGTGACCGAGTTCCTCCCCGTCTCCTCCACCGGCCATCTGAAGATCACCGAGGGCCTGATGGGCATCCCGGTCGACGACGACGCGGTCGTGGGGTTCTCGGCCGTCATCCAGGTCGGGGCGATCGCCGCCGTGCTGGTGTACTTCCGCAAGGACATCGCGCGGATCCTCTCCGCCTGGTTCCGCGGCCTCCGGAGGAAGGAGGAGCGCCACCGGCACGACTACCGGTTCGCCTGGTGGGTGATCTGCGCGACGATCCCGATCGTCGCCGTCGGCCTGGCCGCCAAGCCGCTCATCGAGGGACCGCTGGCCTCCCTCTGGGTGGTCGCGGGCTCGCTGATCGCCGGCAGCGGCGTGATGTGGGCGGCCGACCGGACGGGGCGCCACAAGAGGGGTGAGGACGACACCTCGTTCAAGGACGCGATGCTGGTCGGCAGTTCCCAGATCCTCGCACTGCTCTTCCCCGGCTTCTCCCGCTCCGGCGCCACCATGTCCACGGCCCTCATGCTCGACCTGGACCGTGTGGCCGCCACCCGCCTCTCCTTCTTCCTCGGCATCCCGGCCCTGACCGGCGCCGGCCTGTACGAGCTGAAGGACGCCCTCGGCACGGGTGCGGGAGCGGCGCCCCTGGCCGTGGGCACGGCCGTGTCCTTCGTGGTCGCCTACGCCTCCATCGCCTGGCTGCTGAGGTTCGTCGCCAAGCACTCCTTCACCGCCTTCGTGATCTACCGGATCGTCGTCGGCGTGCTGCTGTTCGGGCTGCTCGGCACGGGAGTGCTCCACGGCTGACCCACCACTCGGGCGGGCATTCCCGTTTTCAAGTGACCCACGCGCTGAATGTTTCCTTTCACCTGCCTTGACATCCTCCCCAGGTCCCCTGGAACATCTCTCCCGTGAACCTGTCAGACAGCCAGACAGGTGGCCGGACACCGCGTCGCGTCAGCGCGATGGAAGCGGTGCTCGGACACCTCCGTGGCTCCATCGAGCGCGGCGAATACGCCATAGGCGACAAGCTCCCCTCCGAGGCGGAGCTCTGCCGCACCCTCGAGGTCTCCCGGCCCGTCCTGCGGGAGGCCCTGCGCGCCCTGCAGACGATGGGCCTGACCGTCTCCCGGACCGGCAAGGGCACCTTCGTGGTCGCGAACGCCGTCGAAGACCCCACCTTCGGCGACTACGCGGCCAGCGACCTGCTCGAGGTGCGCCGCCACGTCGAGATCCCGGTCGCCGGGTACGCCGCCCTGCGCCGCACCCCCGAGAACCTGGACCACCTGGCCCACCTCCTGGACCGCATGGAGCGGGAGACGGACACCACCGCGTGGGTCGCGATGGACAGCCTCTTCCACCTCGCGGTGGCCGAGGCCGCCCAGAACCCGGTCTTTCGCCGGGTCATCGAGGAGATCCGCGACGCACTGGCGCGTCAGTCGGCCTTCCTCAACGAGCTGGGCGGGCGCCGCGAGCAGTCCAACCGCGAGCACCGGGCGATCGTGGAGGCGCTGATCGACGGTTCCGAACACGACGCCGTGGAGGCCATGAGTCACCACCTCGACCGCGTCGAGACGACCCTCACCGACATCGTGCGTTCCGCGCGGACGGACACCCCCACGGAAGGCGGACCCGAGGCGTGAGCGAGCAGTCCCTGCGCAAGGACGCGCGGACCGGGCGCCCTGTGCAGAAACGTTCTGGCCGTGTCGGCGCCGGAGACGAGGGGTACAGCACGTCCCTCAGGTCCCGCCACGTCGACGTGATCGCCATCGGCGGCACCCGCAACACCGGCCTCCTCCTCGGCTCCGGCGGCCGCCTCGCGCGCACCACGCCCGGGGCCGACGCGTGAACCCGGCGCCGGCCCACGACAACCCACCAGTGATCCAGGCAGTGATGTACAGCAATTCCCTCGCCGACGCCCCCGCGATCCGCGAACCCCTCCACGCACCCGTCGCACACCTCGTCCGCGGCGGGGTGACCGAGGGCATCCACTACGGCTCCGTGGTCGTCCTCGGCACGGCCGGACGGATCGACTTCCAGCTCGGCGACGTCGAGGCGGCCTTCTACCCCCGCTCGGCGCTCAAGCCCCTCCAGGCCGTCGCCATGGTGCGGGCCGGACTCCCGCTCGACGGCGAGCTGCTCTCGCTCGCCGCCGCCAGCCACTCCGGTGACGAGCGCCACCTCGCCGGGACCCGGCGGATCCTCGAGCTGGCCGGCGTCACCGAGGACGACCTGCGCAACGTCCCGGACCTGCCCTACGACCCGGTCGTGCGCGACGCGTGGGTCCGGGAAGGGCGCCTGCCCTCCCGCCTCGCGCAGAACTGCTCCGGCAAGCACGCGGCGATGCTGTACACCTGCAGGCTCAACGGCTGGTCCCTCGACGGCTACCTCGACCCGGGGCACCCACTCCAGCAGGCGATCGCCGAGATCGTCGAGGACCTCACCGGGCAGCGGATCGCACGGGTCACCGTCGACGGGTGCGGCGCCCCCCTCTTCTCGGTCTCCCTGCACGGCCTCGCCCGCGCCACCGCCCGCGTCACCACCGCCGCACCCGGCACCCCCGAGGCGCGCGTGGCGGACGCGATGCGCGACCACGCGGAGATGGCCTCCGGCTCCGGCCGGGACGTGGCCGCGCTGATGCGGGCCGTGCCCGGGCTGCTGGCCAAGGACGGCTTCGAGGGCGTCGAGGTCGCCGCGCTCCCCGACGGCCGCGCGGTCGCCGTGAAGATCGCCGACGGCGCCGACCGGGCCCGCGTCCCGGTGGCCGCGGCCGCCCTCGCCCGCGCCGGCGTCGACCCCGCGCTCCTCGCCGAGTTCGCGGGCGAACCCCTGCTCGGCGGCGGCGAACCGGTCGGCTGCGTCCGCCCGGTGCGCGCACTGGACCCGGCGACCCTGACGGCCTGCGTGTAGCTCCGCCGCGTCGGCCCGTTCTCCTCTGTGGCCGGTCGCGCCCACGCGGCGGTCGCGCCCACGCAGCGGTCGCCGCACATCGGCAAAAGCCCCGCGCCCCTTCAGGGGCGATCGTCATCACCTCCTCAGGAAGAGGAACCGCATCCTCATGAACGCCGCTGCCCGCCGCGAGCACGACCTGCTCGGCGACCGGGACGTCCCCGCCGATGTCTACTGGGGCGTCCACACGCTGCGCGCCACCGAGAACTTCCCCATCACCGGCACCCCGATCTCCGCCTACCCGCACCTGATCGACGCCCTCGCCGCCGTCAAGGAGGCCGCCGCCCGCGCCAACGAGGAACTCGGGCTGCTCGCACCCGAGAAGGCCGCCGCGATCGTCGCCGCCTGCCGCGAGATCCGCGAGGGCAAGCTGCACGACCAGTTCGTCGTGGACGTGATCCAGGGCGGCGCCGGCACCTCGACCAACATGAACGCCAACGAGGTCGTCGCCAACCGCGCGCTGGAGCTGCTGGGCCACGCCAAGGGCCAGTACCGGCACCTGCACCCCAACGAGGACGTCAACCTCGGCCAGTCCACCAACGACGTCTACCCGACCGCCGTCAAGATCGCGACCGTCTTCGCGGTGCGCGGCCTGCTCAAGGCGATGGCGGTGCTGCAGGACGCCTTCGGCCGCAAGGCCGTGGAGTTCCGCGACGTGCTGAAGATGGGCCGCACCCAGCTCCAGGACGCGGTGCCGATGACGCTCGGCCAGGAGTTCTCCGCGTTCGCCGTCATGCTCGACGAGGACCGCAGCCGGCTCGCCGAGGCCGTCGAGCTGATCCACGAGATCAACCTCGGCGCCACCGCGATCGGCACCGGTCTGAACGCGCCCGCGGGGTACGCCGAGTCGGCCCGCCGTCACCTCGCCGAGATCACCGGTCTGCCGCTGGTGACCGCCGCCAACCTGGTCGAAGCGACCCAGGACTGCGGGGCGTTCGTGCAGATGTCGGGGGTGCTCAAGCGGATCGCGGTGAAGCTGTCGAAGAGCTGCAACGACCTGCGGCTGTTGTCGTCGGGGCCGCGCGCGGGGCTGGGTGAGATCAACCTGCCGCCGGTGCAGGCGGGTTCGTCGATCATGCCGGGCAAGGTCAACCCGGTGATCCCCGAGGTGGTCAACCAGGTCGCCTTCGAGGTGATCGGGAACGACGTCACCATCACCATGGCCGCCGAGGCCGGACAGCTCCAGCTCAACGCGTTCGAGCCGGTCATCCTGCACTCCCTGTCGGAGTCGATCACCCACCTGCGCGCGGCCTGCCTGACCCTGGCCGAGCGCTGCGTGTCCGGCATCACCGCCAACACCGAGGTGCTGCGCGCGACGGTCGAGAACTCGATCGGCCTGGTCACCGCGCTCAATCCGCACATCGGCTACACCGCGGCCACCGACATCGCCAAGGAGGCCCTCGTCACCGGCCGGGGTGTCGCCGAACTCGTACTGGAGAAGGGCCTGTTGCCCGCCGAGCGACTCGCCGACCTGCTGCGCCCCGAGGTCGTCGCCGGCAGCGGCTCACCTCTGGCGTGACCGGCGCCTGACCCACCCTGACCTGCGGCGACGCCCCACGGCCGGCCCGGAGGAGGCACAATGGTGATCATGACAGCGACGTCGTCCCTCACCTTCCAGCCGATCCTGGAGCGCATCGCCGAGGAGATGGAGCGCACGCCCGGCCGCGGCCGGTCCGCCGACTACATCCCGGCGCTAGCCGCCCGCGACCCGCGGCGCTTCGGCATGGCCGTCGCGGAACTGGACGGCACGGTGTACGGGGTGGGGGACTGGCGCGAGCCGTTCTCCACCCAGTCCATCACCAAGGTCTTCACGCTCGCCCTGGACCTGGCCCGCGAGGGCGACGAACTGTGGGAGCACGTGGGCCGCGAGCCCTCCGGCAACCCCTTCAACTCGCTGGTGCAGCTGGAGTACGAGAACGGCATCCCGCGCAACCCCTTCATCAACGCGGGCGCCCTCGTCGTCACCGACCGCCTCCACACCCGTACCGGAGACGCGGCCGGCGAACTCCTGTCGTTCCTGCGCGCCGAGAGCGGCAACCCCGCCCTCGACTTCGACCGGGAGGTCGCCGCCTCCGAGTCCGCGCACGGCGACCGCAACGCCGCCCTCGCCCACTTCATGGCGTCGTACGGCAACATCGACAACCCGGTACCGGCCCTGCTCGACCAGTACTTCCGCCAGTGCTCGATCACCGCGTCCTGCGCCGACCTCGCCCTGGCCACCACCTTCCTCGCCCGCCACGGCGTCCGCGCCGACGGCAGCCGGCTGCTCACCCGCAGCCAGGCCAAGCAGGTCAACGCCGTCATGCTGACCTGCGGCACGTACGACGCGGCCGGCGACTTCGCCTACCGGGTGGGCCTCCCCGGCAAGAGCGGCGTCGGCGGCGGCATCATCGCCGTCGTCCCCGGCCGCTGCACCCTGTGCGTGTGGAGCCCGGGCCTGGACGAGCGGGGCAACTCGGTGGCCGGTGTGGCCGCCCTGGACCGGTTCACGACGATGACGGGACTGTCGGTCTTCTGACCCTTCCCCGGTCGAGGCCCCCAACGGGGGCCGCCGTTAACTCGGTTGAGGAGGCGCCGCCGCACCGGCGAGGATCCTCCGCATGTTCTCGCGCAAGCTCCGCCGCCCCAAGTCCCCCGAACTGCTCGAGGCCTGGGAGTGCCTCGACGCGCACGACGTCCCCGGGGCACTGCGCCATTTGCGTCAGGCCTCCGAGCCCCAGCCCCTCGCGGAGGTCGCCCTGGTGGTCGCACGGGCCGCCGAGGCCTCCGGCTTCGACGACCTCCGGCAGGCCGCCACCGCCCTGACCGCACAGCCCGACAAGGCGCAGAAACTCTACGACTACGGGTACGCGTGCGTGGAACGCGGCGTGTCCCACCTCGCGATACCCGCGCTGCGCGAGGCCGTGCGCCTGGCGCCGGACTCCCCGGCGGCCCTGCGCGAACTGGTCTCGGCGTACGAGGACCAGGGCCGGCACCGGGAGGCCGCAGACGTCCTGGCCGCGCGCGAAGGGAGGTTCGCCGAGTGGCCCGACCGCTACCTGCTGGTCTTCAACGCCGTCCTGGCGGGCGACCTCGAGCTGGCCCGCCGCCACCACGCGCTGCTGCCGCCCCCGGACGACGAGATGTGGCTGCCCGCCCGCGACCGGCAGAACCGCGTCCTCGAGCGCGCGGCGAGCGCGGGGGCGGCGAGCGCGCTGGACGCCACGGACCTGCGCGGCTGGCAGTACGTCATCGGCGGCACCGTGCTGGGCACGCTCTCCCCGTACGGCTTCGACGCCGGAATGACGGGCCGGTACGCCTTCCTGCAGGACACCCACGACACCTGCCTTCAGGGCCTGCTGCGGCTCAAGACGGTCCTCGACGCGGCGCAGGTGCGCCCGCGCTCGGTGTCCCTGCTGCCCGACCGCGGCAGCCGCATCCTGGGCCTGGCCGCCGCACAGGTCCTCGGCCTGCCGGCGGAGCCCTTCGACGCGGGCCGCCCGGACACGGTCGTCATCGCCTACGACCTGAACGAGACGGCAGGCGCGGACCGGGGACCGGAGACCCTCGGACAGCTCTTCGAACGAGCCCCGGGGCAGGTGCTCCACGAGCACGCGAGCTGCTGGACCGACACGCCCGCCGTCACCCCCGACAGCGTCACGCTGCTCCACCAGTCGGTGGTGGCGCCCTGGGGCGAGACATTGCGGCAGAACGCCGACGGCGCCGTGGAGCGCGGGGAGCCCGACGGGCGGCCCGAGGCGGAGATCGCCGCGGACATCGTGGCCGCCGACCGGGCACCGGACCGGGGCGACGGTGAGACCCCCGCGGACCCCGTCGAGCGGCTCACGGACTTCGTGACGGCGATCCGCAGCACCTGGCTGCGCGGAGACCGCGCCCGGGTGAAGTCGCCCGGGCCCGTGTCCAGTCCGCGCTTCCTCTGACGGTCCCGTCATGCTCACGCGGGGGTCACGCGCAGGCCGCCGCCCGGAACGCGGCACGTCGTTTTCCGGCCACCCGGCGTCGGCACGCTGACGGAGTGCCGGCCATCGCGTTCCCCGCCGACCTCCGCCGCTGCCAGGTGCTGGGCCCGGCCGGAACGGCCTGTCTCGCCCTGGGCGGCGAGACGGCCGGCGCCCTGCCCGCCCGCATCGGCCTGCTGCTCGTCGCCCACCGCCGGCGTGCGGCCGCCGTCGCCACGGGGGTCGCCGTCGGGGCCACGGCGTTGGCGGCCCTGGCCGCCCCGGACGCCTCCCGCTTCTACTGGACGCGGACCCTGTGGGACACCACCCCGGTGGGCCGTCTCGACTACGTCTCCAACCAGTCGCTCCAGGGCGTCCTGGCCCGGCTGGCGTGGAGAGCCGGGCCGTCTGGGCGGTGCTGGTGGTGCTGGTGGCGTTCGGGTGGGCGTGGCGGTCCCGGCGGGCGGCGGCCGCGGGGGACTGGCGGGCGGCGTTCGCGCTGACCGGCCTGACCGCCTGCCTGGTCAGCCCCATCACCGGGGTGCACCACCTGGTCCGGCTGCTGCCGTCCTTCGCCGTACTGATCCGTGCCGGGCACCCGCGGGTGGCGAGTGCCGTGTACGCGGTGCTGTGCACGAGCGTGGTGTGGCTGTGGCGCGACGACGCGTCCGGCGTCGACGGCTTCCTGTGCGGCAACGTCTACACGTGGATCACGCTCGGCCTGCTGGTGTGGCTGCCGGTGGGTCATCGCCCGGAGGGACGGCGCCGGGACACCCACAGCACCAGAGCCACCACGGTGCCGCCCACCACGGAACCGCCCGTGATGACGGCCGCCTCCGACCAGCCCGGTCCCTCGTCGTCGTCGACGGAGGCCGCGGCGGGCGCCGGAACCGGGTCGGGTCCCGGTCGCGGGCGGGCCCGCAGGGCGTCCAGCGAGCCGACCGGGTCGACGTGCCCGCGGGCCTCGAACCCCCAGTCGAGCAGTGCGCGCGCCTCCTCGTAGACGGCGAGTCCGCCACCTGCCCGGGGGTTCATCACCGTCACGACGAGCGTGCGCCCGTCGCGGCGGGCGGCGGCGACGAGCGTGTGACCCGCCTCCGTGGTGTAGCCGTTCTTGACGCCGATCAGCCCGGGGTACGGCGCGACGCCGTTCGCCCCGGTCAGCAGCCGGTTGGTGTTGACGATGGGGAACGTCCCGCCGTCGCGCCCGGGGAACCACGCCTCCACCGTCGCGCAGTACCGCGCGAAGTCGGGGTTGCGCAGCCCGGCCCGCCCGAACACCGACAGGTCGTACGCCGAGGACACCTGTCCGTCCGTGTCGTAGCCGTCGGGGGAGAGCACATACGTGTCGAGCGCGCCGAGGGACCGTGCCTTGGCCTGCATCCGGGCGGCCGTGGTGTGCCAGCCGCCGTTGAGAGCCGCCAGGACGCGCACGGCGTCGTTGCCGGAACTGAGGAACACCCCGCGCCACAGGTCGGTGACCTCGTACGTACGCCCCTCGGCGACGCCGACGAGGCTGCTGCCGGGCCCGATGCCGGTCAGCTCCTCGTCGGCCACCCGGTGCCGGATCCCCCCGGGCAGGGAGGGCAGCACCGTGAGCGCGAACAGGATCTTGAGGGTGCTGGCGGGCGGCAGCGGGAGGTGCGCGTTCGACGCGGCCAGCACATCGCCGGAACGGGCGTCGGCCACCAGCCACGACTGCGCGGAGAGATCCGGGAGCTCGGGCGCCGCGCGGCGGGGTCTGACCTGTGTACCGGAGCGGTACAGCAGGCCGGGCCATGGCGCCGTGGCCCACGGCCCGTCGGGCGCTTCGGCATCCGCTCGGGCGGGGGCTGGGGCGGGGCCGGGTGCGGGGGAGGGGGTGGCGGGGCCGAGGACGAGGACACCGGCCGCACACATCACGCAAGCTGAGGCGGCAGCGATCCGTGAAGAGATTCCGATGATCATATGATTAACGTAGAAATGAACCGGGCCATCCCCGCGCTGCCCGTGCCGGACACCGCGCGCGTGCACCCGGATGCCGCACCGCGCGTGCCCCGCGGCCGCGGGTGCGGTGTACTCGTCGGTGACGACCTACGCGGCGGGCAGCGTCGGCTGGATGCGGCGCAGGAACGTCGCGTTGTCCGGCGTCTCGCGCATCCGCTCCAGGAGCGCCTCCAGGTTCGCCCGGCCGTCCCGCGCCCGCTGCGCGCGGCGCAGTCCGCGTACGACGGTCAACTCGCCGGGGGAGAGGAGGAGTTCCTCACGGCGCGTACCGGAGGCGTCGATGTCGACGGCGGGGAAGACCCGGCGGGAGGCCGGTTCCCGGTCGAGGCGGAGCTCCATGTTGCCGGTGCTCTTGAGCTCCTCGAAGAAGAAGTCGTCGGCACGGGAGCCGGTTTCGACCAGGGCGGTGGCGAGAACGGTGAGCGAGCCCCCCTCCTCGGCGGCCCGCGCGGCGCCGAAGAACCGCTTCGGGCCGAGCAGCGCGGTCGCGTCGACGCCACCGCTGAGGGTGCGGCCCCCGGCGGCGGCCGCGTTGTTGTGCGCCCGGCACAGCCGGGTCAGCGAGTCCAGGAGGATCACGACGTCCTCGCCCGCCTCGACGAGCCGCTTGGCCCGCTCGACGACGAGTTCGGCGAGGGCGATGTGCTGCTTGGGCGCCTGGTCGAAGGTCGAGGCGTAGACCTCGCCGCGCACGGAGCGCCGCATGTCGGTCACTTCCTCCGGGCGTTCGTCGAGCAGCACCACCATCAGTCGGGCCTCGGGATGGTTGCCGGCGACGGCGGCGGCGATCTGCTGGAGCAGGACGGTCTTGCCCGTCTTGGGCGGGGCGACCAGCAGCCCGCGCTGACCCTTGCCGACGGGCGCGAGCAGGTCGGTGACGCGCCCGGCGAGGCCGGCCGCCGGGTGCTCGAGGCGGAGCCGCTCGTGCGGGTGCAGGGGCGTGAGGTCACGGAAGTGACGGCGACCACGCAACTCCTCGGGCGCGCGTCCGTTGACCCACGCCACGTCGGTCAGCGCCCGCTGCGCGCCGCGCATCCCTGTGACGAAGTCGCCCTTGCGCAGGCCGAGTCGGCGGATCAGGGCGGGCGGAACTTGGAGGTCGGCGGGGGAGGGCAGGCAGTTCTCGGCCCGCAGGTGACCCTTCCCGCTGCCGTCGATGTCGAGGACACCGGTGACGAGTTGGGCCGGCTGTCGCTGGACCAGGGGGTGTTCGAGGGTGGTGGTCATGGTGGTCGGTCCTTTCGAGGACGGAAGGCATGAGACATGCGCGGGGGAAGGGGGAGGGAGCCGTGAGGGAAGGGGCGTGAGCGCGCGCCTCCGACGGCGTGGAGCGAAGCCTCGGGTGCGACGCGGTCGTCACGCTCACCAGGGCTGCGGAGAAGCTGTCGCACCGGCCTGAAGAGGGGTGGATCAGCGCACTGAAAGGAGAACTGGCATCGGCGCCGGCAAAGGCGGCGAACACAGATGCTGACGCGAGCGTAGCACCGGGCGTGCGGCCGTGGCTACGGGGCGCGGAACCCCTGCTGAGGTGAACGTGGTGGGCGCCCCGTCTGTTCCCGTGCTCCCCGCATCGGTGCCCCGTGCTGCGAACGGCAACGGTCACCGAGGGTGCGGAAGCCTGGTCCGGACCGAGGTGTCTTCATCCTGCACCAGATGTCCCCAGACCATAACGATCCCTGCCGACAAGGGACTTGACCGCCATCGTTGCCTTATCTTCACGACATGTCCACCCCGCCTCAGCCCCCGTCCCAGCCCGAGCAGCCCTCCGAGACGCCGGCCCAGCCGAGCGCGTACCCCTATCCGCACCCGCAGTCGCCGGGCCCCGGCGGGACGGCGGCCTTCCCGCCGCCGGCACCGGCCTCACAGCCGGGCCAACAGGCCTTCTACGCCCAGCCCACCCTGGCGGGTCAACCGGGTCAGCCGGGTCAGCCGGGTCAGCCGGGTCAGCCGGGTCAGCCGGGTCAGCCGGGTCCGGGTCAGCCGGCCAATCCGTACCTGCAGCAGAGCCCGTACGGCCCCGCGGCGCTCCCGCCCGCCGGCGGTTCGGGCGGTGCCGGCCGGGCGGTCCTGTGGGCCGTCGCCGGCGCGGTGGTGGCCTCCGCCGCGTGGGCGGCCGGCGTCTTCCTGATCGGCGGCCGGGGAGCCGACGCGGACCTGGGTGGTTACTCGGCGCCCTCGAACCTCTGCAGCAGCGCCGACTACTCGTCGTTCAAGGAGGAGTACCCGGAGGACGACAGCTCCCCCACCCACAACGAACTCGAGCACGACGCGCTCGACGAGAGCTACTGCAGTCTGAGCCTGAAGAAGTCGGGTTCGACCTACTCGGACGCCTACCTCTCCATCGAGTTGGGCCTCCACAAGCAGACCGACCCCGGGCCGGAGTTCACGGCCCGGTGGAAGAACTACGGGCAGAGCCGCTCGGGTTACGACGTCGACACCGTGACGGGCATCGGTGACGAGGCCTACGTCGTCAGCGAGGACACCACCACCGGCTCCGACAGCGGCTCCATGGACGTCACGCTCGCGGTGCGTGACGGCTGGGTGACGTACACGATGAACTACAGCGTCTACCTCTCCTCCTACGACGAGGACCAGGACCCGCCGCAGCTCGACAAGGTGACCGACTGGCTGAAGGCGGACAGCAGGGCGACCCTGGAGGAACTCAGGAACTGACGCCGGCACCGCCCGCCCGGGGACGCCCTCGCGTCCCCGGCCCGGTCAGGCCGACCGTGCCTCCGCAGCCTTCACGATCTCCTCGAACCGCGCCCCCATCGCCGCCGCCAGCGCCTGCGCACCCGACAACGGCCGCACCATCACCGTCAGCTCGTCGATGAGGCCGTCCTCGTTCACATGGATGAAGTCGCAGCCGGTGAGTTCGCGCTCACCCACCCGGGCGGTGAACACCAGCGCGTGGTCACGGCCCTCCGCGCCGGCCAGCTCCCGCTCGTACCGGAAGTCCTCGAAGACCTGCGACACGGCCCGCAGGATCGCCGCGGTGATCGCCTTGCCCGGGTACGGCTTGAACACGACCGGACTGGTGAACACCACGTCCTCCGCCAGAAGAGCCTCCACGGCCTCGAGGTCGCCGGCCTCCACCGCTTCACGGAACGCGCGCATCGAGATCCCCTCATGGACAACTATTTGAATAGGTGCCGATGACAATAATCACCGGCCCGTACCATGTCCACATGTCCCTCAAGTACGCCGTCCTGGCCGCCCTCCTGGAAGGCGAGGCCTCGGGCTACGAGCTGTCCAAGACCTTCGACGTCTCACTCGCCAACTTCTGGCCCGCGACCCCGCAGCAGCTCTACCGGGAACTGGAGAAGCTCGCGCAGGACGGACTGATCCAGGCACGGGTCGTGCAGCAGGAACGCCGGCCCAACAAACGGATGTTCACGCTCACCGAGGCCGGCCGTGAGGACCTGCGCGCCTTCGCCGCGACCCCGCCCCGCCGGCCCACCGCCATCCGCGACGAACTCCTCGTCAGGATCCAGGCGATGGACGGCGTGGATCCCGGGGTGACCCGTGCCCAGATCGAGGAGCGCCTGACCTGGGCGCGCGCCAAGCTCGCCCGCTACGAGCGCGTGCGCGAACGGCTCCTCGACGGCCGCAGCGAGGACGAGTACCTGGGCGAGGCCGACCGGATCGGCCCCTACCTGACCCTGATGGGCGGCATCGGCTTCGAGGAGCAGAACGTGCGCTGGTGCGAACGTGCCCTCACGGTGCTGGAGCGCCGCGCTGCCCTCACCCGGCGGGGATAGGCTGACGCCGATGTTCAGCCCCGAAGGCCCCACGCTGCGCGAACTCGCCGTCCAGGCGCTGTCGTCCGTCGAGCACGGCTACGACCTGCTCGCGCCCAAGTTCGACCACACGCCCTTCCGCACCCCCGACTCCGTCCTGGACGCGGTCGCCTCGGCCCTGCGCCGGACGGGCCCGTACGACGACGGACTCGACCTGTGCTGCGGCACCGGCGCCGGCGTCGAGGTGCTGGCGACCGTGTGCCGGCGCAGCGTCACCGGGGTCGACTTCAGCGCCGGCATGCTCGCCGTCGCCCGGGAGCGCACGCGTCCGGAGGGCCCGCGGGTGTCCTGGGTGCGGGCGGACGCCCGCGCCCTGCCGTTCACGGCCGCCTTCGACCTCGTCGTCAGTTTCGGTGCGTTCGGGCACTTCCTGCCGCGCGAGCTGCCGGGTCTCTTCGCGCAGGTGCACGGGGCGCTGCGACCGGGCGGCCGCTTCGCCTTCCCGGTGCTCGCGCCGCCCCGCCCGTCCTCCCCGGCCTTCTGGATGCTCCTCGGCTTCGACGCCGTGATGCGGGTGCGCAACGCCGTGTGGCGGCCGCCGTTCGTGATGTACTACCGGGCCTTCCGGCTCGGTGAGGTGCGCCGCGAACTGGAACGCGCCGGTTTCCGCGTGGACCTCCGCACCCTGCCCGAGTTCGGCACCAGGAGCGACGGAAGCCCACGCGTCCGGATGGTCGAGGCGCGACGGGTGCCCTGACCCGCGGGTCAGACGAAGCGCCGTACGAACGACAGGGCGGTGTCCGCGACCTTCTGCCAGCCGTGGTCGATGGTCAGCGCGTGCCCGCGGTCCTTGATCTCGACGATCTCCGTGACGCCCGGGTTGTGCTGCTGCCTCTTGAAGGAGGCGTGCGAGAGGGCCCAGGGCACCGTGTGGTCCTTCTCGCCCGAGACGATCAGCAGGGGGCCGCGGTCCGGGTTCTCGGTGTCGACCTTCGCCTCCGTCCACGGGTTGATGTTGGCCGTCGCCGCCTGGAACAGCGGCGCGCCCGGCGCGGGCACCGCGAACGTCTCGTACAGCTCCTTGGCCTCCTCCTCGCTCACCGCGTTCGCGAACGAGTAGCGGAACTGGTCGTAGGTGAGCGGCACGGCCCGGTTGCGGTTGGCCGGGTTGGTCAGCACCGGCGCCGCCGCGCGCAGCGAGGATATCGGCAGCGGCAGCACACCCCGGAACGGCGCCGGGTCGATCGCCACCGACGCGGCCGACAGGCCACGCCCGGCGAGGATCTGCGTGAGCAGGCCGCCGAAGGAGTGGCCGATGATCGCCGGCTTGCGCGTGAGGGAGCCGATCAGTTGCTGCAGGTGGTCGGCGACCTGCCCGACCGTCTTGCCGGCGAAGACCTCCGGGTGCTCGTTGGCCTCCTCGACCGTCTCCGGGTCGTCGGGCCAGGACAGGGAGACCGGGGCGTAGCCGGCCTTCTCGAAGTGGGCCGCCCAGCGGTCCCAGCTGCTCGGCAGCAGCCACAGACCGTGCACGAAGACGACCGGAGTGCGGTCGGAGGCGTTGGCCGCCTCGATCTGCTGCGCGTCATGCGTCGTCATGCGCCGATACTGACAGCGGACGCGGCGCGCGAATCGACTCAGAGCGCACGGCTCTGCACCCACCGTGCGGGGTCCCGGCGGGGTACGGCGCGTCCGCCGCCGGAAGGGTGAACGCGTAGACCAGTTCCTCGTGCCGGGCGTCCATCACGAGGTCGGTGATCTCCAGCAGCCGGGAGTACTGGTCGTGGACGCGGCGTGTGACCCGCAGCGCGCGGGCCTCGTCGTCGACGGTGAGGGCGTCCCGGTGGTGCAGGGTCAGGCCCGCCCGGCGCATCCAGTCGTAGGCGCGGCGCAGTTCCGGTGATCCGGTGGTGTCGGCGCGGTCGCGGTAGCGGGCGAGTTCGGGCACCTCGGCGACGGCGATCGGGGAGAAGGAGGTCACGGCCGTGCGCGGCCCGCGACCGTCGGTTCCCCCGGACGCGTAACGGTGGACCAGCGTCGGGCGGTGCGGGGCGAGTCCGAGCGCCTCGGCGTGCCCCGGCGGGGGCGGTCCCCACGCGACGGTGGCCCGGTCCACCGCCGCGGGGTCGTCCCCGGTCCCGGCGCCCACGGGGAAGGCGAGGAAGGACAGGGTGCCGACCGGCGCTCCGGGGAGGGCGGCGTGGGTGCCTCGTCGGTCGGTCGCGACCAGCCCGTCCCGGCGCAGCACGTCCAGCGCGTGCCGGACGGTCACCCGGCTGACCCCGAAGTGCTCCGCCAACTGCCGCTCACCGGGGAGGCGTTCACCGGGCGGGATGGTGCCGTCGCGCAGTTCGTCGAGCAACTCCTTCGCTATCCGCCAGTACATGGGCCGTTCGTGGGGGGTGGTGCGGGCCATGCCGCGCGCCTCCTGGGGGTGCGTGCCGAGCGGGCTTGTGCGCCACCAGATCTAGCATTGGTCTAAACCAATAGGGAAGGGTGGGCGGTCCGATCGGCCGAAACCGGACCGCCCCGCACACCCTCACAGCGCCTCGTACACGGCCTTCACCAGCGCCGTCTTGCGCGGGTCGTCCGCGATGTGCGGGCCCATGCGGTTCATGACGTACCCCATCGACAACCCGGCCTCCGGGTCCGCGAGGCCGCAGGAGCCGCCGAAGCCGTCGTGTCCGAAAGCCCGCGGATTGGGCCCGTACGAGCCGGTCGGGCCGCTGAGCCACAGGCCGAGCCCGATCTCCGTGTCACGCGCGAGACCGGCGCCCAGCACCAGGTCCCGGCAGCTGCCCTGTCCCTCGCGCACCCGCTCGGCGGCCTCGGCGGACAGGACGCGGCGGCCGGCGTGGGAACCCCGCCCGGCCAGGATGGCGTACAGCGCGGCGACGGCCCGTGCGGTGCCGTGGCCGTTCGCGGCCGGGATCTCGGCGGCCCGCCACTCGGCCGAGTTCGCCTGCTCCGCGCCCAACGGGGGATTGGCCAGCGCGGCGATGGCGGCGGGCGCGAGCCGGCTGAGGACCGCGGACTGCTCACCGCTCGACGCGGCCGGCGGATGCACCAGCTCGGCGGCCCGCCCGGCCTCCTTCTCCGGCAGCCCGATGGTGAAGTCGATGCCGAGCGGACCCGTCACCTCCCGTTCCAGGAAGGCTCCCGGCAGCAGACCGGAGACGCGCCGCACGACCTCGCCGACCAGGAAGCCGTATGTCATCGCGTGGTAGCCGGAGTGCGTGCCGGGTTCCCACCAGGGCTCCATCGCCGCGAGGCGGCCGGTCGTCAGCTCCCAGTCGCAGAGCTGCTCCAGGGTGTGCGGCTCGCGCAGACCGGACAGCCCCGCGCGGTGGGACAGCAGGTGCCGGACGAGCACCCCTTCCTTGCCCGCCGCCGCGAACTCGGGCCAGTAGGCGGCCACCGGCGCGTCGAGGTCCAGCAGCCCCCGGTCGGCCAGGATGTGCGCGCACAGTGCCACCGGGCCCTTCGTCGTCGACCACACGTTGACCAGGGTGTCCCGCTCCCACGCGCGCGTGCGCGCCCGGTCGGCCCAGCCGCCCCACAGGTCGGCCACGGTCACGCCGTCCACCATGACGGTCACCGCGGCGCCCAGCTCGCCCGGCTCCCGGAAGTTCTCCTCGAACGCCGTCCGCACCGCGGCGAAGCGCGCGTCGCAGTGGCCGTGGACCTGTGGCGCGTGCTCGGACATGGGCCCTCCGTGATCCGCCGGAAGCCCGGACGGCGGCCGTGCGGCCCGGGCTCCCCGAACATACCGACTGGTCGGACCGGAGGGAAGGTCGTAGCGTCTCAGGAGTGCGAGCGCAGCCAGCGCACCTTGGCCGCCTCGTGGTGAGGGCCGCCGCCCTCGTGATCGTTGAAGTCGTACACCTCGATCGCCTTGTCCTCGTGCGCCCACGCGTTGAAGGCGGCGAACACCGTCGACGGCGGGCAGGTCTGGTCCTCCAGGGCCACCGAGAAGAGCGTGGGAGCCGAGGCGCGCGACGCGAAGTGCACCCCGTCGAAGTACGACAGGGTGCGCAGCGCGTCCTGCGTGCGCCCGCGGTGGGTCTTGAGGAACAGGCCTATCTCCCGGTACGGGTGACGGTCCGTCAGGGTCGCCGCGCGCGGGAAGTCGCACAGGAACGGCACGTCAGGGGCGACCGCCACCAGGTCCGGCACCAGGCCGCCCACGGCGATGCTGATGCCGCCGCCCTGGCTCGCGCCGAGGACCGCCGTGCGCGCCGCGTCGGTCAGCGGATGCGACCGGGCCGCCTCGACGGCGCGCACCGCGTCGGTGAACACACGGCGGTAGTAGTAGTTCTCCGGTGCGTCGATGCCCCGCGTCATGAAACCCGGGTACGCCGGCGCGCCGCCCACCGGATCGGCGGTGGCGCCCCCGCCGCCCCACGCGCTGCCCTGGCCGCGGGTGTCCATGATGAAGTGCGCACGGCCCGTCGACGCCCACAGCAGGTGCTCGTGCGGCAGGCCGCGGCCACCGCCGTACCCGACGAACTCCACGACCAGCGGCAGCGGTTCCTCGGCCCCGGCGGGCAGCGTCAGCCACGCCTTCACGGGATGACCGCCGAACCCGGAGAACGTCACGTCGTACACGCGCACCGTCGCCAGCCCCGTGTCGACGGGCTCGAAGCGCGCGTCCAGGTCGTGTTCGCGGGCCTCCTGGAGGGTCTTGGACCAGAACGCCTCGAAGTCCTCCGGCTCGGTGGACGCGCTCCGATACTCGCGAAGCTCCTCGAGGGACAGGTCGAACAGGGCCATGAACAACCGCCTTTTGTACAGTGGCCGAACGAATGATCACACCGTACGTGGGCGGTGGAAGCGCTCGCCAGACCCTGTCCACGCACCGGCCGGGTCCTCGCGACGGTCTGTCCGCGCCGGGGAGCTCACGCGCTGCGTCGGCTCCACTCGGGGCCCGTCCGCGCCCACTCCCGGTCCCATTCGTCCAGCCGGCGCCGCATCGCCACCCGGCGCACCATCGTGTGCCCGAGCAGGACGACGGCGGCCGTGCCGCCCGCCGTGGCCACACCGAGGACGATCGTGTGCTGCCACACCGCCGTGCCGTCCGTCGGCGGCTCGACGCTCCGGCCCCGCGCGTCGAACCACACGGGGACCACGTCACCCTGCTGGGTGCCCGCCGGAACCCGCGCGGTGGCCGTCCGCGTCGTCTGCCCCGGCTCCGTCCACCGCACGGTGACCCGGTAGGAGTCCCGGATGCCCTCCGCAGTCGGCAGCGTGTCCGGCGGCCGGCTGACGACCTCGGCCCGCACCCGATGCCGTTCCGCCCGCTGCTCGGCCGCCGTCGCCCGCGCGTCCTCATGGGCCCACAGGCCGGCGACGGCCCCTGCCAGGGGCGCGCCCACCAGCAGCAGCACGGCCACCACCAGCGCCGTCCACGCCTCCACGACGTCCGACCGGCGCCGCAGCGGGTTGCCGCGCCGGCGCAAGTCGCGCACCCGGGTTCGCATGTCGACCTCCTCGCCGTCACGCGGACGAGTGCCCACATGGAGGAAATACCCCGTTCGGGGGAGATCGTTCATTCCGCGGCGAGCGGGAAACCGTCAGCCGAACCGCTCGATCCGGATCCGGTCCACCGGCTGCCCCGCCTCGACCAGCAGCCGCGAGGCGTGCTCGGCGAAGCCGTTGGACCCGCACACGTACGCCTCCCAGCCGCCCGTCGGCGCCTCGGCGAGGAGCGGCGCCAGATGCGCGGCGGCCAGCCGGCCCACGGGCACGCCCTCCGGCGCGCTCCGGGTGAACACGGGCGTCGTCTCGGGCCCGTACTCGCGCGCGTAGAGCAACTCCTCGGGGCCGCGCGCGGACACCAGCAGCCGCAGCGGCACCGTGAGGCCCCGCGCCCGGTGGTGGCGCACCATCGACATCAGCGGGACCACTCCGGAACCGGCGCCGATCAGCAGCGCCGGCCGATCGCCCGGCCAGGCGAAGAAGCCGCTGAGCGGACCGCGCACCTCCACCTCGTCCCCGGGCTCGGCGACGCCGTGGAACCAGCCGGAGACCTCGCCGCCGTCCACGTGGTCGAGGGTGAGCTCGATGTGCCCCGAGTCGTCCGGGGCGGAGGCGAGCGAGTAGTGACGCTGGGCCGTGTAGCCGTCCGCGGCGGTCAGCCGCAGCATCAGGTGCTGCCCGGGCAGGTGCCCCGCCCATGCGGGCACCGCGAACCGGAAGGTGGCCGCCCGCGGAGTCTCGCGGCGGATCTCGGTGAGCGTGGCCGTCTGCCATGTCGTGGCCGCGCTGCCACTGACGGCGATACGGCCCGGCACCGCGAACCGGGTCGGCGGAGCGAAAGGCGTCGCGCCGACCGAGGGCGGCGCGGCGGTCGCCGGCGCGGCGGTCGCCGGTGTCGCGGTCGCCGGCGTGGCGGTCGTCGGTGTCGCGGTCACCGGGGAAGTGAAGGCCTCAGTCACCGGAGTACCTCTGCTCCTCCCAGGGGTTGCCGCGCGCGTGATAGCCGTTCTGCTCCCAGAAGCCCGGCTCGTCGTGGTCGAGGAGCCGCACACCCGCGATCCACTTGGCGCTCTTCCAGAAGTACAGGTGGGGCACCAGCAGCCGCGCCGGGCCGCCGTGCTCGGCGGCCAGCGGCTCGCCGTCGTAGGTGAAGACGATCCAGGCCCGGCCGCCGGTCAGGTCGGCGAGCGGCAGGCTGGCGGTGTACCCGGTGTGCGCGTAGGCGACGGCGTGGGTGGCGGTCGCCCGCGGCCGGACCGCGTCCAGGAAGGCGTCCAGCGACACGCCCCCGAACCGCACCCCGAACTTCGACCAGCTCGTCACACAGTGGATGTCGCCCTCGTACGCCGAGGCGGGCAGCGCGTGCGCCTCGTCCCACGTCCAGCTACGGGGTTCCTCGACCAGCCCGTCGATCCGGAAGGACCAGTCGGCGGGCGCGAGGTCGGGGGTGACCTCGGCGGAGAGGACGGGCCAGTCGTCGCCCGCGTCGTACTGGCCCGGGGGGAGCCCCGGGTTGTGGACGCGCGGGCGTCCGGTGAACCCTCGGGTGACGTTCATGCGGTTCCAGCGGGACGGTCGACGACGGTTTGCTCGGTCAACCGTACGTGCAGGCCGGCGCCGCCCCGACCTCGGGTGGCCACCTCGTCGGCGCGGGTCTCAGGCGGGAACGGCACGGTCGGAGCGTGCCCGGGGGCTCCTCGAGCGGTGCCGGGCGGGCGAGGGCCGGGTCGTCTTCTTGCTCGGCCGGAGCCCGGAGGCGGCACCGGTCGCCCTCGTCCCCGGCGGGACCACACGGCGGGGGCCGGACCTGGCCCGGCGGGGGCGGCCGACGGGGCCGCCGCGGTCGTCACCAGCGCCCGCATCGGCGTCGCCGAGCCCGGCCCGCGGGTCCGTGCCGTCGCCGCCGGAACGTGTCGGGGCGGTCGACTGCCGCCTCCCCGCCGACGGCACCGAGGCGAACGCGACCGAGCCCCGCGCAAAGGCACGACCGGCGCTTCCAGGGCTTGGAGGAGGCTCCCGCCCCGCTGTCGGCTGCCGGCTCTCGCGTACTAGCCGGCCGTGGGCGGCCCGCCGGCCGCGTTGTACCGCACGAGATACTCCGCGAACCGCTCCAGATCCTCCTGCGGCCACCGCGCGAGGCGTTCCCGGAAGGCCGTGCGGCGGCTCTCGGTGACCTGGGCGAGCATCCGGCGGCCTTCGCCGGTCAGGTGGATGAGCTGGACACGGTGGTCCTCGGGGTCCTGGCGCCGTTCGACCAGGCCCGCCCGCTCCAGCGCGGCCACCTGCCGGCTGACGGTGGACTTGTCCAGCGCGTAGTGCGCGGCCAGGTCGGTCGCCCGGCAGCCGCCGCTCCCCTCGAGATGGCCGAGCAGGGTGTACGACACCAGCGACAGCTCGGGGTGCAGCCGGCCCGCCGAGGCACGGGCGCGCCGCGCGAACACCGTCATCTCGCGCTGGATGGTCTCCACGGCCTGCGCTGCTTCCACCGGACCTCCCTCGCCCCCATGGTTGCACTGTACAACCAGGCCGGTGAGGTGCGGCTTCTCGGCCTGCCCGACCGCCCGTTGGGGTAGGGTGTGCCCTCGGCTGCGGATGTTCCCAGCCGCGAGCGACCGAGGAGGTGGGACCCATCACCGCAGTGTCAGGCCGGGTGCTCTCACCTCACGACGGCGCGGACCGCCGCCGCTAGACGACCGCGAGAGCGCCCTTCGGCTCCCGAAAGGCTCTCGGCTTCCATGCCCCCACTGTCCCCCTCCGTGTCCTCGTCCTCGTTTCCCTCCTCGTTCCCTTCGTACGACGCCGTCGTCGGCGCGCTGCGCGCGGCCGGGTGCGTCTTCGCCGAGGACGAGGCGGAGCTCATCCTCGCCGCCGCCCAAACACCCGACGAACTCGCCGCCCTGGTGGAGCGCCGCGTCGCGGGTCTCCCCCTGGAACTCGTCGTCGGCTGGGCCGAGTTCCACGGACTGCGCATCGCCGTCGAACCGGGCGTCTTCGTGCCCCGCCGCCGCACCGAGTTCCTCGTCACCCAGGCTCTCGCCCAGGCCCCGCGGGCGTCCGTCGTCGTGGACCTGTGCTGCGGCTCGGGCGCGGTCGGCGCGGCCCTCGCCTCCGCCCTCCGCCGTGTCGAACTGCACGCCGCCGACCTCGACCCGGTCGCGGTGGGCTGCGCCCGCCGCAACGTCGCCGCCCTCGGCGGACAGGTCCACGTGGGCGACCTGTTCGAGGCGCTGCCCGGTCATCTGCGCGGCCGCGTCGACATCCTGGCCGCCAATGTGCCGTACGTCCCCACCGGCGAGGTCCCCCTGCTGCCCGCCGAGGCCCGCGACCACGAGCCCCTCACCGCCCTCGACGGCGGCGCCGACGGCCTCGACGTGCTGCGCCGGGTAGCCGCCGGGGCGGCGCGGTGGCTGGCGCCCGGCGGCTGCCTGCTCGTCGAGACGAGCGAACGTCAGGCGCCGGACGCCGTCGAAGCGTTCACCCGCGGCGGCCTGACGACGCGTGTGGCCGAGGACGAGGAGCTGTACGCCCATGTGGTGATCGGCATCAAGGAAGTCCAGGAGCCCCTGGAAGGGCAGGAGCCCCGGCCGAAGCAGGAGACGGGGGGAGAGCCGGAGGCCGGGGAAGAGCAGGAGCCCTGGGGACAGCAGGAGATCCGGGAACAGCAGGAGACCGGGGGAAGCCGGGAGATCCAGGCGTAGGACTCGGGCCGCGGCGCCGCTGCCCGACGGCTCGGGCGTGCGGTCGCCGCGGTCACCCGTTCCGTGTCCCGGGATACCGGAGCGCCGGTCGCCCGACTCGTTGCCGTCGAAGGCGCCGGACAGGACACGGAAGCCGTCCGCGCGTCGCTGGAACGGGTTCCGGCGATGCAACGCGACCGTGCCGCCGAGGGCGAGGGCGAGGGCGAGGGCGAGGGCGAGGGCGGGGCGAGGACGAGGGCGAGGGCGGGGCGAGGACGAGGGCGAGGGCGGGGCGAGGACGAGGGCGAGGGCGGGGCGAGGACGAGGACGGCCAGGACGAGGACGGCGAGGGCGAGGACGGTCGTCGCGGCGATCACGGCCGTTCACGGGCCGACCGCCGCCACAGCGAGCGCACCGACGCGCGCTCCCGTTCCTCTCCGTCCGGTCCGCCCGACAGCACCTCGGCTTCTTCCGGGGCGTGCATGACCGCCTTGCCGCGCAGGGGAAGTTGCGTACGGCGTACACGTTGCGCACGGCGGGCGGAGGGTTCCGTGCGGTCTCGTCACTCCCGCGCCCGTGCCACGAGCAGCGCGACGTCGTCGTGGTTGTCGGGGTGGTGCAGGGCGCGAAGGAGCAGGTCGCACATCTCCTCCAACGGGCGCGCCGGATCGTCCAGGAGCGCGAGCAGCGCGTCCAGGCGCTCGTCCAGGGAGTGCCGGCGCGTCTCGACCAACCCGTCGGTGTAGAGCACGAGTTGGTCGCCCGGGTCGAAGTCGACGTCGGTCGTGGAGAACTTCACCCCGCCCACGCCCAGCGGTGCGCCGGTGGGCAGGTCGAGCAGCTCCGGCGGCCGCCCCGGGCGTACGCGGGCGGGCGGCAGGTGCCCGGCGTTGGCGATCCGGCACTGGCGCAGGCGCGGGTCGTGGACGGCGTACACGCAGGTGGCGATGGAGTGGTCGAGGCCCGAGGTGATCCGGTCGAGGTGCTCCAGCAGCACGGCCGGGTCGAGGTCCAGGGAGGCCAGGGTGGTGGTCGCGGTGCGCAGCCGGCCCATGGTGGCGGCGGCGTCGATGCCGCTGCCCATGACGTCTCCGACGACGAGCGCGGTCTTGCCCCCGTCCAGCGGGATCACGTCGAACCAGTCGCCGCCCACCTCGGTGGTGGCCCCCGCGGGCTGGTAGCGGGAGGCCACTTCCAGGCCTCCGGTGACCGGGGGGTGGCTCGGCAGCAGGCTGCGCTGCAGGGTGAGGGCCGTGGTGCGTGCGTTCTGGTACCAGCGGGCGTTGTCGATCTGCACGGCCGCGCGGGCGGCCAGCTCGCGGGCGAGCAGCAGGTCGTCCCGCCCGAACGGCTCCGGATTGCGCGTCCGTTTGAGGTCGAGGGCGCCCAGCACCTCGCCCCGGGCGATGAGCGGCACCGCCAGGTAGGAGTGGACCCCCGCCCGCTCCAGCAGCCCGGCGGCTTCGGAGGAGCGGGCGATGCGTGCCAGGTCGTCGTCCTTGACGTGCGTGACCATCACCGGTGTGCCGGTGCGCACGCACTCGGTCACGAGGCGGTCGGGCGCGTAGCGGGTGATCCGTCCGGGTCGATCGGCCGCGTCGAGCGCGTCCGGCCCGTCGGCGGCCCGGACCGCCAGCGCGCGGATCACGGCCGGTTCGGCGGGCCCGAGGCTGCTGCGCCGGCCCGCGACCACCGCGTCGAGCAGGTCCACTGTGGCCACGTCGGCCAGCTCCGGCACGGCGACTTCGGCCAGTTCCCGAGCGGTCTGTTCCAGGTCGAGGGTGGTCCCGATCCGGGTGGAGGCGTCGGCGATCAGGACCACGCGGCGGCGCGCGGCCTCGGCTTCGAGGCCCGCCCGGTACTGCTCGGTGACGTCGACGACGGAGAGGGCCACGCCCAGCACGGTTCCGCGGGAGTCCTCCAGGCGGTACAGCGAGAGCGACCAGGCATGATCCTCGTGGGGGTCGGCGGGCGTGCGGCCGACGGCGGACCGGTCGACGAGCGGCACACCGGTCCGCAGCACCTCACGGGTCGCCGACTCCAGTGCCTCCACGTCCAGCAGCGGGAGCACCTCACTCATCGTCCGGCCCACGTGATCCTCCGCGCGGACGCCGTTGATCCGCTCCAGCGCGGGATTGACCGTGACGTAGCGCAGCTGGGTGTCCAGGACGGCGAAGCCGATGGGGGACTGCGTGACCATCCGCGTCGACAGGGCCACGTCGCGCTCCAGGCGGCGCACCGTGGGCTGGTCGGCGGCCAGGCCCAGGGCGTACACGTCACCCCGGTCGTCCACGAGGCGCATGTTGCGGAACTCCACCAGCCGCGTGCTGCCGTCCTTGCAGAGGATCGGGAAGGCGCCCGCCCAGCTTCGGCCCGTGGACATGACGTCGCTGAAGAGCTTCACGACCAGTTCGAAGTGGCGCTCGTGCACCATCACGTGCGCCGCGTACCGGCCCAGGGCCTCCTGCGCCGAGTAACCGAACAGTTCTTCGGCCTGCGGACTCCACAGCACGATCCGGCCTTCGGTGTCGAGAACCACCGAGGCCACGTTCAGCACGTCCAGCAGGCCGCTGGGCCCTGTCGGCCCGCCGCCCGCGGCCACGCCGTCTGCGCTCATGCCGGGCATCGCCTCCGAAGGCCGACGCGGCACGCCGTCCCCCGTGCCGACTCCGCTCGTTCTACCGCCCACAACCGTTCTCTCCCGCGCCGGGGTCACCGTCTTCCATGCTCCTCCAGTACGGCGCGGCGCGCCGTTCTCCTCATGGTCCACTTGCATCCATTTGCTTGGTCTGTACATGACCACAGACCTCGGACACACTGTCCGCCGAGCGCGCACCCACCCCCCGTCCCAGAGGAGACCCATGCCCCTGCGCCCTGCCCGCAGACGCCGTCGGCCGGTTCGTGCCGCCCGCGCCGCCCTGGTCGCGCTGGTCACCGCGACGGTCACGGCCCTCGGCGCCGCCCCGCCCGCCGCGGCGGCCGACACCTGGACCGAGGTCGGCTCCGACCGCGCCGACCCGCTGACCGAGAGTCAGGGCCTGACCTCGGTCGAGGTCCCGGTCCACAGCGCCAACCGCTACACCGGCATCGGCACCATCCCGATCGGTGTGAGCGTGCGCGGCTGGAACCACGTCGGCGACCCGGACGCCTCCTACGACGGCTACTACATCGAGCCCTACCAGCGGGATTCGGGCACCTCGAAGATGTTCCGGGTGCGCACGCCCGGCGGCGCCTGGTCGGAGTACGTCCACACGCTCGGCTCGGGAGAGGCCCTCAACAACTCCTGGGTGGCGATCGCCCCTGGCGGCCAGTGGATGCTGTCCGGCGAGTGGGGCACCATGACCCGGCTGCTGGTCTTCCCGACCCCGGGGGTCAACCCGGGCACCTCGCCCTCGGCGAACCTGCCGCAGGCGTCCACCGTCCGCCTGGACCGTGCCGTGCGGGACGTGCAGGGCTGCGACTTCACCGGCCCCACCACCCTCCTGTGCTCCTCCGACGACCCCGCGGGCACCCTCTTCGGCATCACCAAGCCTTTGCTGCGGATCGACCTGTCCGCCGAACCGGGCGGAACCGCCGACGTGACCGGCCGCGTCACGGCCCTGCGCCAGCTTCCGCTGCGCAGCTCCTGCTCGGGCACCTTCGAGACGGAGGGCATCGACTACGACCGCCGTACCGGCACCCTGCGGGTGATCGTCCTCTCGCCCGGCTTCTGTGTGCTGACGGACAGCAAGACCTACCGCTTCACCCAGGGATGAGTCCCGTCCCGGGCGGGTGCCCCTCAGGTGGTGCCCGCTCGGGAAAGTGGTGCTTTTCTTGGGATGTGGCGCGGTTCGCGGGGAACCCGCGCTACCGCGCCACCGCCACGAGAGGAGCGATCACGATGGACCGCGAGCGTTCGCACGAGGAGTCCGTCTCCGTCGAGATCAGCGGATGCAACAAGGAAGACGCCCGGATCGTGTTCGACGCGCTGTGCGCCTGCTTCGAGTCGGACCGCGGCCCCGACGAGGTGCCCGAACAGATCCACGAGACCCGCCCGATGGTGTGGCTCGGCACCTTCGAGGTCACCGAGGCGGCGCAGTGCGCGCCTCCGCCCCGGCTCTCCTCCTCCGTCGAGGCCGACGCGCAGGGCGGCTACTGGGCGATCGAGCGGCTCCGCACCACGCTGGACTCCCTGTTCGCGGTGCGCGACCTGTCCTCGGCCTCCGGGGACCAGGAGAGGGAACTGCACGTGCTGCTCGAAAGCCGGTGACCCGAGACGCGGGGCGATGAACCCGGCGCAGGGCGGTGACCTGCGGCACAGACCCCCCGGCTCATTCTGCAACTAGTTGCATAATCCGTGCGCGGCCTCTAGAACTACTGGGGACGACACCGCGCACGGAGGCCTGCCATGAGCCGTTACCCGCACCTGCTGAGCCCGCTCGACCTCGGCTTCACCACGCTGCCCAACCGCGTCCTGATGGGCTCGATGCACGTCGGCCTGGAGGAGGCCGAGCGCGGCTTCGAGCGCATGGCGGAGTTCTACGCCGCCCGGGCGCGCGGGGGAGTGGGGCTCATCGTCACCGGCGGCATCGCGCCCAACGACGAGGGACGGCCGTACGAGGGCGGCGCCAAGCTCACCACCGACGCGGAGGCCGCGCAGCACCGGGCGATCACCGAGGCCGTGCACCGCGAGGGCGGCCGGATCGCGATGCAGATCCTGCACTTCGGCCGGTACGCCTACCACCGGGACCTGGTCGCCCCCAGCCCGCTCCAGGCGCCCATCAGCCCCTTCCCGCCCCGTGAACTCACCGACGCCGACGTCGAGCGGACGATCGACGACTACGCCCGTGCCGCCCGCCTCGCCCGGCAGGCCGGCTACGACGGCGTGGAGATCATGGGCTCCGAGGGCTACCTCATCAACGAGTTCGTCGCCGCGCCGACCAACCACCGCACCGACCGCTGGGGCGGCTCGTACGAGAACCGCATGCGCTTCCCCGTGGAGATCGTCCGGCGCGTGCGCGAGGCGGTCGGCGAGGACTTCATCGTCGTCTACCGGCTCTCCATGCTCGACCTGGTGCCCGGCGGCTCCACCCTCGACGAGGTCGTCACCCTGGCGAAGGCCGTCGAAGAGGCGGGGGCGACGATCATCAACACCGGCATCGGCTGGCACGAGGCCCGCATCCCCACCATCGCCACCTCCGTGCCGCGCGGCGCCTACACCTGGGTGACCAGGAAGCTCATGGGCGCGGTGACCGTCCCGCTCGTCACCACCAACCGCATCAACACTCCCGAGCTCGCCGAGCAGTTGCTCGCCGACGGCCACGCGGACATGGTCTCCATGGCCCGCCCGTTCCTCGCCGACCCGGACTTCGTCGCCAAGGCGTCGGCCGGCACCCCCGAGGCCATCAACACCTGCATCGGCTGCAACCAGGCCTGCCTCGACCACACCTTCAGCGGGCAGATCACCTCCTGCCTGGTCAACCCGCGCGCCTGCCACGAGACCGAGCTGGTGCTCTCCCCGACCCGGCTGCGCAAGCGCGTCGCGGTCGTCGGCGCCGGACCGGCGGGCCTCGCCTGCGCGGTGTCCGCTGCCGAACGCGGCCACCAGGTCACGCTGTTCGACGCCGCGGGCGAGATCGGCGGCCAGCTCAACGTCGCCCGCCGCGTCCCCGGCAAACAGGAGTTCGACGAGACCCTGCGCTACTTCCGCCACCAGCTCGACGCGCACGGCGTGGACGTACGGCTGAACACCCCGGTCGCGGCGGCGGACGTCTCGGGCTACGACGAGGTCGTCGTCGCGACCGGCGTCACCCCGCGCACCCCCGACATCCCCGGCGTCGACCACCCCAGTGTCGTCGGCTACCTGGACGTCCTGCGCGACGGCGTCCCCGTCGGCGACCGCGTCGCCGTCCTGGGCGCCGGCGGCATCGGCTTCGACGTCGCCGAATTCCTCACCGACGGCGGTGACAAGGCGAGCGAGGACCCGGAGACGTACTTCCGGCACTGGGGCGTCGACATGGACTACGCGGCGCCCGGCGGCCTCGCCGCACCCGAGCGGCCCGCCCCGCCGCGCACCGTCCACCTGCTCCAGCGCAAGACCAGCAAGGTCGGTGCGGGCCTCGGCAAGACGACCGGCTGGATCCACCGGACCGAGCTCAAGCACCGGGGCGTCACCATGGTCCCGGGCGCGCGCTACGACCGCATCGACGACGCCGGACTCCACGTCACCGTCGGAGAGGAGAGCACGGTCCTGGAGGTCGACACCATCGTCCTGTGCACCGGCCAGGAACCGCGCCGGGACCTGTACGAGGAACTGGTCGCCGCCGGGGTGAGCGCCCACCTCATCGGCGGCGCCGACGTGGCCGCCGAACTGGACGCCAAGCGCGCCATCAAGCAGGGCACGGAGCTGGCGGCGGCCCTGTAGGCCTCCCGGGTCCCGCCGCACGCGTCCCTAGGATGAGGCCATGTCACTCCCGCACGCGATCCTCACCGCCCTGCTCGAGAAGCCGTCGTCGGGGCTGGATCTGACCCGCCGGTTCGACAAGTCGATCGGCTACTTCTGGTCGGCGACGCACCAGCAGATCTACCGCGAGCTGGGAAGACTGGAGGCCGAGGGCCACATCCGCGCCCTGCCCGCCGAGCAGCCGGCCCGCGGGCAGAAGAAGAGCTACGAGGTCCTGCCCGCGGGCCGTGCCGAACTCGAACGGTGGACGGCCGCGGCGCAGGACCCCAAGCCGCACCGGGACGCGCTCCTGCTGCGGTTGCGCGCCGCCGCCGTCGTCGGCACCGCCGGCCTGGAGGCCGACCTGCGACGCCATCTCGACCTGCACCGACGGCAGTTGGCCGAGTACGAGGAGATCGAGCGGCGCGACTTCCCGCCCGGCAACGACAGCGCGCAGGCCAGGCTGCAGCACTTGGTCCTGCGCGCGGGCATCGAACTGGAGACGTTCTGGATCCAGTGGCTCACCGAGGCCGTGGAGGAACTGCCCGGGCCGGAGGAACTGCCCGGGCCCGGGCCGAGCGAGCACGCCTTCTAGGGACGGCGTCCTGGCGCCCGGCGGCCAGGAGGTCTAGAAACGGTGCGGCTTCGAGCGACGGCGCAGGAACCAGGCGCCCGCGATGACGCCGGTGCCCGCCAGCGCCCCGCCCACCACCATGGTGACCGTGCCGTACTCCCGGACGGCGCCCCCCATGCCGCCCAGGACCCCGCGCGTGGGCGAGGCCGTAGCGGAGATCGTCGGGGTGGACGCGGCCGAGACGATGACCGACTGGGTGCCGGCGGTGCTGCCGTTCGAGCACACGACGATGACCGTGTACGTGCCCGGGCTGACACCCGACCAGGCGGCGGACTGGCTGATGGTCGTGCCCGACAGCGCCACCTGACGTCCCTGGGAGAAGTTGGCCTGGCTGCTGGTGAGCAGCGAAGCGGTGCCCCAGCTTCCGTTGATCTGGGCGCAGGCGCTGGTCACGACGGAGACCGTGGAGCCGGTCGTGCTGACGGAGATGCCCGAGACGCCGGCGGCCGGCTGGGCGGCAACGGTGAGCGGGAGCGCGGCGGCGGCTGCCACGGTCAGTCGGGAGCGGACGAGAAGGCGGGAAGTGCGCATCACATGTCCTCCCGGCGGCACGGTTGGCGGTACATCCCTTGCGCCGCCGAGGATCGGGTACGCCCGTGCTGCCTCAGGGGCAGCCAACGTTCCCCCGGCGCCGCCCGCACTCCGGTCGCACCCGTTCGGGTGACGCGTTGCTCCGGGCGGAGGAACCTCGCCTAAGGCCCCGTCAGCCGGGACTCGTCCTCACCGTCCGCTCCGGTGAGAAGGCGCCCCAGGTCCCGTCGGGCAGCCTCGCCCGCAGCCGGACCCGATGCCCGACCCCGGCCTCCCGCCCCACGTAGAAGCTGTACGAGGCCTTCCCCTGCGGAGGGGTTCCCCCCCACACGAGCGAGGTGGCCGGCTGCCCGTCGACCTGGATCTGGTACTCGGCGACCACGCCGTCCACGCGCGGCGGAACCCAGGCCAGGTCGACGTAGTACGCCCCGTCGGCCCACCGGGCGGACGCCCTGAAATCCGTCGGCGCGGTGTCCCGCCCCTCGTCGGCTCCCGGCGCGGTCGCCAGGCGCACGGGCGGACCGGCGGTCGACAGGTTGCCGGCCGCGTCCCGCGCCCGGACGGTGAAGGAGTAGCGGGTGCCCGGCCGCAGTCCCGTGACGACGGTCGCCGTCTGGTTCCCCCCGACACTGTGGATCTTCGTCCCGCTCTGGTAGACGTCGTACGACACCACCTCGTGGTCGTCCGTGGACGCGGACCACGACAGCTGGACCGCCCGGCTTCCGGCCGCCCGGCCCACGACGCCGACCGGCTCGGTCGGGGCCGTACGGTCCGCCGCGACCGCCGCCGGAGTCGTCGCCCGCACCTCGCGGCTGCGCGGGCCGAGCCGTCCCCGGGCGTCCCGGGCGCGCACGGTGAAGACGTAGGCGGTGGACGGGGTGAGACGGGTCACGTCCAGCATGCGCGCGGGGGCGGGCACGTCCGCGACCTTCGTGGTGCCCCGGTACACCTCGTACGCGCTGACCGAGGGGACCGCGTTCCACATCACGTGCACGCTGGTCGCGCTCCCCGCCTCGGCGGTGACGCCCGTGGGAGCGCCGGGTGCCCGCCCCTCGTCGCCGCCGCCCGGTCCCGCGCAGGCGCAGCACGCCGCCAGCACCCATCCGCACAGCACAACGCGTCGCACGGCTCGCCTCCCGGCTCGGCACGGCGGCAATGGTCCGGACCAATATGGCGCGGTGGCGCGAACACATCAAGAGGGCAGTGGGGGGGGACCCGGCGTTGGTGAACGGTCCGTGCGATTACGTATGCTGAAGCTCCTCACGGCTGAACTCTCCTTGAGGGCTCGGGAGTTCATGCCGGTGGCGCGGGCCGCTGTCGTCGCTGAACCGCGCCGGCGGGGCGGCCGGGCGGCCGGTGCCGAGACGGTCGCCGGCGCGCCCGGCCCCTCTCACACCGCCGCGGGCCGTGGACCGTAGGGCCCCCTCGGGGTGGCCCCGTGGTGCGACCGACACCAGATTGGGCCGGGTGTTCGCTCCTGTCCCCCCCACGAGAGGTCCCCCCCGTCGTGCGTGCCGTCGCCCGGCAGGCTGAGACGGAGGGCGCCGCTGACGCCGGCCGCGACCGCTCTGGCCCTGCTCGTCCCGGCCGCACCCGCCGCCGCCCAGCCGGCCCCCGACGTCCCCCGCAGGCCGGTCCGTCAGCCGCAGGACGACCTGTGGCAGACGGACCGGTCGGCGCTCCGCAACGGTGACGCTCAACGCGGCCCCGCGCGGTCGTCGGGCCCCGCGCCCGGCCGCCGCCGGCGTGGAGGGCGCAACGGCACGGACCTGCCCAGGCGGAAGCGCTCGGCCCGGCCCTCGCCGACGCGTCGGGGGCTGACCCGAGCCGTGCACGGCCGCCCCCGGCCGGCCTGGGCGTGCCCGCCTGCGACGGCGGCTTTGCCTCCGCCTGCGACGGCCCCTCACGTCGCTCGCGAAGGCCGGCCGGAGGCGCCGTCCGATCGGTCGGCCGGCGTGCCGTCAGACCTTTCGGTAGGTGTACGCCTCCGCTGCCGCCGCCTCCACCGCGTCCAGGTCGGCTCCGGCGGCCGCCGTGACGACCGCGGCGACCGCGCCCTCCACGAAGGGCGCGTCCACCAGGCGGGTGCCCTCGGGCAATTCGTCGCCCTCGGCGAGCAGCGCCTTCACGGTGAGCACGGCACTGCCGAGGTCGGTGAGGACGGCGACCCCGGCACCCCGGTCCACCGAGGCCGCGGCGGCGGCGACCAACTCCGCGCTCGTCCCGAGCCCGCCCGCCTCCGTACCGCCCGCCGCGGCGACCGGGACGTCGGTCGCGCCGCCCGCGAGACCCCGCGCCAGCTCGGCGACCGACGCGGCCACCTGCGCGCTGTGCGACACCAGCACGATCCCGACCCGCTGCCCGTCACTCACCGGCCGCCTCCGTCAGGGCCGCGACGAGCAGTGCCGCCGAGGTGGCACCCGGATCCTGGTGCCCGATACTGCGCTCGCCCAGATAGCTCGCCCTGCCCTTGCGGGCCTGAAGGGGCGTCGTGGCGACGGCACCCTGCTCGGCCGCGGTCCGCGCCTGCTCGAACCCGTCGCTCAGGGCGTCCACGGCGGGCACCAGGGCGTCGATCATGGTCTTGTCGCCCGGTGCGGCCCCGCCGAGCTGCATCACCGCGTCCACGCCGGCGCGCAGCGCCACGGCGAGCTGCTCCTCGCTCACCTCCGCCGCGTCTCCGAGCGCCTTCCCGGTCCGGCGCAGCAGCGTCCCGTACAGGGGCCCCGACGCACCGCCGACGGTCGAGATGAGCTGGCGTCCGGCGAGGGCGAGGACGGCTCCCGGTGTAGCGGGCGCCTCCTTCTCCAGGGCGGCGGTGACGGCGCGGAACCCGCGCTGGAGGTTGCTGCCGTGGTCGGCGTCCCCGATGGGCGAATCGAGGGCGGTGAGCCGTTCCGCCTCACGGTCGACGGACGTGGCGGTGACCGTCATCCAACGGCGGAAGAAGTCGGCGTCGAGCACTGGATCTCCTTGCCTGGTAGGTACGTCGGGCGTCGTGGGCGTCCTGCGTGTGCCGCCCTTGTCACATGCCCCAGCGCAGCCCCGGCGTGCTCACCGGCGCGTCCCACAGCCGCAGCAGTTCCTCGTCGATCTGGCACAGGGTCACCGAGGCGCCGGCCATGTCGAGCGACGTCACGTAGTTGCCGACGAGCGTACGGGCGACGGCGACCCCGCGGTCGGCGAGGACCCGCTGCACCTCCGCGTTGAAGCCGTACAGCTCCAGCAGCGGTGTGGCACCCATGCCGTTGACCAGGACGAGGACCGGGTTGCGCGGTGACAGATCCTCCAGGAGGGCGTGGACCGCGAAGTCGGCGATCTCCCCGGAGGTCATCATGGCCCGCCGCTCGCGCCCCGGTTCGCCGTGGATGCCGATGCCCAACTCCAGCTCGCCGGGGGGCAGGTCGAAGGTCGGGCTGCCCTTGGCGGGCGTCGTGCAGGCGCTGAGCGCCACACCGAAGCTGCGCGCGTTCTCGTTGACCTGACGGGCGACCGCCTCGACCCGCTCCAGCGGCTGCCCCTCGTCCGCCGCGGCCCCCGCGATCTTCTCCACGAACAGGGTCGCGCCGGTGCCGCGCCGCCCCGCCGTGTACAGGCTGTCGGTCACCGCGACGTCATCGTTGACCAGCACCTTCGCGATCTGGATGCCCTCGTCCTCGGCCAGCTCCGCCGCCATGTCGAAGTTGAGCACGTCGCCGGTGTAGTTCTTCACGACGAACAGCACGCCGGCCCCGCTGTCGACGGCGGCCGCGGCCCGCAGCATCTGATCGGGGACGGGCGACGTGAAGACCTCGCCCGGACAGGCCGCCGACAGCATCCCGGGCCCCACGAATCCCCCGTGCAACGGCTCGTGGCCCGAGCCGCCCCCCGACACCAGCCCCACCTTCCCGGCCACCGGCGCGTCCCGCCGCACGATCACCCGGTTCTCGACGTCGACGGCCAGGTCGGGGTGGGCGGCGGCCATCCCGCGCAGGGCGTCCGCGACCACGGTCTCGGGGACGTTGATCAGCATCTTCATGGATATCTCCTAAGGGCTCAGCAGATGGGCTTCGACCTGCGTCTTCTGCTGGTGGAGCAGGACGTCGCCGGTTCTCCATCTCGTTCGGTCGGTGGCGGTCGGAGGCGGGTTCTGGAGCGGTACTGATGCCGACGTGCTGCTGACTTCCAGGGTGGGTCGTCAGGGGCTCGGGCGCATCGGACGTGAGCCTGCTGAAACGCTGCTTTCGGCAGTATCGACCTTGTGGCGGAGAAGGTCACGCGGGCGAGCGCGCCCGGGCGTGCCCCGGTCCCGTCGGCACCGCCCGTCGGCCGCGGTGCGGACCGGTCGACGGCGCATCGCTCCGGTGCGGCCCTCCTCGGCACGTGGGACGGTGGGAGCGGGGCTCGCCCCCTGGCCGAGCCGGCGCTGCAGCACGTGCAGGGCGCCGTGAGGCTGCACGGCACTCAACGGAATCTGCCGTCCAGGAGGCTGAAGAATGGGCGAGATGATCAACGCCGACGGTGTCGGCCTCTGGGTCGAGCGTCAGGGCAAGGGGCCCGACGTCCTGCTCATCGCGGGGCTCGGCGATCCGGCCGAGGCGTGGCAGTCACAGCTCGACGGGCTCGCGGACCGCTATCGGCTCACCGCCTTCGACAACCGCGGAGCCGGGCGCACGGCGCTGCCCGAGGGACTTCTCTCGGTGCCCCGCATGGCCGACGACGCCGCCGCACTGCTGGGTGCACTCGACGTCCCGAACGCCCACGTCGCCGGTTTCTCGGGGGGCAGCTTCATCGCACAGGAGCTGGCGCTGCGCCATCCCCGGCTCGTGCGGAGTCTCGTCCTGACGAGCACCTGCGCCCGCCCGGACGCCTACTTCCTCTCCATGACGCGCTTCTGGAACTGGATGGTCGAGCGCGCCCCGGACGAGCGGGCCATGCTCGAGGCGTTCTACCTGTGGATCTACACGCCGCGCGCCCATGCGGACGGCACGGTCGACCGGATGATCGAGGAAGCACTGGCCTTCCCGCACCCGCAGTCGGTCGAGGCCTTCCAACGCCAACTCGCCGCTTTCCTCAGCCACGACACCCTCGACCGTCTGGGCCGGATCACCGCGCCGACACTGGTCCTGGCCGGCGAGAACGACATCGCCACGCCACCGCGCCTCGGTCGCGTGGTCGCCGAGAGGATCCCCGGAGCCCGGTTCGCCGTACTGCCCGGAGAGGCCCATCAGCCCTTCCAGGAAGTCCCGGACCTGTTCAACGACCGCGTCGACGCCTTCTGGCGCGAGGTCGAGGCACAAGGCTGAGCAGCCGTCCACGGCGAAGCAGCGACGGATCCCCGCCGCACCGCGCCGGGCAGGGGCGACGGTGCGGCCTCGTCGACCGGTGCCGCACGGTCGCCCGAAACGATCCGGTGGTGACGAACGGCGTCCCGGGCGGGCCGCCCGCTCATCGGCCCGCAACCGGGCATCCGCCCCGTCGCGGCGGGCCACCGCTCCTGGCACACCAGTCAGGTCTTCCACGGCAGCCCGCGCCCGGTCCCGGCCGCGTGACCGGTCCCAGCCGTGTGACCGGCCCCGGCCGCGGGGTGCGGCCGGGGCGGACGGTGGAACGCCGGGCCGCGGGGCTACCGGCCGACCGGTGATCCGTTATCGGAATTCGTCCTGAGGATGAAGAGTTGCTGGGTCGCCCGGGTCATGGCCACATAGCGGTCGACCGCTCCTTCGACACCCGTGCCGAACTCCTCCGGGTCGACGAGGACCACCAGGTCGAACTCGAGCCCCTTCGACAGTTCGGGGGTCAGGGACCGCACACGGGACCTCGTACGGAAGGAGGGGGCGCCGATGACGCAGGCGGTCCCTTCCGCGTGCGCGGCGAGCCAGGTGTCGAGGACGGAATCGAGATCCGCGACGCTTCCGTGGACGACCGGGACGCCGCCGCTGCGGATGGAGGTCGGCACGTTGGCGTCCGGGAGCGCGGCCCGGATGACCGGCTCGGCCTCCGCCATGATTTCCTCCGGCGTCCGGTAGTTGATGGTCAGGGAGGCGAGGCCGATCCGGTCGAGCCCCACCCGCTCCAGGCGTTCCTGCCACGTCTCCGTGAACCCGTGCCTGGCCTGGGCGCGGTCACCGACGATGGTGAAACTCCGGGACGGGCAGCGGAGCAGCAGCATCCGCCATTCCGCGTCGGTCAGTTCCTGAGCCTCGTCGACGACGATGTGGGCGAAGGGACCGGCGAGCAGATCCGGGTCGGCGGTGGGCAGTTCGGACTCGTCGACCAGGCTGACCTGGGCGTCCTTGCCGCGCAGCATCGTCACCAGACCTTCGCCGTCGTCACCGTCGGCGCCGGAGTCGGCTGCGGCCTCGATCAGGTTGTCGACGACCTGGGCCATCCGCTCGCGCTGGGCGGCGAGGACGGCCCGGTGCCGGCGCTTGCGCCGGGCCGCCTCCGGGTCGCCGAGCCGCTGCCGTGCCGCGTCCAGGAGCGGCAGGTCGGACACCGTCCAGGCCTGGGCGTCCTCGCGCTGCAGCTTCCGCACGTCGTCGGGGCCGAGCCAGGGAGCGCACAACCGCAGGTAGGCGGGTACCGACCACAAGTCCCCGACGAGGTCGGTCGCTTCGAGCAGCGGCCATGCGCGGTTGAGGGTCGTGTTCAGCTCCTTGTCCTGCATCAGTGCCCGCCGGAACAGGTCGGGCGGGACGTCGCCCTCGTACTTGTCCATCAGGATGGTGAGCAGCTTCTCCCAGATCTGGTCGCGCGCTTCGTTGTGCGGCGTACCCGGTTCCGGTGCCTCGAAGGCCTCGGCCCAGTCCTCGGCGGTCAGCCGGATGTCGGACCAGTCGATCGTGACCGTCATCCCCTCGGTGGGTGGCTCTTCGTAGAACCTGACGGCCGTCTCGATCGCCTTCACCATGTGCGCGGACGACTTGAGGCGGGCCACGTCGGGGTCGGTCTCGACCGCCGCCGTGGACCCCTCGGGGACGAGGTCCCGCAGGGTGCAGGTCTGCACGCCCTCCTCGCCGAGGCTGGGGAGGACGTCGGCGACGTAGTCCAGGTAGGGCCGGTGCGGACCGACGAACAGCACGCCGCCCCGGCGGTGACCGAGGCGAGGGTCGGAGTAGAGGAGGTGGGCGGTGCGGTGGAGGGCGACGACGGTCTTCCCCGTGCCCGGACCGCCGTCGACGACGAGAGCGCCGCGGGATCCCGCCCGGATGATGGCGTCCTGGTCGGCCTGGATGGTGGCGAGCACGTCCCGCATCCGTGGTGACCGGTTGCCGCCCAGACTGGCGATGAAGGCGGACTGGTCGTCGAGCGCGGCATGCCCTTCGAGCCCGTCGGCGCTGAACACCTCGTCCCAGTAGTCGCTGATCCGGCCGCGGGTCCAGCGGTATCTGCGGCGGCTCACCAGCCCCATCGGGTCGGCGTGGGTCGCCGCGAAGAACGGTTCGGCCGCGGGCGAGCGCCAGTCGATCAGCAGCCGGCGCCCCTCGCTGTCGGTGAGGCCGAGACGTCCGATGTAGACGGGCTCGGGGTCGTCCGCGCTGACGATGCGTCCGAGACACAGATCCAGTCCGAACCGGCGCAGAGTGCGCAGGCGACCGGCCAGCCGGTGGATCTCCATGTCCCGGTCCATCGCCTGCCGGCCGATGCCGCCGGGCTCCTTGAGTGCGGCGTCGAGGCGTTCGGACAGTTCGGAGATCGCCTGCTCGAGGCTCTGAGCGATGGCCGCGAAGTGCTGTTCGTCGCCGGCGATCAGCGCCGGGTCGGCCTTGGGGGAGAGGTGGTCGGAAAGGTCGAACGCGCTGGTGGTCAAGGGGGTCATCGTCACCGGCTCCCGTCCGAGGTCACTCCCGCGAAGTCCGGCGGCGCACACACCCACGCCCCGGCACCGAACACCCGCACCCGCACCCGCAGCGCGAGCTGCACCACCGACTCGACGTCACCGCACGACCCATCAACCGACAACACCACACGCACTTCGTGAATCTCCCATTTCCGCAGGTTCTGGCCTCGGCCAGTGATTCTGCGGTACGACGGGGGCCTTGCCGCAAGCCCCCCGGTGCGCTATACGTTGAGAGTGGCGAGAGGTGGGGTGTCATCTCCCCCGTCACCATCCGCGGACGGCAGCGCCGTCCGCCCAGGGAAATCCCCACGCACCGAACCCAATTCAGCTCCTCAGCGGACGCCGCGACGCGGCACGTGCCGTGAGGGCGGCATGCGAAGGCCCGGCCGCGCACGGGCGCGAGCCGGGCCGGTCGGTGGGAACTTCAGCAGGACTCGCCGAACTTGACCGCGGTGAACGTCACGGGCCGGCCGTCGATCTCGGAGCCGGCCGCGGGAGTCTGGCCGCACACCTTCCAGTTGGACTCGAGGAGCACCATGCGGTCGTCCCCGGACGCGTCCTTGACGGTGATGCTGGTGCTGTCGTCCAGGGCCTGGCGGGCGACCTTGACGGACTTGCCCACGAAGTCGGGCATGGTGGCTCCGGCCTCCGCGACGGTGCCCGCGTCCTTCGCGGGGCACTCCTCCTCGAGCTTGACCGTGCCGAAGTCCACCTTCGTGTCCGTGGGGTGGGCGCCGGCCGCCGGGGTCTGCGAACAGACCTTCCAGTTGCGGTCGAGGACCTGCATACGGCCGCGACCGAGTGCGTCGTGCGAGGTCAGGTAGAAGAAGCCCGCGGCTTGGGCCTGGTCCTGGGCGGACTGGAGGCCCTTGCCCTTCATGTCGGGGAGGGTCGCGGTCTCGGCGTCGTCCTTCTTCGCCGTGTCCGTGCCCGTGTCGGTGTCCGTCTCCTGGGCGGCGGCCGGGGCGCTGCTGGTCGCGACCGAGGTGCCCTTGTCGTCGCCCTTGACGCCGGGTTCGGCGGAGGCGGTGTTGCTGCTGTCGGCCTTGGTGTCGTCGCCGCTGCCGACGATGGCGCCGATGATGGTGACGACGACGAAGAAGGCGACGATGCCGAGACAGCCCAGACCGACGATTTTGCCGGCGGAGGTCCTCTTCGGTGCGGGGGGCGGAGGGCCCCATCCCGGCTGCTGGGACGTTCCGAATCCGGGCTGGTGGTGCTGGCTCATGGTCTCCCCGAGGCGTGAACGGTCGATCTGTAGGTGTACGACACATGTAGATGTCGTTCGGTTGTGGTGATGGGGGAAGGAATTTCACCCTCGGGCAGGCGGAGGCCCGGCCGCTCCGTGACGTGCGACCGGGCCGGGTCTCGGGCGGGGAGCCCGTCGGAAGCAGTCCCCGAGCGCCGGGGTCCTCTCAGCCCCGGCGCCGCTTCGCGCCGTCCCGCAGTTCCTGGCGCAGCCGCTCGGGGGCCCAGTCCTCGACCACCGCCCGCCGGACGGTGTCCGCCTGGGAGGGCGGTGCGAGGCCGTCCACCGGTGGGTCGAGGTCCAGGTCGGTGGGGAAGGCGTAACCCTCGGCGGTGGCGGCGATCACCCGGCGCAGCCAGTCCTCCGAGGCACCGTCCGCCTTGCGGCGCAGCAGGACCGGGAAGAGTGCGTTCGTCATCGCCTCACGGTCCACCGTCTCCATGGCGCGACCGAAGGCGGAGGAGATCTGGAGGAGGTTGGCCATGCGCCGGATGCCGGTCGAGCGGTTGTGGCCGGCGGCGTGGAAGAGCGCCGGGTTGAAGAACACCGCGTCGCCCTTGTCCAGGGGGAGTTGCACGTGATGGGCGTCGAAGTACTCGACGAACTCCGGCAGTCGCCACGCGAGATAGCCGGGCCCGTACTTCTGCGAGTGCGGCAGGTACAGCGTCGGCCCGGTCTCGACGGGCATGTCGCAGTGGGCCACCGCGCCCTGGAGGGTCAGCACGGGGGAGAGGCGGTGGACGTGGGCCGGGTACGCGGCGGCGCGCTCCTGGGAGAGGAAACCGAGGTGGTAGTCGCGGTGCGGGCTCTGTGCGGCCCCGCCCGGATTGACGACGTTGACCTGTGAGGTCACCTGGTAGGCGGGGCCCAGCCAGGCCTCGGCGATCAGGGCCAGCATGTCGTTGGCGTAGTAGTCGGCGAACACCTCGGGCGCGCGGACGGCCAGTTTCTCAAGGGCGTTCCAGACACGGTCGTTGGCGCCGGGCTTGGCGAAGTGGTCGCCGCGGGCGGAGCCGCTCGCGCGCTCCTCCTCGATCAGCGCGTCGAAGGCCTCGGACGTCCGGTCCACGACGGACGTGTCGGTGAAGGCGCCCTTGAGGACCACGACGCCGGGTCCGTCGAGCAGCACCCGGACCAGTTCGCTCTGTACGGTCCGGCGGCCCTCGGCGGTGGCCGTGAGGCCACGGAGCCGGTCGCTGTCGTAGAGCGGCACGTTCCGCTCCACCCGTTCGGCCGAGGGGTGGTCGGCCGCGTCGGTCTCCTGCTCGACGAACGAGCGGAACGCGTCGAGACGGCAGTCGGCCTCGGTCAGCCACGTGCGGGTTCCTGCGTCTGTGGAGGACATCCCGGTCCTTTCGCGGTGCTTGCCTTTCTGTCAGTCTTGGGAACCCGAATCCATCATTCAAGCCTCAGCAGTACATCAAAAGTCCATCACCATCTCGAGGGGCCAGTCATGCGCCACCCCTATCCGATCAGGGAGATCGCGCGTCAGGCCGGGCTGAGCACGGCCACCGTGGACCGCGTGCTCCACAACCGGGGCAACGTGCGGGAGAGCACGATCAGGGAGGTGCGTGAAGCCATCACGGCCCTGGACCGCCAGCGGACCCAGGTCCGTATCGGCGGCCGCACCTTCATGATCGACATCGTGATGCAGGCACCGGAACGGTTCTCCACCGCCGTCCGGGAAGCCCTCGAGGCCGAACTGCCCTCTCTTCATCCGGCCGTCGTGCGCTCGCGCTTCCACTTCCGCGAGAGCTGCCCTCCCGGCGAACTGGTCGGCGTACTCGACAAGATCGCCAAGCGCGGCTCGCAAGGCGTGATCCTCAAGGCCCCCGACGTGCCGGAGATCGCGGCAGCCGTCGGACGACTGGTCCAGGCCGGCGTTCCCGTCGTCACCCTGGTGACCGACCTGCCCCTCAGCGCGCGCCGGGCGTACATCGGCATCGACAACCGCGCGGCGGGCGCCACCGCCGCCTACCTCCTCCAGCAGTGGCTCGGCGACCGGCCGGGCAACGTGCTCACCACGATCAGCCGGAGCTCCTTCCGCGGCGAGGAGGAGCGCGAGATGGGTTTCCGCAGCGCGATGCGCCTCGCGGACCCGAAGCGCTCTGTGGTGGAGGTCACCGACAGCGACGGCCTGGACGCCACCCAGCGGGACCTGGTGCTCGAGGCGCTGGAACGGGACGGGGACATCGTCGCGGTCTACTCCATGGGCGGGGGCAACCTCGCCACCCTGGAGGCGTTCGCCGCCCTCGGAAGGCCGTGCGCCGTGTTCGTCGCGCACGACCTCGACCACGACAACACGCGGCTGCTGCGGGACCGCCGCATCTCCGCGGTGCTCCACCACGACCTGCGCCAGGACGTGCGCCGTGCCTGCCAGACCGTCATGCGGGCCCACAAGGCGCTGCCCGACGACGGGCCCGCTCTTCCCTCGGCGATCCAGGTGGTCACGCCGTTCAACCTGCCCCCCGACGTCCCCCCGCCGCCGTCGGGGTGACGGTTCGGCAGGCCCCCCAAGACCGGCGGTCGGGGGCGGGCGGGACCCGGCCGGCACAGGACCGCCGTCGGGAGGTCGTCGGGTGGCCGCCGCCGGCGACGACGCCTTCCGCCACCGGGGGTGCTGGGACCGGGTTCGGCTGACCGGCCCTCTCCCTGCCACCGGTCGCCGGACGAGGCCCACTCCCTCCGGGCCTCGCGGGTCTGGACGGGCGGGCGGGTGATCGACATGATGGGAGCGCTCCCAGATCTCTGCCGGAAACCTCCGCCGTATCTCCCGCCCGAAAGTGTGCCGCCACCATGCAGAGTCACACCAAGCGCCGCATCTCTCCCGCCGAACTCGACGCCCTGCTGCGCACCTCCGTCGGCATCGGATGCCGTACGGAGGCCGAGCTGACCGACGGGTGGTTCAACACCGCCTACCGGGTCCTGCTCGACGACGGCGAGCCCGCCGTCGTCAAACTCGCCCCGCCGCCCAGCGCGGAGGTCCTGCGGTACGAACGCGGCATCCTGGCGACGGAAGTCATGGTGTACCGGCGGATCGCGGCCCTGCCCGGCGGCGGTGTGCCGACGCCCGCCCTGCTGTACGCGGGGGAGGAGTTCCTCGCGGTCTCCGTCCTGGAGGGCACGCCGTGGGACAGGGCGGCCGAGCGCCTGTCGCCCGCCGCTCACACCGCCTTGCGCCGTGAACTGGGCGCGGTCACCGCACGGTTGCACACGCTGGCGCCGGACGACGGCCGGTTCGGCTACCCGGCCGCCGCGTCCGCACTGTCCGCCCCCGACTGGCGCACGGCCTTCACCGCCATGGTGGACGCGCTCCTGGACGACGCCGAGCGCTGGCGGTCCCCGCTCGGCGTGCGGCCCGAGGACATACGCGCGTGGGTGGCCGAGGGCGGGTACGCCCTCGACGAGGTCACCGAACCCCGGCTGGTCCACTTCGACCTGTGGCCCGGCAACATCTTCGTCGACGTCACCGAAGACGGGAAGCGGGCCCGGATCGCCGGACTCATCGACCACGAGCGGGCGTTCTGGGGCGACCCGGCCGCCGAACTGGTGTCGCTGGCCTTCGGCGGCGACACCGGCCCGGACAGCGACCTCGTCGCCGGGTACACCGAGGCAGGCGGCACTCTCGACTTCAGCCCCGCCTTCCGGCACCGACTGGCCCTCTACCACCTGTACCTGGGCCTCCTGCTCGTCATCGAGTGCGGCCCCCGCGGATACGACGCCGCACACCGCGAGAACTGCCGCCGCACCCTTGCCGACACCGTGAGCCGGCTCCGCGCGCTGGGGTGACCCGGTCCGGCGACGGGCCCGGCCGGCCCCACCCGTCGACACGCCACGAGCCGGGCGTCAACCGCTGGCCGCCGAGACCGATCTCGACACCGCGCGCCCCCAACCGAGCCGATTTCAGCGGATCAGCCCTCCGTCGATCACCGGGGGCGGTCGTCCAGGCGGGCCAGACCGGCGCCGATCTCCGCGCGGCTGTGGGGGCGTCGACCGAGGCGAGGAACCCCTCGGTGACGACCAGGAAGAGACGCCGGTTGGAGTCGTCGGCGGTGGCCCCCACGAAGGCGCCGGGCCAGTCGGTGGTCCGCGCGCGAACGGCGTCGTCGAGGCGGTCCCACAGCCAGGGGCGGGTCTCGTGCGGGGTTTTCGGAGGCGGGTGACACTTCCCGCACGGCTCATCGCCGGCCGGGCGAATGTGCCCGCGGCCCGGGGGTACCCGCGTACCGGACCGGACGGCCGGAACAGGGCGCCCGCCGCGCCGACGGGCTACGGTTTCCGTACGGCACCATGCGGCTCGCCGCTGTCCGGGCGGAGCCGCATCATCGGGAGCAGGAGCCGGATGCGGCATCCCTCGGACCGACGGCGGGAGGCGACAGTGGCCACCTCGGACGTCGGAGCCGGGCGCCGTGACGAGCGGCGGGACTCGGTGCGGCTCCACATGCTCGCGGCCCTCGGCGACGACGTGCCCACGACGGAAGCGGTGGGCGTCGGTGTGCAGCAGGTCGTCGCGGGGCTGGGAGCCGTGGGTGGCACGGTCCATGTGCGCGACGGTTCAGGCGGACTGCGTCTCCTCGCGGTCGCGGGGCTGCCGCGGACGGCCCTAGGAGCCTGGGAGTGCCTGCGCAAGGACGACCCGGCGCCGCCGGCGCGGGCCCTGCGGGAGGGTGGGCGCGTGTGGCAGGTCGGCGCGGATCCGGGAATCGGCGCGGCCGGGGTACTGGCGCTGCCGTTGCTGTACGACGGGGCGCCGTTGGGTGCGCTGTCCCTGGTGATGGCCTCGCCGGAGGAACCGGAAGCCTACGGGAACACACTGCTCCACGCCGTCGCCGCGTGGATCGCGGGCCGTCTGGAGCGGTCCGCACCCGAGCTCCGGCTCCCGCCGGCGGCGGTGGCGCGGGACCTCGGATCCGCCGTCGAGCGCAGGGACCGGATGGCCGAACTGACGGTCGCGCTGGCGGAGGCCGTCACCGCGCGTGACGTGGTGAACGTGTTCGCCCAGCGGGTGCTGCCGCCGTTCAGGGCCGACGGACTGGTCGTCCAGGCGCTCGTCGGCGACCGGCTGCACGTCGTCGGCTCGGTCGGCTATCCCCAGGAGTTCCTGAACCACCTGGAAGGCCTCTCGCTCCGCGCCAACACGGCGGCCGGCGAAGCGCTCCGGCTCCGGGCCCCCAGTTTCGGCGAGTCGCCCGACGTCTTCACCCGGCGCCATCCGGCGATGAGGAACCTGCTGGCGGAGTCGCCCAAGCGGGCCTGGGCCTTCCTGCCGCTCGTCGCCTCCGGCAGGTCGATCGGCGTGTGCGTCCTGTCCTTCGACCGGCCCAGTGCCTTCAGCGAGGACGACCGCACCCTGCTGATCGCGCTGAGCGGACTGATGGCCCAGGCACTGGAGCGGGCCCGGCTCTACGACTCGGCCCACGCCCGGGCACAGCAACTCCAGCGCGACCTCCTGCCCAGAACACTCCCCGCTCTCCCGGCGGTGACGGCCGCCGCACGCTACCTGCCCGCCGGCATGGACGCGGACGTGGGAGGCGACTGGTACGACGTGATCCCGCTGTCGTCGGACCGGGTCGCCCTGGTCATCGGGGACGTGATGGGACGCGGGATCAGCGAGGCCGCCACGATGGGCAGGCTCCGCACGGCCGTGCGCACCCTCGCCGACATGGAACTCGCTCCCGCCGAGCTCTTCACCCGGTTGAACGAGCTGGTCGGCGAGATGGGCGACGACTTCTACACCACCTGCCTGTACGCCGTCCACGACCCGGTCGCCGGCGTCCTCTCCTACGCACGCGCGGGACATCCGCCCCTGGCCGTCGTCCGGCCCGACGGGACGGTGAGCCTTCCTGACGGGACGCCGGACCCGCCCCTGGGCGCGGCCCGGCCACCGTTCGAGACCCACGAGCTCGTGCTGCCCGGGGGGAGCCTCGTGGCCCTGTGCACGGACGGGCTCGTCGAGTCCGCGACGAGGGACGTCGACCAGGGGCTGACCCAGTTCACCCGGGCCCTCACCGCCGGCACGGCCCGCACCGCGTATTTCACCGCCGGTGCCGGTGCCGGTGCCGGTGCCGGTGCCGGACCCGGGTCCGCGGCCGGAGCCGACAGCGACGAAAGGCGGCTGGACGACCTGTGCGACTTCGTCGTGTCCGATTTGCTGCCCGACTCGGAGCACACCGGCGACGACGCGGCCCTGCTCATCGCCCACACCCGGCGCACCCCCGCCGCCGACGTCGCCTCCTGGCCGCTGCCCGACGACCCCAGAGCGGCCGGGCAGGCCCGGGAACACGTTCGCGCACAACTCGCCGAATGGCATCTCGAGGACCTGGTGATGACGACGGAACTCCTCGTCAGCGAGCTGGTCGGGAACGCCGTCCGGCACGGACGGGGACCGTTGCGGCTGCGCCTGCTGCGCAGCCGGTCGCTCATCTGCGAGGTCTACGACGGCAGTCCCACGACCCCGCGCATCCGTCGGGCGGCCGACACCGACGAAGGGGGCCGCGGCCTCCAGCTCGTCGCGGTGCTGGCCGACCGCTGGGGCGCACGCTACCTGGAGGGCGGCAAGTGCATCTGGACCGAGCAACGCAGGACGGCGGACACCGGTACCGCGACATGGGCCGTGAACGTGTGACGCCGGTGTCACCGCCCACGGCCGCGCCCCCCGGGGAACCCCTCGTGTCGCCCGTGGATTCGCACAACGAGTGGGACCCGCTGGAAGAGATCATCGTCGGCCGACTCGACGGCGCCACGATCCCCTCCAAGCATCCCGTCGTCGCGTGCAACATCCCTCCGTGGGCGGCACGACTGCAGGGACTCGCCGCCGGCCGGAGGTATCCGCGGGCGCTGGTCCAGCGGGCGCAGCAGGAACTCGACGAGTTCGTCGCCCTGCTGCGCTCCCTCGGCGTCACGGTCAGGCGCCCCGACGCCGTCGACCACACGCGAAGCTTCGGCACCCCCGACTGGTCGTCCCGCGGTTTCTGCAACACCTGTCCGCGCGACAGCATGCTGGTGATCGGCGACGAGATCATCGAGACCCCGATGGCATGGCCGTGCCGGTACTTCGAGACGCACTCCTACCGGCCGATCCTCAAGGACTACTTCCGGCGCGGCGCGCGCTGGACGTCCGCACCGAAACCCCAGCTGACCGACGAACTCTTCGAGGCGGACTTCCGCGTCCCCGGCACGGGCGAGCCGATGCGCTACGTCCTCACCGAGTTCGAGCCGGTGTTCGACGCGGCGGACTTCGTGCGCGCCGGGCGGGACCTGTTCGTCACGCGGAGCAACGTCACCAACCGCATGGGCATCGACTGGCTGCGCCGGCACCTCGGGTCCGGCTACCGCATCCACGAGATCGAGAGCCGCTGCCGCACGCCCATGCACATCGACACGACGTTCCTCCCCCTCGCGCCGGGCAAGGTCCTCATCAACCCCGAGTACGTCGACCCCGACCGCCTCCCGGAGGCCCTCGACTCGTGGGACGTCCTGATCGCCCCCGAACCCGACCCGATCGACGAGCGCCTGCTCAAGATCACGTCGATGTGCGGCAAGTGGCTCAACATGAACGTGCTGATGCTCGACGAGAAGCGGGTGATCGCGGAACGGCACCACACCGGCATGCTGCGCGCACTCGAACAGTGGGGCTTCGAACCTATCCCGTGCGACCTGCTGCACTACGCGCCGTTCGGCGGCTCCTTCCACTGCGCCACACTCGACGTCCGCCGCCGCGGCACCCTGGAGTCCTACACCGACTGACCCCCACCACCCGCCGCCGCCATGGCCCCCGCGCGCGACCCTGAAGGGGCACGGGGGCGCGGCGGCTCCCGCAGAACCCGGCCGGGCCGGCTTCTGAAGGGGCGCGGGGAACTGCGCGATCGGCCACGACGGCGCCGCACCCGCCGCCGACGCTCAGCCGCCCGGCTGCTGCTGCGGGGGCGTGTGCGCGGCAGGTGTCGCATGACCCCGGCCGGCATCGAAGGGGCGCGGGGAACTGCGCGATCGGCCACGACGGCGCCGCACCCGGCGCCGACGCCCAGCCGCGCGGCTGCTGCTGCGGGGCGTGTGCGCGGCAGGTGTCGCATGACCTCGGCCGGCATCGAAGGGGCGCGGGGAACTGCGCGATCGGCCACGACGGCGCCGCACCCGCCGCCGACGCCCAGCCGCCCGGCTGCTGCTGCGGGGGCGTGTGCGCGGCAGGTGTCGGATGACCTCGGCCGGCATCGAAGGGGCGCGGGGAACTGCGCGATCGGCCACGACGGCGCCGCACCCGGCGCCGACGCTCAGCCGCGCGGCTGCTGCGGGGCGTGTGTGCGGCAGGTGTCGGATGACCTCGGCCGGCATCGAAGGGGCGCGGGGAACTGCGCGACCGGCCACAAGACGGCGCCGCACCCGCAGACGACGCACGCGGCCGGCAAGGGCGGCGGCGACGGTGGCGTCCAGAAGCGTGCACTCAGTAGGCTTCGAGCATGCGGATCTCCGTCTCCTCCGACATGGACGAACCCGTGGCCCAGGCTCTCGTCGCCGAGCTGCGGAGCCGCGGGCACGAGGTCGTGACCCACGGCGCGCTGCGGCCCGGGGCCGACCCGCAGTGGGCGGTGTGCTCCGCGGCGGCGGCAGGGGACGTGGCGGACGGGAGCTCGGAACAGGCGGTGGTGTGCTGCTGGACCGGCACGGGCGCGTCGATCGCCGCCAACAAGGTGCCCGGTGTCCGCGCGGCCCTGTGCACCGACGCCAGTACGGCCGACGGCGCCCGCCGGTGGAACGACGCCAACGTTCTGGCGCTCAGCCTGCGCCTCACCTCCGAGCCGCTGCTCAAGGAGATCCTGGACGCATGGTTCGGCGGCGAGGCCAGCGAGGACGCCGAGGACCGCGAGAACGTCGCCCACGTGGAGCGGCTCGACCGGGCACGGGCGGGTTCCTGAGGAAACCCACGGCCGGTTCCGGACGGAAGACTCGCCGGGGAGCCCACGGCCGGTTCCGCACGGGAAACCCGCCGCGGATCCAACGGCCGGTTCCGGGGAAACCGCCGGGGAGCCCAAGGCCGGTCCCGGACAGGAAATCCGCCGGGGAGCCCACGGCCGGTTCCGGACGGGAAACCCGCCGCGGATCCAACGGCCGGTTCCGGGGAAACCGCGGGGGAGCCCAAGGCCGGTTCCGGACGGGAAACCCGCCGCGGATCCCACGGCCGGTTCCGAACGGAAAACCCCTGGGGGACCCTCATCCGGTCCCGAACGGGGAACCCGGGGGCACCCTCGGCCGGTGCCCGACAGGGAATACGCCGGTTCCGTTGGCCCGAATGGGCCGATCGGCCCTGGCGGGTACCCGGGGACCGGGAGAGGGTGGGGAGGTACGGACCGGAATGCACCTCCCGCCGAACCCCGATCCGGAAGGGAACCCGAGATGTCCGTCGACACCCGGCAGGCGTCCGCGCGGCTCACCGACGACGAGCTGAGGACGCTGGACGCCCACTGGCGCGCCGCGAACTACCTGTCCGTCGGCCAGATCTACCTCATGGCCAACCCCCTGCTCACCGAGCCGTTGCGCCCGGAGCACGTCAAACCGCGGCTGCTCGGACACTGGGGCACCTCGCCCGGGCTCAACCTCGTGTACACCCACCTCAACCGCGTCATCCGCACCCGCGACCTGAACGCCCTGTGCGTCTGGGGCCCCGGCCACGGCGGCCCCGCGGTGGTCGCCAACTCCTGGCTGGAGGGTTCCTACACCGAGACCTATCCCGACGTCACCCGGGACGCGGCCGGCATGACCCGCCTGTTCCAGCAGTTCTCCTTCCCCGGCGGCGTCCCCAGCCACGTCGCCCCCGAGACGCCCGGCTCGATCCACGAGGGCGGCGAACTCGGCTACTCCCTCTCCCACGCCTACGGCGCCGCCTACGACAACCCGGACCTGCTCGTCGCCTGCGTGATCGGCGACGGCGAGGCCGAGACCGGGCCGCTGGCCGCCTCCTGGCACTCCAACAAGTTCCTCGACCCCGTCCACGACGGCGCCGTCCTGCCGATCCTCCACCTCAACGGCTACAAGATCGCCAATCCGACGGTCCTCGCCCGCCTTCCCGAGCCCGAGCTCGACCAACTGCTGCGCGGATACGGCCACGACCCGATCCATGTCACGGGCGACGACCCGGCAGCCGTCCACCGCGCGATGGCCGAGGCCCTGGACACCGCATTGGACCGCATCGCCGCCCTCCAGCGCGCCGCCCGCGAGGACGGCGCGGGTGAGCGCCCCCACTGGCCGGTGATCGTGCTGCGCACCCCCAAGGGCTGGACCGGCCCCGCACAGGTCGACGGCCTGCCCGTCGAGGGCACCTGGCGCTCCCACCAGGTTCCGCTCGCCGCCGTCCGGGAGAACCACGACCACCTGCGCCGGCTGGAGGCCTGGCTGCGCTCCTACCGGCCCGAGGAACTCTTCGACGAGCACGGCAGCCCACGCCTCGACGTCCTGGCCTGGATCCCCGACGGCGCCCGCCGCCTCGGGGCCACCCCGCACGCCAACGGCGGCCTCCTGCTGCGCCGGCTCCCGCTGCCCGCACTGGAGCCGTACGCCGTCCCCGTCGACAAGCCGGGTGTGGCCCTGCACCAGCCCACCGCCGTGCTGGGCGAGCTGCTCGAGGACGTCATGCGCGCCACCGGCGAGCGGCGCGACTTCCGTCTCGTCGGACCCGACGAGACGGAGTCCAACCGTCTGCAGGCCGTCTACGGCGCCAGCGGCAAGGCCTGGCAGGCGCAGACCCTCCAGGTCGACGAACACCTCGACCGGCACGGCCGGGTGATGGAGATCCTCTCCGAGCACACCTGCCAGGGCTGGCTGGAGGGATACCTGCTGACCGGGCGGCACGGACTGTTCTCCTGCTACGAGGCGTTCGTGCACATCGTCGACTCGATGGTCAACCAGCACATCAAGTGGCTGCGGGTGACGCGTCAGTTGTCCTGGCGCGCCCCCATCGCCTCCCTCAACTACCTGCTGACGTCCCACGTCTGGCGCCAGGACCACAACGGCTTCTCCCATCAGGATCCCGGCTTCGTCGACCACGTCCTCAACAAGAGTCCCGAGGTCGTGCGCGTCTACCTCCCGCCGGACGCCAACACCCTGCTGTGCGTGGCCGAGCACGTCATGAACAGCCGCGACTACGTCAACGTCGTCGTCGCGGGCAAACAGCCCTGTTTCGACTGGCTCACCCTGGAGCAGGCGCGCGTCCACTGCGCGCGGGGGGCCGGGGTGTGGGAGTGGGCCGGCACCGAGGACGGCACCCGCGAACCGGACGTGGTCCTCGCCTGCGCGGGCGACGTGCCCACCCAGGAGGTGCTGGCCGCGGCCCAACTGCTCCGCCGCCACCTGCCGGAGCTGTCCGTGCGGGTGGTGAACGTCGTCGACATCGCCCGGCTGCTGCCCAGTGAGGAACACCCGCACGGGATGAGCGAATTCGAGTACGACGGCCTGTTCACCGCCGACAAACCGGTCGTCTTCGCCTACCACGGCTACCCGTGGCTGATCCACCGCCTCGCCTACCGCCGCGCCGGACACGGCCACCTGCACGTGCGCGGCTACAAGGAGATCGGCACCACGACCACGCCGTTCGACATGGTCGTCCGCAACGACCTCGACCGGTACCGCCTGGTCATGGACGTCATCGACCGCGTGCCCGGCCTCGCGGTGCGCGCCGCCGTCGTACGTCAGCGGATGGAGGACGCGCGGTTGCGTCACCACGACTGGATCCGCCTCCACGGCACCGATCTGCCGGAGGTCGCCGACTGGACCTGGGACGGCTGACCGAGGGACCGCGGGCACGTCGGGCGAACGGGTCGCACGTTCCGGCAGGCCGACCGCGAGGGCCGAGTAGGCCGGGCGGGACCAGTGGGACGAAACGACCGGAGGTTTTCGGACAAGGGCGCACAAACGGGGGCGGACGGCGCAGGGAGAGGGGCAGGGGGCCGGTGTGCGTGCGCCCTGGTACGGCCTCCCGCCCGGTGCCTACAGTGGTCGGCCAGCCCTGCGGCGCGGATCCGGCGGGGCCGGCCCCACCACCCCGTGGTCACCGGCCGTTCCGGCCCGGCTCCCGTCCGGTCCCGGCGCGGCCCGCACACCGGCGCGGCTTCCAGGGCGACGGGTGCGGCGACCACCCGCGCGACAGGCACCACCCCATGACGCCGTCCGGGCCGTGCGACCGGGTGCCCGGTCCGACGTGCGCCGAGAGCCACTGGAGGCCGCTGTGTCCCGACCGTGCATCGCCCTGATCGCCGATCCCACATCGTCCGAAGGCTGCCGCGAGTACCTCGCCGAGGCGGTGGAACTGCTCACCGGCACCCCTCCGGTGCGGATCGACTCCCGGCACTTCGCGACCGGCGGCACCGGCCGCGGCGTCCGCGACGGCAGCCGTTTACGTCTCCAAGTCCCCGAAGAGGAACTCGACTTGGCACCCGACATCGTCGTGCTCTACGAGATCCCGCCGCACCGCCGCCGGTCCCTCGCCGGCTTCCAGGACCTCCTCGAACGCCACGACGTGGTGACCCTCGGCACCGGTCCGGAGGCCTGGCGGACCGCGACGGAGAAGAACCTCACCGTCGAGCGCTTCCGCCGGGACGGCATCGCCCAGATGGAGACCGTCGTCCTGTCCCGGCCGTCGGCGCGGGAGGCGGCCGACGCCTTCGAACGGCTCGGCGGCGACATCTGGGCCCGGCCCGTCGTCGGCACCGGCGGCGACGACACCTTCCACGTCACCACCCGGGCCGGACTGGAGGACGCCACCGCCTACTACGCCCGGCACGGCACCGACTGGATGCTCTCCCGCGACGCGGGCAACATCACCGCCGACGGCCTGCGCCACCAGTTCCGCGTGTTCGTCCTCGGCGGCCGTGTCCTGCACGCCCGGGAGCACCTCCAGCCGTCACCCGACACCCCCTGCAACACCTGCCGGGGCGCCACGGCCGTCCACATCGCCCCGCAGGACCTGCACCCCCGTCTCGCCGAGCTCGCCGTCGCCGCCACCGCCTCGGTCGGGCTGCCCTTCGCCGGGGTCGACCTGGCCGTCGAGAACGGCGGGGTGGTCTTCGAGGTCAACGTCCAGCCCGCGTTCGTCGACGGCAAGGTGGAGGTCGAGGCCGTGGCGGTGCCCTACATCCAGGCGCATCTGGACGCCCACGCGGTGGCCGTGAGCGGTCACCGCGCGGCGGTCGTGCCTCCCGCCCAAGCCGCCCTCGGCCAGGGGGACCGGCTCACCGCCCGGTGACATCGGTGGGGCGGGGGCCCCGGTCGCGAGGCGCACCGCCGCGGAGCACACCGCCGGGTTGCTCCGCAGCGGCGCTTCACCGGACCGCCCCGGCCCACCGCCGGCCGCTCACAGACTGAGCGTGAACCACGTCGTCTTCCCCTCCTCCGTCGGCCGCACCCCCCAGCTGTCGGCCAGGGCGCGGACCAGCATCAGCCCGCGCCCGGACTCCTCGTCCTGCCCCGCCGGTCGCGGCTGGGGGAGATGCGGGCTGCGGTCGCCCACCTCGATCGTGAGGTCGGTGGCCGTGCGGTGCAGATGCAGGGCGATGGGGCCCTCGCCGTGCTGGACCGCGTTGGTGAGCGTCTCCGACAACAGCAGCAGGGCGTCGTCGGCGCGGTCCGCGCAGTCCCAGGAGGTGAGCGCCTTGTGCAGAAAGGCCCGGCCTTCCGGTACGGAGGCAGGGACCGCAGGCAGGTCGGTGCTGACGGCCGCGAGCGGCGCGGCCGGAAGCTGCGCGAGCAGCAGGGTGACGTCGTCGTTGTGACTGTCGGGGTCGGGCACCAGGCCCGCCAGCACCTGGTCCGCCGCGGCCTCCAGACACGGCGTGCCGGCGAACAACTCCTCGAGCAGGACGGTGAGCTCACCGATCCGCGCCTCGATGTCGCTGCCCGGCGTCTCGATCAGACCGTCCGTGTAGAGCACCAGGGTGGCCCCGGGCGGTATCTTCGAACTGGCCTGCTCGTACAGGACGTCGCCCACGCCGAGGGGCGCGTTCACCGGGCCGGGCAGGCGGTGGACGCCCTCTCCGGCGCGGGCGACCAGGACCGGCAGGTGGCCCGCCGAGCAGACGGTCACCGTGCCCACGTCGGGCGCGATGACCAGATAGCAGCAGGTGACGAGCTGGTCGGGCACGTCGAGGTCGGCGACGCAGGTGTCGAGCGACCGCATCAGCTGCCGCGGTGGCATACCGGTCTTCGCCAGGGCGTGCGCGGCCGAGCGCAACTGGCCCATCACCGCGGCGGCCTCCAGACCACGGCCCATCACGTCGCCGATGAGCACACCCACCCGGTCGGCGCCCAGCGGGATCAGGTCGAACCAGTCGCCGCCCACACCCGCGCCCTGGGTGGCGGGCCGGTAGCGGCTGGCGGTGGCCAGGCCGGGCAGGGCGGCCGGGGTGCCCATCAGGCTGCGCTGGAGGGTGAGCGCGATGTGCCTCTGCTGCTCGTACAGGGCGGTGAGTTCGGCCTCCGCGCGCTTGCGGTCGCTGATGTCCCGCACGATCGCGCACGCCCCGACGACCGTGCCGTGGGTGTCCCGCGTCGGCCACAGGGTGACGTCCACGTCGAGCAGCGCCCCGGTGCGGGTGACTCGCAGCGACTCGAAGTGCGCGACCTTCCGGCCGCGCCGCAGCCGTTTGAGCAGTCCCCTGACCTCGCCGCGCAGCTCGGGCGGCGCCAGCAGGGAGACGTGCCGGCCGATGGCCTCCTCCGCGGTGTAGCCGTACAGGCGCTGCGCGGCCGCGTTCCAGTAGGTGACGTACCCGTCGAGGGTGTGGGCGAGGATGGCGTCCTGCGAGGACTCCACGAGCGCGGCGAGCTCGTTGATACGGGCCTCGGCCGCCTTGCGGTCGCTGACGTCGCGCACCGCCGCCGACACCAGCAGGCCGTCCGCGGTCTCCAGCGGGCTCAGGCTGATCTCGACGGGGAACTCGGTGCCGTCCTTGCGCAGCCCGCGCAGCTCGAGGCCGGCGCCCATGGGACGGACCTGCCGGTTCGCCGCGTACCCGCCGCGATGCGCGGTGTGCTGGCCGCGGAAGCGGTACGGCATCAGCAGCTCGACCGGGTGGCCGAGCAGTTCCTCGCGGCCGTAGCCGAACAGTGCCTCGGTCTGGGCGTTGACGAGCCTGATGGTGCCGGTGTCGTCGACGATGACCATCGCGTCCGGCGCTGCCTCCAGCAGCCCCCGGAACCGCTCCTCGGCCCCGCCCCGCCGCGCCGGGGCGCGGCAGCCGCACCGTATCCGCTCCGCCGGCTCCGCCTGCACCGAGTCGGCCATGATCCACCTCACCTTGCGCGACGACTCAGGCCATCACATCGCCTTCACACCGCCCCCGCTCCGCAATGTCGTTTACTGACCGTTCACGCCCGAACCTGCCTCCTGGACACCCAGGGATCGTTCGGAGGCCTTGAACCTGTGCATGACGTCGCATTGATCTTGCTCGCTGCGGCTCCGCCGGGCCTGGGTCCCCGTAGGGCCTGGCCTGCCACCGGAGCCAGAGGAGACGCAGGCGGGTCGTCGACCGTCGCTGACCGTTCAGTCCTGGACCACGAGGGCCGGTGTCCGCGTCGTCAGGACCTCGCCGCGGAAGAACGCCTGGCTGCGCCGCCGCATCGCCGCCATGAGGACCAGGCCCAGGAGCAGCAGGCCGACGCCGATCACGAAGACCGAGCCGACACCGAGCACGGCCGAGCCGCTGCCGTAGGCCGGGTCCCACATGTCGTACAGGGTCTTGCCGAACACGGCGGTCAGCAGGAGGCCGCCCAGCACCGGGAAGAGACCCTTGAAGACCGCGTCCCGCACCGAGCGGGTCAGCACGTCGCGGAAGTACCAGGCGCAGGCGAAAGCCGTCAGCGCGTAGTAGAAGCAGATCATCAGACCGAGCGCGTAGATGGTGTCGACGAGGACGTGCTCGCTGACCAGCGTCATCACGGTGTAGAAGACGGCGGTCGCCGCACCGGCCACGAGCGTGGCGCGCCCGGGCGTCCGGAAGCGCTCGTGCACGCGCGCGTACGACGGGGGCAGCGCCTCGTACGTCGCCATGGCGAGGACCGTGCGGGCCACGGGGATGAACGTCGTCTGGAGGCTGGCGGCGGCCGAGGCGAGCACGGCGAGGAAGAGCAGGACGCCGAGGGCGCCGCCCATGACGGGTCCCGCGAGAGCCGCGAAGACGTTGTCGGAGGTCTCCGGGTTGGCGAGGCCGAGGCCGTCGGTTCCGGCGCCGACCGCCATCTGGGCGGCCACCCCGGTCGTCAGGTAGGAGCCGACCAGGACGACCATCGCCACGAGCGCGGCCCGGCCGGGCGTCCTCTCGCTGCCGACGGTCTCCTCGTTCGCCGTCAGACAGGCGTCCCAGCCCCAGTACATGAAGATCGACAGAGAGAGTCCGGCGCTGAACGCCGCGAACGACTTCACCTCGAAGGGGTTGAGCCAGGACCAGGAGAAGTCCAGATGACCGGAGAAGGAGCCGGAGCGCGCCTTCTGCAGTGCCAGGGCGACGAACACGGCCAGCACGACCAGCTGCAACGCCACCAGCGCGTACTGCACACCCTTCGTGGTGGTCATCCCGCGGTAACTGATCGCCGTGGCGGCCGCGATCAGCGCCAGGCAGGTCAGGATGTGCACCGCCTTGTTCCCGTCCAGCGCGGCGATTTCGTCGCTGCCGGTGATCTCGCCCGCCAGCAGCCAGAAGTACGAGGTGGCGACGCCCGCCAGATTCGACAGCACGATCACCGTCGCGATGACCAGGCCCCAGCCGCACATCCAGCCGACGTGCGGACCGAAGGCCTTGACCGTCCAGGTGAACGAGGTGCCGCAGTCGGGTACGGCCTTGTTCAGTTCCCGGTAGGCGAAGGCGACCAGCAGCATCGGCAGGAACCCGGCGAGGAACACCGCCGGCATCTGTACCCCCACCTCGCCGGCGGTGGAGCCGAGCGTGGAGGTGAGGCAGTAGACCGGCGCGACGGTCGAGACGCCGATGACCGCACTGCCCAGCAAACCGACGGAATTCCCGCCGAGCCCCTTGCCGCGCACGCCGTCGGCCCTGGTCTGCGTCGTCGCTTCGGTCCCGGACCGCGTCACCGTCTGAGTCATGACATGGGACGCTAAATCATTCGATTTCCATTGCGGGCTTCTCCCGGTCAGCCCCTCGCGCCTGGGAATCGAAGCCGTCAGCCGCATGGTGGTCGTGAATTGCGCTCATTAAATGCCGCAGCGGTCGGCCATTGCAAGGAACCGGCGAGGCTGTCCGATATTCGGAAATCGTACGACCGCCCGAAATACCCCGTTCACATTCTTCCGTGTGACGTACGTCGCCGTACCCTGGCGACGTGTACATGCCTGACGTGCACGGTGCTGTCGCCGCCCGCCTCACCGGAGCCTGCGCGCTCCGGGGGCGTGTGCTGTCCGGGTCCCTGGCCGAGGTCGCCCTCGACGACGGGCGCACGGTGATGGTCAAGCGTGGCGACGACCGGGATGCGGTACGTGCGGAGGCCGCCGGACTGCGGTGGCTCGCCGACGCCGGCGCGGTCCGTGTTCCGGTGGTGCACGGCCACGACGAACGGTGGCTGGTGTCCGACCGGGTGCCGAGCGGCCGGCCGAGTCCCCAGACGGCCCGCCGGTTCGGCCGCGACCTCGCCGCTCTGCACCTCGCGGGTGCCCCCGCCTTCGGCGCTGCGCCCCCGGGCGGCCCGGGCAACGCGTTCATCGGATCGGCCCCCATGCGGAACGCCGAGGGTGAGGACTGGCCCGGCTGGTACGCCGAACACCGTGTGCTGCCGTATCTGCGCACGGCCGTCGACGACGGAACCGTGCGCCGGGCCGAGGCCGCCGTCGTCGAGCGGCTGTGCGCACGGCTGCCCGAGCTGGCCGGCCCTGCCGAGCCGCCCGCCCGGCTCCACGGCGACCTGTGGAACGGCAATGTGCTGTGGGGTGAGGACGGGCACGCCTGGCTCATCGACCCGGCCGCCCACGGGGGACACCGCGAGACCGACCTCGCGATGCTGGGGCTGTTCGGCTGTCCGCACCTGGACGACGTGCTGGACGGTTACCAGGAGGCGGCGCCGCTCGCGAACGGGTGGCGCGACCGCGTCGGGCTGCACCAGCTCTTTCCGCTCCTGGTCCACGCGGTCCTGTTCGGCCGGGCCTACGCCGAGCAGGCGCTGTCGGTGGCCGAGCGGGCCCTGCGCGGTCACTGACGCGAACGTCGCCGCGCCTGCCGGCGCGGGCACTGCCCGCTTGCCGCGGGCGCGACCCGCCGCTGCACGGGTGCGATGAGCCGCTCCACGGGTGCGACCAGCCGGAAGGGCCCGGGCGGAGAGCCCGGGCCCCGTGGCGTCGGAAACCTACGTCGTCCGGTCACCCTTCGGCTTGCCCCGCTGGTCCGGGGTGCCGTGCGGCGGCGGACTGGAGGGCTCCGGTGAGGTCGCCGGCGACACCGGCGAGCCCGTGTGCCCCTGGGACTGTTCCGGACGCAGTGCTCCCGGGTCGCCCGAGGTGGGCTCGGCGCCCGCTTCCAGCTGCGCCAGACGGGACGTCAGCAGCTCGGTGACCGGGAGCCGGTCGGCGTGCGTCCGCTCGTAGGCGAGCAGCTCCTCCACCTCCCCGGCGGTGAGCGACCGTACGCGGCTCTCCAGACCGCCGATGGGCAGGTGGTCGTAGTCGGGCAGGGGCAGGGTGCTGCGGCCGTGCTCGGCCATGGATCTCACTTCCGTTCACAGGGGGCCTCGAGCGGCTGCCGTGCGCGGAGCGGGGACACCACTCAGTGGGCGCCCAGACCGCCCCCGCCGAACGAACCGCTGCTTCCCCGACTCCAGCGCGGCCGTTCCTTCGAGGCGCTCGACCGCGTTTGCAGATTGCTCAGTTCGTACGGGGTCAGCGGGCGGCCGCCCTTCGGTATCTGAGGTACCTCGTCGGGCTCCCGGTTCTCCCGGACCTCGTGGACGGGGCCGTCCGGCGGCAGGTGCGGCTGCTCCTCGGGGCGCGGCCGAGGCGGCTCGCGCAGTTTGATACGCGCGCCCAGCCAGAAGCTGCCTGCCAGCATGGCCACAAGGACGACGCCGACCACGAACATGCCCAGGCTGAGCAGGCCGCTCGTAGCGGCCAGCTGCATGCTTGCGGTACTCATATCAGGCGAATACCCCTGCAACCGGGCATGAATCGCCGGGTGTCACCTCTCGCTCGGCGTGTGCGCCCGGTCGCAGCCGGTGTTCGGACGGGGTTGCGGCCGAGCGTCCGGCGTGGTTTGGTGCCGCCGCGCCCGGCTACCCGCCTGGTGTGACTTCGACGACATCCCAACAGGAACTCTTCCGGTTCCTGGAGGACCGTTTCGCCTGCGCCCAGGCATGTACCGAGTGTGCCCGTGCCTGTGCGCAGCGCGCGAGCCTCATGGACCCGGACGGAACGGAACTGCAGGAACTCGTACGACGCAAGGGCATCATGTGCGCGGAGGTGTGCGACGCGACCTGCCGCGTGCTGTCCGAGAACAACCGGATGGACGAGGCCGGTATCCGCGTCCAGCTGGAGTGGTGCCGCAGCGTCTGCCTGGAGTGCGCGCACGTCTTCGACAAGCAGCCGGGCGCCGAGCAGAGCGCGGCCGCGTGCCGGGCGTGCGCACAGGCCTGCACGGACTTCATGGAGACGCTCGGCTGACGGGCCCGCACGGACTCCGTGAACGCTCGGCGCAGGCGCCGCGGCCGGCAGGCCGTGTGCGCGCCTCGCCCGGCGCGCCGCGTGTGACCGCCGTCCGGTGGCGCCGGACGCCGAGCGCGTTCTCCGGCCCAGGAGCGGTACCGCCCGGCACGCCGCCGGCGGTCGCGGGTGCCGGGGCGCGGGCGAGGGTGTGTGCGGTGCGGGAAGCGGTGTGCCGGACTGCCCGGCGCGGCGTTGGTCGCGCAGCCGCCATTCCCAATTACTGGAACAGGTTCTACCGTGTGCGCCGTCAGGACCCCGGCCTTGGGAAGCCAGGAGGCGCCGTGCACCTCGACCACACGCCCGAGCAGCTCCGGCTGCGCACCGAACTGCGCGCCTACTTCGCCGAGTTGGTGCCGGACAACGCCTACGCCCGGCACGCCGACCCCGTCGCCGCCAAGCGCTTCTACCGCGCGACCATCCGCCGGCTCGGCGCCGACGGCTGGCTCGGCGTCGGATGGCCCGAGGAGTACGGCGGGCGCGGCCTGACGCCGATCGAGCAGTTCGTCTTCTTCGACGAGGCCGCCCAGGCCGGCGTACCCCTGCCGCTGATGGCGCTCAACACCGTCGGCCCGACGATCATGCGCTACGGCACGGACGAGCAGAAGGCGTACTTCCTGCCGAGGATCCTCTCCGGTGAGATCGACTTCGCCATCGGCTACAGCGAACCCGACGCCGGCACGGACCTGGCCGCGCTGAAGACGCGAGCGGTGCGCGACGGCGAGGAGTACGTCGTCGACGGGCAGAAGATCTGGACCACCAACGGCGACACCGCCGACTGGGTGTGGCTCGCGGTGCGCACCGACCCCGACGCCCCGCCGCACAAGGGCATCACCATGCTGCTCGTGCCGACCACCGACCCCGGCTACTCCTGCACCGTCATCCGCACCCTCGCCTCCCACGACACCACCGCAAGCTACTACGAGAACGTCCGCGTCCCCGTCGCCCACCGCGTCGGCGCCGAGAACGAGGGCTGGCGGCTGATCACCAACCAGCTCAACCACGAGCGGGTGACGCTCGCCGCCCACGGCACCATGGCCGTCCGCGCCCTTCACGACGTGCAGCGCTGGGCCACGGAGACCAAGCTCGCCGACGGGCGGCGGGTCGTCGACCTGCCGTGGGTGCGCCGGCGACTCGCGCAGACCCATGTGAAGCTCGACGCCCTCAGGCTCCTCAACTGGCAGATGGTGGGCGCCCTTCAGGACGGCACCCTCACCCCGCAGGACGCCTCCGCCGTCAAGGTCTACGGCTCCGAGGCGCGCCGCGACGCCTACGCCTGGCTGCTGGAGGTCGTCGCGGCGCCCGGGGCGCTCCAGGAGGGCTCGGCGGGCGCCGTCCTGCACGGCGAACTCGAACGCGGCTACCGCTCCGCGGTGATCTTCACCTTCGGCGGCGGCAACAACGAGATCCAGCGCGAGATCATCTCCTGGATCGGCCTGGGGATGCCGCGGGTACGGCGTTAGCCTGCCTGTGACGAGGCTTCTTAGTTGGCATAAAAGCGGGATAGCGGGGATGCCGACGCCGACGAGAATGAGCGCGACGGGCATGCTCATCATTTCGCGGATCAGGTCGAAGACGTCCTGGTCGGCTTCCCGGTGGAGGGTGTCACCCAGGTCGTCCACGAGCCGGGGGCCGAGGGCGCCGACCAGGAACAGCTGCATCATCGAGAAGGCCATGGCGCACGTCAGCAGCGCGGTCATGGCCGTGGTTCCCCGTACCGGGCGGCTTTCGGCCGCCGTCCATATCTCACTCCGCTCCGCCGCCACCGGCGCTCCTCCTCAACCCCACTCCACCCGGTGGCACGTCCCGGGTCATCGGCAGGAGTCGGCAGGAACGGCCCCGAGTTCCCGCCGGCCGTTGTGGCGTGGATCACAGTGGCTGGATTGAGTCCGACGCCTGGGTCGTTTCCGTACCCTCTCGTGACGCGTGAGACCCGGACTGCGAGGATGAGGCCGCCATGACTGTTGGGTGGTGTTCCCGCACACTGAGGGCCGCCGTGTTCGCGGCCGTCTGCGTGCTGCTCACCTCCCTGGGCCACGTCATGATGTCGGAGACCGCGGTGCCCTGGTGGGCCTTGGTCACGGGAGCAGCGGTGACCGGCGGCACGGCCTGGTGGCTGGCCGGCCGGGAACGCGGGCCCGTCCTGGTCGGCTCCGTCGCGGTCGCCGCCCAGGCCGTACTCCACGTGTCGTTCTCGCTCGCCCAGGCCGTCGTCCACCCGGAACCGTCCGGTGGCAGGTCGCTCGCCCAGCAGTGGCGGGGCTACCTGCTGGACGGTCGGCCCTCGGCACCGGGCGCGGAGCATGACGCCATGCCGGCGTCCATGGGCCACCTGCACCACGTGACGGGTGCCGTGAACTCCACGGGGTCGATGGACCACATGGGGGCCACGCATTCCCTGGATCACGGCATGGGCGGCATGTCCTCGACCGGCATGCTCGCCGCCCACCTGCTGGCCGCGCTGCTGTGTGGGCTGTGGCTCGCCCACGGCGAACGTGCGGCGTTCCGTATCCTGCGGGCGGTCGCCGGATGGCTGGTTGCACCGCTGCGTCTGATCCTCCGGCTGCCCGAGCCGCCGCACCGTCCGCGCGTCCGTGCCCGTCGGGGCCGTTCGGAGCGTGTGCTGCGGCAGCTCCTTCTCACCCACGCGATCACCACTCGGGGACCGCCCGCGGGGACCGCTGTCGCCTGACGACAGCTGGTTCCCCGAGGCAGGCCGCCGACCTTGAGCCGTCGGCTCCCCGCCTCGGGCATCGGCCGCGCACTTCCGTGCCAGCCGTCCATTCCTTCACCGGTGTTCGCCATGCCGCCCGCTGCTCTGCGCGTTGGCCCGGCCACCGGTTCCCTGGATTCCCGAGAAGGAGAGACACCAGGTGATCGCTCCTGCCCTGTCTTCAGTACGCGAAGAATCGAGAGAGGACTCGAAGAACGAGTCGAGAGAGGAGTCGCTCACGGCTTGGGCACTAGCTGCCCGCAGCGGCGACCTCGATGCCGTCGATCTCTTCGTCCGTGCCCTGCACCGAGACGTCCGCCGTTACGTGACGTTTCTCGGCGCCGACCCTCAGAGCGCCGACGACCTGACCCAGGAGACGTTCCTGCGGGCCCTGGGCAGCCTGCACCGGTTCGAGGGCCGCTCCTCGGCGCGTACCTGGCTGCTGTCCATCGCCCGCCGCGCGGTGATCGACAGCATCCGCAACAACACGTCCCGTCCCCGACTGTCGGACACGGACGACTGGCAGTCGGCCGCCGAACGCAGCCAGCCTCGCGGCCTGCCGGGCTTCGAGGACGGCATCGCCCTCGCCGAACTGCTGGACACGCTTCCGGACGACCGCCGCGAGGCATTCGTCCTCACCCAGCTCGTGGGACTTCCCTATGCGGAGGCGGCCGGCGTCAGCGACTGCCCCGTCGGCACGGTGCGCTCACGGGTCGCCCGCGCCCGCACTTCGCTGATCGGGTGGCTGGACGATGCCGAACGCTGCGCGCCGGGGCCCGCCGCTGCCTGACCGCCCGTATACCGTTGCCGCCCGGTCGTGGTCCGGGCGGCAGCGACCCGGCCCGCCCCCTCGTCGCGGACGGACCAGACCTGCACGACCGCTGGAAGAACAGAGAACAGGAGCAACCACCATGACTATGAAGACCTACACCGTGTCCGGTATGAGCTGCGGCCACTGCGCGGCGAGCATCACCGAAGAGGTGGTGGAAGTACCGGGCGTCACCACCGTGGATGTCGACGTCCCGGCGGGCCTGGTGACCGTACACGGCGAGTCGGCCGACGACGCCGCCGTACGGGCCGCGATCGTCGAGGCGGGCTACGAGGTGACGGACGCCATGCGCAATGCCGTGGCCTGAGCCGCGCGCCCGGTCCGTCGACCGCCCTGTGCCGGCGCCTGTCTCCAGGCCGGCCGGGGCCAGTCCAGCGCCTCGGCGTGGCCGCAGGGCCCGCCCAGCGTTTGCATGCTCTTACACCATCGAAGCGAGGGAGTTCCCAGTGCACCGCCCGACCTTGGTACGTAGCCTGCGCCTTTCCGGCGCCCTTTCGGTGGTCGCGTTCGCGGTCGCTGTCGCCACCGCGGGCCCGGCCGTAGCCCACGCGGAGGTCGAAGCGGAGGGCGCTCGGGCCCTCGAACAGAACGTCGAACTGACCTTCTTCGCCGAGTCGGAGTCCAGCGACGCCGGTGTCAGCAAGCTGGAGGTGATCCTGCCCAAGGGCATCACCCCCTCCGACATCACCTACAAGGAGGGTCCGGCCGGCTGGAAGTTCGCCACCACCAGTCGGGGCTACACCGTCTCGGGACCGAAGCTCGCTGTGGGCGAGGATGCCGAGTACGTCGTCACCGTACGGCAGTTGCCCGATGTGAAGTCGCTTGTCTTCAAGACCCTGCAGAGCTACAGCGACGGACACGTCGACCGCTGGATCGAGTTGGAGGACACCGGCGGGGACGGCCACGGCCATGGGCACCCCGCGCCCCGCCTGGATCTGAAGCCCGCGGCTGACGGAGCGACGCTCGTGAGTCCCAGCCCCACCGGAAAGCCCACAACGGCCGCGCCCTCGTCCGACACTGCCTCCGGCGCGCCGACGACCGCGACGGCGACACCGTCGGCGAAGCCCGCGGCGGACAGCACGGAAGGCGACGACGGTATGCCCATCGCCGTGCCGCTCGGAGTCGGGGCAGCTGTCCTCCTCCTGGGAGGAGGGGCGTGGTGGTTCCGGAGCCGTCGGAGCGGGTCTGCCTGAAGTCCTTCTGGACGGGTGCAGTCTGCGCGGTGACCCACCTGGCGCCGCGCAGACTACCGGGGCGATATGCGCCCGACGCCGGCAAACAGCGACGCTGCCGGGAGTCTGGGCGAAGTTGGACAGCAGCGGCCACCTCGTGCTTCATGGTCCGGCACCTTCGCACTGCGGGTTGGCGGGGAGTGAGCGTTCGCGATCGAGGCCGCATGCGTTCGAACGGGCGCGGGCTCGAGCGGGCACGGGCGTCGTGCTTCGGGATCACAGGGGGAGGTCGGCGAGAGAGCGTGCCGGATGGCGAGGTCCGAGGAAGACGACGATATCCCTGCCCTCGGGGGAGGTGTGGGTGGCCTGGGCCCAGCCCTGGCGGCGGTAGAAGGCGACGGCGCGCGGCGACCGGACGGAGGTGAGCAGCCAGGCACGGCCTTCGGGAGCGTCCTCGGTGACCGCGTCCAGCAGTTCGCCGGCCAGCCCCGTGCCGTGAGCGGCCGGGCGTACGGCGAGTTCGTCGATCTCGCGGGCCCCGCACAGCCACGCGACTGTGCGCTCGGCGCCGAGTCCGGCCGCAGCCTGTGGATAGCAGCGGTCGGTCGGGAAGGGGGCGACGGTCGTCCAGGCGGTGGTGAACCCCATGACGTCCGCTCCCGCGAACGCGAGGGCGGCGGTGAAGCCGGGACGTTCGACGTCGCTGACGAGTCTGCCCACGAACTCCACGGCCTTTTCCTGGTCTTCGTTCCAGGGCGGGGCACAGAAGGCGCCGACGTAGACGGCGTGCAGGGCCTCGGAGTGCTTGAGCAGCTCCCTGCCCCTCAGGACACGGATGTCAGTCGCCATCAGGCCGCCACCCCCGCCGCGGCCGTGGGATGCAGGGCTGCGATCTCCGGAACGACACCGCCGCAGCGGGCGTGCTCGTCCACGCCCGACGCCACAGTGTGGCCGAGCAGCCGTCCGTCCCGATCGATCCCCGTGCCGGTCTTGTCGCAGGACGACTCGATGCTGCGCACCTCGGGAGAGTCCACGTTCAGCCCTTCCTGCCGTGACGACCGGCGGGCGGCGCAACGGACGGCTCCCGCAGGCCAGATGCCTGCGGAAGCCCTCCCGTTGCCGGCGGGGTGCGGCCGGTGACGTCGTCCCAGTGGAGCGTGCGGTCGCACCAGCGGTCCAGGAGCACCTGGTCGTGGCCGACGGCGAGCAGGCCGGCGCCGGTGGTGGCGCGGTAGTCCTCGACGGCGGCCACCAGCGCGGCGGTGGTCGACGCGTCCAGCATCGCGGTCATCTCGTCGCAGATCAGCCAGCGCGGGCGCAGCACGAGGGCGCGGGCGAGGCAGGCGCGCTGGAGCTGGCCGTCGCTGACCTCGTGGGGGCGACGGCCCAGCAGATCGGGCGTGAGGCCGACGGCTGCGGCCAGCTCGGCGACGCGTTCGGGAATCTCTTCGCGGCGGCCGCACGCGCGCAGGGGTTCGGCGATCAGGTCGGTGAGCCCCAGTCGCGGGTCGGCGGAGAGACGCGGCTGCTGGAAGACGACGCCGATGGCGGTGCGTTGGGCGCGCGGGGCGCGGTGGCGCCAGCGGTGTATGGGTTCGCCGTCGAGGAGGAGGGCGCCCGAGTCGGGGCGGTGGAGCAGGGCGGCGACCCGGGCGAGGGTGGATTTGCCGCAGCCGCTGGCACCGAGCAGGCCGACGGCCTCACCGGGTGCGACGGTCAGGGAGGCGCCTTGCACCACCGGGGCTTTCCTGTCGTACCCGGCGGTGATGGCGCGCAGTTCAACCACGGATGTCCTCCGGAACGTGTGGATGGTGGCAGGCGGTTCCGCCGGTCGTCGGGGGGAGCGCGGTGCAGGCGTCGGTGGCCCGCTCGCAGCGTGGGGCGAAGGCGCAGCCGTCGGTGAGGCTGCCGAGTTCGGGCGGCATTCCGGGGATCGGGGTGAAGGCGCGGTCGGGGAGAGCCTGAAGCAGGCCGCGGCTGTAGGGGTGCTGGGGCCCGGCGGTGCCGAAGAACCTTTCCGCGTCGGTGAGTTCGACGATCCGGCCCGCGTACATCACCGCCACGCGGTCGGCGATGCGTGCGGCGGCCATGAGGTCGTGGGTGATCATCAGCAGGGCCCGCCCCGTGCCGTCCGGGTCGTCGGCGTCGACATGGCGCCGCAGTTCGTCGACCGTGTGGTCGACCAGGTCGCGGTCGAGTCCGGTGGTCGGTTCGTCGGCGAGCAGCAGGGGCGCGTCTCCGACCAGGGCGAGGGCGGTGGCGGCCCGTTGGGCGAGGCCGCCGGAGAGCTCGTGCGGGTGGCGGTCGAGGTGGTCGGTGGGGAACGCGGCGCGCTCGGCGGCCGTGACGGCTGCGGCCCGTAGGGCGGCACGCCCACGAGTGCCGGTCAACGTGCCGACCGTTTCCTCCAGGTGGGAGCGGACCGTGCGCACCGGGGTGAGGTGTGCGGCCGGGCTCTGCGGGATGAGCCCGATCAAGCGGCCCCGTACCGTCCGGGCGAGGGTGCGTTCGTCGGCGGCGAGCAGATCCAGGTCGCCCAGGCGCACCTCGCCCGCGGTCCGGGCGTTGGCGGGGAGCAGGCCGAGCAGGGCGGAGGCGAGGACCGACTTGCCGCAGCCGCTCTCGCCGATCAGGGCGAGGCACTCGCCGGCCGCCACGTCGAAGTGTGCGTCGGTGACAGCGGCGATCCGCCGTCCGCCGGGCATGAGGAAACGCACCGACAGCCCGCGGACCGACAGGACGGGATGTCGCACTGCGAGCGTCACAGCATCAGCTCCGATCGGCGGCGGGGGTTGATCCGCTCCCGCCAGGCTCCGGCGAGACCGGCGATGGCGAGGGTCGGGACGATGATGAACAGGCCGGGGAAGAGGGTGGGCCACCACTGCCCGGCCAGCAGCGAGCCCCGGGCGCCCTGGATGAGGGTGCCGAGGCTGGCCGTGTGGGTGGGCAGGCCGAGTCCTAGGAAGGACAGGGCCGACTCGTGCCACATGGCGTGCGGCACCATCAGCACGGCGGCCAGCGCGGCCTGCGGCAGCACGGCGGGCAGCAGATGCCGTACCGCCACCCGCCACCGGGACGCACCCCCGGACACGGCGGCGTCGATGTACGGCCGGGAGCGCAGGGAGAGCACCTCTGCGCGCACGATCCGCGCGGTGGACAGCCAGTGGGTGAGCGCGACCGAGACCACCACCGGCCAGACACCGGGCCGGAACATGGCGACGATGAAGATGCCGAGCAGCAGATGGGGCACGGACGAGAACGTGTCGACCACCCGCATGACGCCACGGTCGACCCAGCCGCCCAGGGCTCCGGCGGTCGCCCCGACGGCCGTGCCGATCACGGTCGCCGTGAGCGCCGCCGCCACCCCGACCAGCAGGGAGACGCGCAGGCCGTAGACGCAGCGCAGGAGCAGGTCCCGGCCGAGGTCGTCGGTGCCGAAGGGATGGTCCCAGCTCGGCGGCAGCAGCTTCGCGCCCAGGTCGACGGCCTGCTGGTCGAGCTGGACCAGCGGCGGTACGAGGAGGACGGCGAGGACGGTCGCGGTCACCAGTGCGGCCGAGACGCGCACGCGTATCGCCCGGGTGGAGCGGCGGTTGGCGCCGTAGGACCGCCAGGCGGTATCGGCCGTAGGTTCACATGTCACTGAACTTCACCCTCGGGTCGAACAGGCCGTACAGCAGGTCCGCGAGCAGGTTGCCGAGCAGCACGGCAGCGGTGGCCAGCGTGGTCAGCGCGGCGAGCAGCGGGAAGTCGACGGCGGTGGCCGCTTCCACGGTGGCCGCTGCGATGCCCGGCCAGCTGAAGACGCTCTCCACCAGCAGGGCGCCGGTGATGAGTTCGGGCACGCGGGAGCCGATCAGGGTAAGGACCGGCAGCAGTCCGGAGCGCAGGGCGTGGCCGAGCAGGACGGTGCGCTCGCTCAACCCCCTTGCCCGGGCGCCCCGTACGGGATCCTCCGCGAGTGCGTCCCCGACGCCCTGGCGGACGTACAAGGCGAACCAGGGCAGTTGGGAGACGGCGAGCACCCCGGCGGGCAACACGAGATGGCTCGCGAGCTGCCCCGGCGTGACCTGCTCACTCGCTGTGTCGGTGAGACCGCCGGCCGGGAGCACGCCCCACTGGAGGGCGAAGAGCCAGATGGCCAGCAGGGCGATCCAGAAGACGGGTGCCGCCTCCAGGGAGTAGGCGAGGGAGGTGACGATCCGGTCGAGCGCGGATCCGGGACGGCGGGCCGCCAGCACCCCGAGCACGGTGCCGGTCAGCACGGCCACCGCGAAGGCGACAGCGCACAACAGCGTGGACCAGACGAGGCGTTCGCCGATGACCTGGGCGACCGGCTGCCGCATGACAGTCGACTGGCCGAGGTCGCCGCCGAGCGCGGCGGTCAGCCAGTTCCACCAGCGGGAGGCGAACGGCTGGTCCACGCCGAGGTTCTCCCGCAGCCGCTCCAGGGTCTGTGCGTCGGCACCAAGAGCGGCGGTCCCGGCGTACGCCTTGACCGGGTCGAAGGGGGAGGCGGCGGCGATCGCGAAGACACCGAAGGTCACGACGAGGAGGACGGGGACGGCGAACAGCAGCCGCCGCCCCGCCAGGCGTGCCATCGCTCCCCACGGCAGAAAGGGCTTCACCTCTTCGGCTGCCAGGCTTCGAGGTTCCACCACGGGCCGCTGGCGAAGCCGTGCTCGTGCGGTTCGACCTGCGTGCTCAGACCGTCCCAGCGGTCGGCGAGGACGTAGACGTGGTTGATGTGGGTGAGGAAGGTGTAGCCGGGGTTCTTCAGCAGTTCGCGCTGGAGCGTGTCGTAGGCGGTCTCCCGGGCCGCCGCGTCCGAGTTGCGGCGGCCGGAGTCGAGCGCCTCGTCCACGGCCGGGTTGTCGTAGCGGGCCATGTTGTTGAAGCCGTCGCCGGCGAGGGAGGAGTGCAGCAGCGTGTAGAGACCGAAGTCGGGGTCGCCGTTGCTGCCGAAGCCGGCGAGGACCGCGGTGTTCTTCATCCGCGGCTCGATGACCTCCCAGGTGGCGCTCTCCGCCTTCACGTCGATGCCGGCCTTCTTGGCGTCGGAGGCGTAGGCGAGGGCGTGGTCCTGGCGGACCTTGTCGCCCGAGGGGTAGAGGAGGGTGAAGGCGGCCCGCTGTCGGTCCTTGGTGCGGATGCCGCTGTCTCCCGTCTTCCAGCCCGCCTGGTCGAGGATGCGCTTGGCCTTGGCGAGGTCCTGCTTGCGTTCGATGCCCTGGGCGAACCAGGGGTCGTCGACGGGCAGCGGCCCGTACGCGGGACGGCCGGCGCCGTCGAGGATCTGGTCGACCATGGTCTGGCGGTCCACGGCGGCGTCCAGGGCCTGGCGGATCGCACGATCCCCGGTGACCTTGTTCGCGGTGGGAAGGGTGACAGTACGGAAGTCGTACGTCTTCGCGTCGTAGGTCTTCTTCCCGGTGTCGTTCTTGAAGGTGGCGGCGAGGTTGGGCGGGAGCACCGCGCCGTCGAGGTCGCCGGAGCGCAGCCGGGTGGCGCGCACGTCGTCGTCCTCGATGATCGCCATGGTCACCTTCTTCACCTTCGGCGCACCGCCCCAATAGGTGGGGTTGGCCTTGAAGGTGAGCTTTTCGCCCTTGCTCCAGCCGGCGAGGACGTACGGGCCGGTGCCGACCGGCTTGGTGTTGAAGGCGCCGGTGTTGGGGTCCTGCTTGCCGGCGATGTGCTCGGGGACGATCGGCAGCACTGTGCGCCCGGCGAAGGGGGCGTAGGGGTACTTGAGGGTGAAGACGACCGTGTCGTCGCCGTCAGCCCGCACCTCCTTGATGGCGTCCAGCTCGCTGCGGGAGGTGTTGTTGGTCTTCGAGTCGAGGATCGTCTTGTACGTGAAGACCACGTCGGCGGAGGTCAGCGGTTCGCCGTCGCTGAACTTCACACCGTCGCGCAGGGTGTAGGTGTAGGTGAGGCCGTCGTCGGCGACTTGGGGCAGTGCCTTCGCCAGTGCCGGTCTCAGCTTCAGGTCGGTGTCCCGGGCGAGCAGACCATCGAAGATCTTCGAGTTGCCGTCCTTGCCGTAGCCGAGCAGCGGGCTGAGGGTGTCCGGCTCGGAGGCCACGCCGATGACGACGGAGTCGGCGGACCCGGTGTCGTCCGTGCCGCCGGTGGGGGCCGAACACGCGGCGACCCCGGTCAGTAGCGCCGCTGCGGCAGCGGCTCCTTGTATCCGTCGGAGCGTCATGGACCTCACACCCTTATTGCTGATGAAACGTTGTTGCATCATATGTGCAACTAGGGCGGCCCGTGTCGTGTCGAGGTCAGTCCGTCGGTGGTGTGGTGGCGTCTTCCGCGAGCAACAGGATCTCGGCGTCGATGCGGCCGAGTGCGTCGTCGGGGGGCGACGGCGGGATGCGCCCGGTCACGTGGAGGCCGGCCGCGTGGGCGCGCGACGAGCGTGCCGTGTGACCACGGGCGTTCGCTGACGGCGGCGAGGCGGGCGACGGGTTCTCCGGCCCGGTCAAGGGTGCTGTACTGCGGGAACAGGGTGCAGGAGAAGTGCGGGCCGCCGGGGTCGTGGCGCATGGCGGCGATTTTTGTAGATGTCTTGGCGGGGCCGGAGCGGCTCGGCGGACGGTTCGGACGGCGATGGATCGCGGCCGACATCTATACGATGTCCGGTCGGGAAACGGACGGCGGTGGAAGGGAGACAGGGCGTGGCGGATCAGCGGCAGCGTCCCCGGCGGCGGGGGCAGGGCGAGCTGGAGGCGCTGGTCCTGTCGGCGCTGCGGGAGGCGGACGGTCCGGCGACGGTCGGCTGGGTGCGGGAGCGGCTCGGCGGGGACCTCGCCTATACGACGGTGATCACGATCCTGACCCGGTTGCTGGCCAAGGGTGCGGTCACCCGGGAGCGGGCGGGTCGCTCCTTCGCCTGGACGCCCGCCTCGGACCAGGCAGGTCTGGCCGCGCGGAAGATGCGCAAGGTGCTGGACGCCGAGAGCGACCGGCAGGCGGTGCTGGCCAGCTTCGTCACCGGGCTCGATCCCAACGACGAACAGCTTCTGCGCCACCTGTTGGATCAGTCCCGGGGCGACGGGGAAGGCTGACACCTCGTGGGGGTCTTCGTCTTTCTTCCGCTGGTCCTGCCGCTCACCGCATGGCCGATCGCACGGCTGGCCGAGCAGCATCTGCATCCGCGGACCGCGACGAGGCTGCTGACCGGGGTGGCCGCGGTGATGGCGACGTGCAGCACGGTCTGCCTGGGGTTGGTGATGGTGGTCGGCACCGCCCAACTGCCCGGGAACCCGCTGCCGGACGGCTGGTCGGACCCCGAGGTGCGGGCGGCGGTTCCCTATGACGAGGTCGTCGGCAAGGCGGCGATCCCCGCGCTGTGTGCGGTGGTGGTGGCCTGCGGCCGGACTCTGTGGCGACACGGCCGGGTGCGCCGCAGGGCCCACCGTGCGCTGTCCGGGCTGCCGGACACGGAGGTCGCCGTACTGTCCGACGAACTCCCCTACGCCTACGCCCTGCCGGGCGGACGCCGGGATCGCGTGGTGGTGACCACGGCTCTGCTGGACTGCCTCGAACCCGCCGAGCGCCGGGGACTGTTCGCCCACGAGCGCGCCCATCTGGCCGCCCGACACGACCGCTTCCTGCTCGCCGTCCAACTGGCCGCGCGAGCCAATCCGTTCCTGCGGCCGCTGCGGACGGCGGTGTCGTACACGGCCGAGCGGTGGGCGGACGAGGACGCGGCTCAGGTCATCGGCAGCCGCCGGACGGTGGCATGCGCGATCGGCAAGGCGGCTCTCGTGTCGCGCGGGACCCCGGTGGCCACGCTCGCCGGTTTCGCCGCGCCCGGTCCGGTGCCGCGCCGCGTGGCGGCCCTGCTGGGGCCGGCTCCGGCGGTGCGCAGCTGGCCGTCGGTGTTCACGTCGGTGGGTCTGGCGGCGTGGGGCGCGGCCGCGGGAACGGCTGTATCGGCGATGTCGTCGGCGAACTCGGCGGTGACGATGGTCCTCATCCTGCATGCCGCGACGCCGCTGTGAGCCCTGCCGGGCGCGGTTGGGCGTGATCGACCAGCACGCCGAGCCCGGCGAAGAGTCTCACAAGGTGAAGCTGCGCGACGCGCGGCCTCACCGCGGTGGGGGCAGGTACCGCCCCTCACTGCGCCAGTACCACGGCGGTCACCTGTCCGGCGGGCTTGGAGAAGCCGGCCGGGGTGCTCGGAGTCGGGGTGATGCAGGAGGCAATGCCGTGGCCGACCTGGTGACTCGGGTCGTCAGAAGGGATGTGCGCCCCACGGCATCCCCGACATCCGCTGACCAACCGTGCCCGGCGGGCGCGCCGCTTGCGTCCGCCGGGCACGTGGGGCGTTGATCGGTCAGAGGTCGAACTCGTGCGGCGGCAGGTCGAGCGCGTAGCACGCCTCGCGCACCACGGCCTGCTCGTCCTTGTCGAAGTCCCCGTCGGCGCCGCCGATGACGATGCCGATCTGGACGACGGCCCGTGCCTCGGCGGGCTTCTTCTTCGCCTTGGCGATCTCCTGCATCACGCTGACCTTGCCGAAGTCGAAGTCGGTGGTGAGCTTGTCGAGGTTGTCCTCGAAGCGGCGGCGCAGGTCGTCGGCGGGGAAGTTCTGGAGCACCTCGTTGGTGGCGATGAGCTGGGCCACCCGCTGCCGCTCGGAGGGGTCGACCGTGCCGTCGGCGGCGGCGACCAGGGCGCACATCGCCATGCTGGCGTCGCGGAAGGCGCCGCTCTTCAGGTCGTTTTTCTTCGCCATGAGCTGGGTCTGCATCGTCGATGCGGACTCCTTGATGCGGTCCCACAGGGCCATGAGAACTCCATACGAACGTCGATTTTCTACAACACTGTAGAAGTTACCAGGAGGGGAGTGGCAGTGAGCCCTCTCTCCTCCCTGTCTGCGGTCCGCGCTCGTCCTCGCTCCGGCTCAGCCTTCGTCTTCCTCGTCGCCCTCGAAGAAGTCCCCGACCTCGTCGACGACTTCGGCCGCGACCATGCCGCCGCCGACGCCGACCGCGAGCCCGGCCGCGCCCGCGGCGACGGCGGTGCCCATGCCGGGGCCGGAGTGGTGGCCGTCGTGGTGGTGGTCGCCGTGTCCGTGTCCGGCGTGAGCGCCGTAGGACGCCCGGTGCTCGACCAACTGGCGGATCCAGCCGTCGACTTCCGTGTTCCAGTCGCGTGCCTCGTGGTGGCCGACGGTGAAGCGGGTGAGCGCGTCGTGACCGGAGGTGAAGAGGCCGCCGCGCTTGTCGGCCTCCAGGACCACCTCCAGGCCGCCCGGGTTGGCCAGGAAGGTCAGCTCGATCTCGTTGACCTGGTGGGCGTACTGCGGGGCCGGGGTGAGTTCGAGCTCCTGGTAGAACGGCAGCTGCTGGCCGGTGCCGCCGATGCGGCCGTACTCCAGGTCGGCGGACCGGAAGCCGAACCCGAGCTGACCGAGCGCCTCCAGGATGGCCTCCTGGGCGGGCAGCGGGGCGATGTCGAGCTGGTCGAGGTCGCCCTTGTCCTTGGCGCCGGCCACGGACAGCTCGGTGCGCACGCCGAGCACGATGCCGAGCGCCTGTCCGTACAGCTCGGTGATCGGCGTCTCCCACGGCAGCGTCACACTGAACGGCACGCTGCGCTCCTCGCCCTCGGCGAGCCGGAAGCCGCCTCCGACGGTGAACCGCTCGAAGGCGACGGCGCCTTCGCTCTCGCCCTCCGCGTGCTCGGCCTCGACCCTGGCCACCAGCTCCAGGGTGATGTGCTCGATGTCGAAGTCGGCGGTGCCGCCCTTGAGGCGGACCTGGCCGCTGAGCGTGCCACCGGGCCGGACGGGAGCCGGGTCGAGGACCGTGTCGACCGTGGGGCCGCCCACGCCGAGCGAGCCGAGCAGTCGTTTGAACACCATCGTGGCGTTCACTCCTTCACGTGCGTCTATGTGTTCCGGGTCGAAGAAGGCCCTTCTACAAGCGAGTAGAAGCATAGGACGGTCGGCGCCGGGGGAATGGCCTCGCACGGGCCCGCGTTGCGACAACGGCTGAAAACCGGCTCCCAGGAGTCGGCGAAGGTGTCGCTTTGCCGCTCCTTTACAGTGGGTGTAGAAGCAGGCGATTCTGTTTCCATCCCCTGTTTTCCGTGTTGTGTGCGTGATCAGAAGGAGCGACGTTCCCCCGATGGGTGAGCCTCCCAGTACCCGCCGTGCCGTACCCCGTCCGACTCATGAGAGTGAAGGAGCGGGGGTGGCACGGTGACCGAAGTCCTGCTGCTCCTGCTGGCCCTCCTCCTCACCTTGGCCTGCGCGGTGTTCGTCGCGGCCGAGTTCTCCCTGACCACCGTGGAGCGCGGTGAGCTGGAGCGTGCCGCCGAGGCGGGCGAGCGCGGCGCGGACGGCGCGCTGAAGGCCGTACGCCGTCTGACTCTCCAGCTCTCCGGCGCCCAGCTGGGCATCACCGTCACCTCGCTGGTGATCGGCATGCTCGCCGAGCCGTCCCTCGCCGCGCTGCTGCACGGCCCGCTGGAGGCGGTCGGTCTGGGCGGTGCCGCGTCGTCCGTGGCGACCGTGCTGGGCGTTGCGGTCTCGACCGTCGTACTGATGGTGGTCGGTGAGCTGGTGCCGAAGAACTGGGCGATCTCCCGGCCGCTGGCCGTGGCCAAGGTGGTCGCCGGGCCGCAGCGTGCGTTCACGGCCGCCTTCGGCCCGTTCATCGGGCATCTGAACAGAACCGCGAACCGGTTCGTACGCCGCTTCGGCCTGGAGCCGGCCGAGGAGCTGGTCTCTGCGCGCACGGCGGAGGAGCTGGGCGCGCTGGCCCGGCACTCAGCCGCCGAGGGGGCACTGGAAGCCGACTCCGCCGAGCTGTTCGTACGGACCCTGCACCTGAGCGAGCTGACCGCCGAGAACGTCATGACCCCGAGGGTCGACGTGAAGGCGCTCGAAGTGCACGCGACGGCCGCCGACGCGGCCAATCTCTCCCATGCCACCGGCCTGTCCCGCTTCCCGGTCTACCGCGACAGCCTCGACGAGGTCGTCGGCACCGTGCACATCCGTGACGTGCTCGCCCTGGAGCCCGAGAAACGGGTGGTCACCCCCATCACGGCGCTGACCACCGAGCCCCTGCTGGTGCCCGACAGCCTCACCGCCGACCGCCTGCTGGAACGGCTGCGCGCGAGCCGCACCATGGCCGTGGTCATCGACGAGTACGGCGGCACGGCGGGTGTGGCGACCGTGGAGGACATCGTCGAGGAGGTCGTCGGCGAGGTCATCGACGAGCACGACCCCGCCGAGACGCCCGACCTGGTGCCCGCTCCGGCGGGCCAGGACGGCCGCGCGGTGTGGGAGGCGGACGGCAGTGTCCGCATCGACCAGCTCGCGGACATAGGGCTGACAGCGCCGGAGGGGCCGTACGAGACCGTGGCGGGACTGGTCGCGACCCGCCTGGGCCGCATCCCCGCCAAGGGCGACACCCTCGACCTCGACGGCTGGCGGCTGGAGGTGGTGGTGGTGGAGCACCACCGCGCCGACCGGATACGTATCACCGAACCGGCCGCTGTACTGCCGGCCCAGCTCGCGGGCGGGACCCGATGACCGCCCTGCAGCTGGTCATCGGCGCCCTGACGCTGCTGACCAACGGGTTCTTCGTCGGCGCCGAGTTCGCCCTGGTCTCCGTACGCCGCAGCCAGATCGAACCCCGCGCCCAGGCGGGCGACCGGCGGGCGAGGATGACGCTGTGGGCGCTGGAGCACCTCTCCGCGATGATGGCCACCGCCCAGCTCGGCATCACCGTCTCCTCGCTGGTGCTCGGCGCGGTCGCCGAACCGGCTGTCGCCCACCTGCTGGAACCCGCCTTCGAGGCGGTGCACATCCCCCACGGCCTGGTGCATCCGGTCGCCTTCGCCATCGCGCTGACGCTCGCCACGTATCTGCACATGCTGATCGGCGAGATGGTGCCGAAGAACATCGCGCTCGCCGCCCCCGTGCCCAGCGCCCTGCTGCTGGGCCCGCCGTTGGTGGCGCTGACCCGGGCCCTGCGGCCGTTCGTGTTCGGGGTCAACGCCTTCGCCAACGCCCTGCTGAAGCTGCTGCGCGTGGAGCCGAAGGACGAGGTCGAGTCGGTCTTCACCGACGACCAGCTGGCCCGCATGGTGTTGGACTCCAGCGAGGCCGGACTGCTCAGCCCGGCCGACGGCGAGCGGCTGCGGGACGCGCTGGAGCTCGGCGCCCGCCCGGTCGGGGAGATCCTCGTCCCGGCTCAGCGGATGCGCACCGTCGACCACACCATCACCCCGGCGCGGCTGGAGCGAGTGGCCGCCGAGGCCGGATACTCCCGCTTCCCGGTCACCGGCCCCGACGGCGCCCTCCTGGGCTACCTGCACATCAAGGACACCCTCGGGGTCGCCGACCGCGACCGGCCCTTCCCGCGCACGGCCCTGCACCCGGTCACGCGGGTCCATATCGACACCCCGCTGGACGACGCCCTCACCACTCTGCGCGCCGAGCGGAGCCATCTCGCGGGGGTCCTCGGGGAGCACGGAAAGGTGATCGGGTTCGTGACGATGGATGACGTGCTGTCCGAGCTGGTGGGACCGGCGCCAGGCCGGGCGTGAGCGGCCTCTCGCCTCGTCACCGGCCCAGGAACGCCGCGCCCGGGAACACGGATGCGGTCAGAATCGTTGCCAAGGTGAACGTTCTAGTGAAGGAGCACCCACTTGTCCGCCAGATCGACGGACTCTCCGGGGCACAGTCCCCGACCATCCCGCCAGGTCATTCCTGAGCACGGCACGCGGCGGGGTGGTGTTCGATGAGTGCCGCACTCGGCCTGCTGGCCGTCCTGGTGTTGACCCTGGGTACCGGCTATTTCGTCGCCCAGGAGTTCGCGTACGTCTCCGCCGACCGGCTCGCCCTCGCCCGTGAGGCCGAGGCGGGGGACAGGCGCGCCGCTCGCGCCCTGAGGGTGCTGGAGCGGCTGTCGTTCATGCTGTCGGGCGCCCAGCTCGGTATCACCGTGACCGGCCTTGTCGTCGGCTTCATCGCCGAGCCGTCCGTGTCCGCGCTGCTCAGGCCCGCGCTGTCCGGCCTGGGCATGCCCGACGGCGCCGTCAGTGGCATCTCCGTGGTGCTCGCCTTCGTGCTGGCCACCGTCGTGCAGATGGTGATCGGTGAGCTGGCCCCGAAGAACCTCGCCATCGCCGTTCCCGAGCGGCTGGCGAAGTCCCTGGCCGCTTCCACGCTGGCGTACCTGAGGGTCGTCGGACCCGTCGTGCGCATCTTCGACGGCGCGGCGAACAGGCTCCTGCGCAAGGCTGGCATCGAGCCCGTGGAGGAGTTGCATCACGGTGCCACCCTGGAGGAGCTGGGCCATCTGATCGGCGAGTCCCACGAGCAGGGGCAGCTGCCCAAGGACACCGCCGCGCTGCTCGACCACGCCCTGGAGTTTTCCGAGCGGACGCTGGACGAGGTGATGGTGCCGCGCGCGGACGCTGTGTTCGTCCGCAGGGATGCCACCGCGGTCGAGGCGATCGACCTCATCGGCAAGCACGGCCACTCCAACTACCCCGTGTTCGGCGATCACCCGGACGACATCGCAGGTGTGCTCGGTGTGCGCGAGCTGATGACGCTGCCCGCCGACCGGCTCACCGCCACCACGGCGGGCGCGGCGGCCCGCCGGCCGCTGCTGCTGCCCGACACCTTGCCGCTGCCGGACGCCGTGGAGCAGATGCGGGAGCGGGACGACGAGTTCGCCGTGGTCCTGGACGAGCACGGCGGCGTGGCCGGCATCGTCACCTACGAGGACATCGCCGAGGAACTGGTGGGCGACATCGCCGACGAGTCCGACACCGTCACCGAGACCGCGGTCGCGGACGGGGAGGGCTGGCTGGTGGCCGCCGGGCGCCGTCTGGACGAGGTGGCCGAGGCCACCGGCATCGAGCTGCCCGAGGAGGAGGACTACGACACCGTGGCCGGCTTGATCGTCGACCGGCTGGGTCGCTTCCCGGCCATCGGTGACCGCCTCACCGTGCATCTGCCGGATGGCGGCAGCGCGGTGATCGACGTACGCACCCTCGACCGGCACGTACCGGAGCGGGTTCGGATCCAGCGGCTGGTGGCCGAGATGGCGGAGGAGTCGGCATGAGCTTCCCGATGGCGATTTTCGTCACCGTGCTGCTGCTGATCGGCAGCGGGTTCTTCGTCGCCGCCGAGTTCGCGCTCGTCGCCGCCAAGCGCCACCGCATGGAGAAGGCGGCGGCCGAGGGCGCGCGCGGCGCCAAGGCGGCTCTGGCCGGTATGCGGGAGCTGTCGCTGATGCTGGCCGGCGCGCAGTTGGGCATTACCGTGTGCACGCTGGGGCTGGGCTCGGTGTCCAAGCCCGCGATCTCCCATGAACTCGACCCGCTGCTGCACAAGCTGGGCCTGCCCAGCGCGCTCAGCTACGGCGTCGCGTTCGCCGTGGCCATGGTCGTGGTGGTCTTCCTGCACATGGTGGTCGGCGAGATGGCGCCCAAGTCGTGGGCCATCGCCCATCCCGAGCGCTCGGCGATGCTGCTTTCCCCGCCCTTCCGGGGCGTGGTCAAGGCCGTACGCCCGCTGATCTCGGCGCTCAACAAGATGAGCAACGGGCTGGTACGTCTTTGTCGGGTGACCCCGCGCGACGAGCTGGCCTCGGTTCACAACCGGGAGCAGCTCGCGCACCTGGTGGAGGAGTCGGAGCGGCTCGGCCTGATCAGCGAGTCGGACTCGGAGCTGCTGACGCGTTCCCTCACCGAGCCCGAGACCCCGGTACGGGACCTTTTGGTCCCGGCCGCGGAGATCACCTCGGTGGCCGCCGGCGCGGACGCCGACGAGATCCTGCGCCTGGCCGCCGGCAACGACCGCACCCGGCTCCTGGTCCGCGCGCACGGCACCGTCCTCGGCTCGGTCCACGCCCGCGACGCCCTGGTCGCCCGCGCCCAGGGACGGACCACCAGCGCGCGCTCCCTGGCCCGCCCGGTGCCCGAGCTGAGCGAGGATGCCACGGTCGCCGAGGCGATCGACCTGCTGCGCCGACGCCGGGCCTCGCTCGCCGTCGTCCGCGACGACTCCGGCCAGCTCACCGGCATGGTGAGCCTGGACGACCTGCTGGCCCGCTTCTTGCAGCCACAGGTGGCATAACGGCAGCCACTGACCCGAGCGCCCCGGCTTCCCGGGGCGCTCGCGTGCAGCGTCATCCGACCTCTCTCGCTCAGGGGTCAGACGTCGTTGTCCGGCCAGCCGAGAAGCCGGGCGCCGATGACGGCGGTCTGCAGGGTGTAGCGGTGGACGGGGTCCGCCGGGTTGGTGCCCGTGAGCGTGTGGATGCGCTCGAGGCGGTACGTCAGGGCTCGCACGCTCAGACGCAGTCGGCGTGCCGCCTCGGCCGCCACGCACCCCGCCTCGAAGTACGCGGTGAGGGTTCCGATGTGGGGCTTGGCGCCGCCGCGTGCCTGCTGGAGCGGGCCGAGGGCGCTGTGGACGAGGTCGGCCATGGCCTGCCGGTCGCGGGTGAGGACGGGGTAGACGAGCAGGTCGGCGGCGCGCAGCACTGGCTCCTCAAGATTCAGGCGGTCGGCCAGGTCGAGGGCGTTGAGGGCTTCCTCGTAGGAGTGGACGACCCCGCCGGCTCCGGGGTGGGGGCGGCCGATGGCGGCGCGACCGTGCTCGGTGGCTGCGTGTGCCTGCTTGGCGAAGAAGGCGAGCACGTCGTTCCGGTCGCCGGGGGCGATACAGACGAGGCGGCCGTCTTTGGTGGTGAGCAGGAAGTGGCGTTCGCCGAAGCGCGCGACAAGTGCCCTGTCCACTTGGCGGGTGGCGGAGTGCGTGTCGTCGACCGGGGTTTGCCCCTGGGCCACGGCGACGGCGTGGGCGCGGGAGAGGAGCAGGCCGAAGCGTTCGGCGCGCTCGGCCAGTCGGCCGAGGTCGCTGCGGCCGTAGAGGAGGTCGTCGATGAACTCTCGGCGGGCTGCCTCCTCCTGGCGTACCGCCAGTTTCTGGGCGCGTTCGTGGCCTTCGGCGAAGGCATCAACCGCCTGTTCGATGGCGGTGAGCACACGCTCGACTCCTGCGGGCGACAGGGTGGGGGAGAGCTCGCGGGCGGCGGACAGGTGCCGGCGGACGAGGGCACGCAGTCCCAGGCCCGCTTCCGCTGCCTGCTCTCCCTGAGCGCGGAGGGATTCCAGTTCGTCCCGGGTCAGCCGGCGGCCGGTGGCGCAGACGTCGGCCAGGATCCGGGCGTACCCCGCCAGGAACTCGTCGGGTTCCGCCGGCCGTGTCACGCGTCCTCCTCGATCTCGATGCTCGTCGGCGTCCTGCCGGCGCGCGGCCGACCAGAGTCACAGACCTTCCGTCCCGCCCACTTCGGGGCCTACGGAATACCGTCCGCACGCTGTGGTGTACCCCGGCCCATCAGTGTGGCGAAGTGGTCCCGCTCCTGCCGGTCGTCGAGATCCACCTTCTCGTACGGCTTCCGAGGCCACAGCGGGCGGCTATCGATCCAGGGAACGACGGTAGGAGTGTCGTCCAGCCAGCCCCGCAGCTCCAGCGTTCCGACCGGTGGGACAATGTTCCGCCCCGGATGTCTCGGATCACCGGGCGGGTTGACTTCCAGGGAGGCTTCCGGCAGGTCCTCCGGCCCTCCGTGCGCGGGGAACAGGATGAGGACCAGCCCGTCGTCGAACCCCGGCAGGGCCACGTAGCGTTTGGGCACGGGAACGGCTGCTCGGGCGGCTCGGTGCATCGCCCGCACCACGGGCACCGCTCGCAGTGCCAGCCGCCCCAGCCGAACGGCGTTGCAAGCGGACAGGACGCCGACGAGCAGCGGTAGGTAGTTCTTGAAGTCCCTGGTCCACAGCCACCACTCCAGCAGCGTCACCACCGCGAACGCCGCGTTGAGGGTGGCGGGCCCCACCTGCGAGACCTCCCGCAGAACCCGCACCCGCCACCAGGGCACGACCCGGGGGTCGGGTTCCATCCGTGGAAGCGGTCCGCCGGTGCCGGAACGGTCCATGCGATCTGACGGCGTCGGCATCCCATCGACTCCACCGGCCCGACAAGCCCGCTGACCCGGATCAGCAGCAGTGCCAGGCCACGGGCGCGGGGACGGCTCGACGACTGGTCGGGCGCGGGCACGTACCGGTGCCCAGCCATGCAACGAGGCGACCGCCAAGAGCACTACCCACGCTGACCAGACCGCCACCCGGAGCCAGGCGAGCGCTGCTCACTCCCTGTCTTTCCGCCACACAAGCCGACCGCCGCTCCAGTCCTCTGCCACGGCCGGTCGCCGCTGCGGCGGCGCTTCCGACTCGGGGCCCGGGCGGCGATGCCACCCGGGCTCCTTTACCAGTTCGTCGCGTCGACACTCAACTGATCGGGATCTTTCCGTTGGCTTCAGCGGCCGCCGTGGTCGCGGGCTGGGCAGCTCCCTCCCGCTGGGTGATGCCCTTCAGCAGCTCGGCGAGATCGACTCCGGTGGTGGAGCTGAGCAGTTCCATTCCCTGGGCCACGTTGTCGGCGACGGTGCGCGACAGCTGGCTCGCCCCGTCGGTGGAGATGACCGTCATCTTGTCCACGGCGCTCAGCGGCTCGGCGGCCTTGGCGACCACCTGGGGCAGCACCTCCACCAGCATCTGCAGCACCGCAGCGTCGCCGTAGCGCTCGAAGGCGTCGGCCTTCTTCTCCATCGCCTCGGCCTCGGCGGCGGCCTTCGCACCGATCGCCGCCGCCTCGGCCTCACCCTCCAGCCGGACCGCCTCCGCGATCGCCGCACGCCGGGACCGCTCGGCCTCACCCTGCTTGAGGCCCTCAAGGGCCTCCGCCTCGGCCAGTGCCGACCGCCGCTGCTTCTCGCCCTCACCGGTCAGCCGGGCACGCTCCGCCTCCGCCTGCGCGGACGCGATCTCCGCCAGCCGCTCCGCCTCGGCCTGCTTGACCCGGGCCACCCGCCTGGCCTCGGCCTCCTGCTCAGCCGCGTACCGCTGGGCGTCGGCCGGCTTGCGGACCTGGGTGTCGAGCTGACGGTCGGTCAGCGCAGCCTGCCGCTCGGCGACCTTCTCCTGCTGGGTGAGGATCTCCTGCTGGCGGGCCGCCTCGGCGAGCGGACCGGCAGCCGCTGCGCGGGCGGCGGCCTCATCGGTCTCGGCCTTGATCTCGGCCTGCTTGAGGTAGAAGGTCCGCTGGGCGACCGCGATCTCCTCCTCCGCCTTCAGCCGGGCCTGCTCGGCGGCGCGCCGGGCGACGGCCTCGGCGATGTCGGCCTCCTGCTTCGCGCGGGCCGCCTCCGGGCGTCCCAGGTCCTCCAGGTAGGAGCCCTCGGTGGTGATGTCCTGGATCTGGAAGGCGTCCAGCACCAGGCCCTGCCCGGACAGGCTCGCCTCCGCCTCCTCGGCCACCTGCCCGGCGAACGCCGCGCGGTCGCGGATGATGTCCTCCACCGACATCCGGCCCACGATGGCCCGCAGCGCGCCGGAGAGCACCTCCTGGGTGAAGCCGACGATGCCGTCCTGCTGCATCAGGAACCGCTGGGCGGCAGCCCGGATCGAGTCCTCGGTGCCGCCGACCTTGACGATCGCGACCCCTTCGAGGTTGGCCTTCACCCCGCGCAGGGTGACCGCACCGCGCACGGCCACAGGGATGTGCCGGGAAGACAGGTCGAGGGTGAACTTCTGCTGCACGAACGGCACGACGAACACGCCGCCGCCGACCACGACCTTCTGACCGCTGTTGTCGGTGAAGATCCGGCCGGTCTCCGGATCGGTGGACTTCTTGCCACGCCGGCCGGTGACGATGAACGCCTCGCTCGGACCGGCCACCTTGTACCGGCTGACGACGACCAGCGCGACCAGCACCAGGAGTACGACGACTCCCCCTGCCGCGATAACGACGGAACTCATGGTGTTGTCCCCTCAGCCCTCCCTGAGGACGGCATTCGATAAGGATGTGTGCGTATATGAACGGCACCGCTGGACCGGGTGCCGGAAGCCCGACAGGTCGCGTGGTTCAGCGCTCGACCGGGCGGACGGACACCGCCGACTGCGACAGCGCCCGCTCCACCCAGACCTCGGCTCCCCGGGCCACCGGAACCGGGCTCTTCGCCGAGAGCTTCACCGGCTGCCCGGCCAGGTGGACGAGCACCTCGCCGTAGCCATGGGCGGGGATGGAGGTGACCACCGACCCCGACGCGCCGATCAGGTCGTCGTCACGCGGGGCCCCGGAAGAGTCGCGCATCAGAGCGCGGCTGAGGCAGTAGGCGAACCAGCCGGTGAGCACGCCGGCCGGCACCCCGATCACCACGGCCCCCACCGCGCCCAGCCCTGTGGTCCCCATGACGATCGCCCCCGAGAACCCGAGCGTGGACAGGAACCCGGCGATCACCGGCAGCGACAGCAGCCCGTCGACGATGCCGTCCAGAACGGCGATGCCGTCGAACAGCCCCTCAAGCAGGCCGTCGAGGACGAACGACAGGGCAAGGAGGACGACCCCCGCAATGCCGAGTCCCAGAAACCAGGCCATCCGCCGACACCGCCTCTCCTTGCCTTACCCCCGTCGGTAGCTGCATCGTCACATGTGGACCCTGTGCACGGCATTGCCTGCTTCCGGCAATGTTTACGCGGCTTTTAGTGCCGGGCTCTCCACAGCCGGCCGGCTGGCGGCCAGGACCCCCGCGGATCCTCTGTGACAGGGCGTCAGGAGCAGGTACGCTTCCCCGCGGCGTGCCGGGAAGTCTGGTCGGCGATCTTGGGGGACGGAGGCGGAAGTTTCGCCGATCGGGGGGCCGGGCGTGGTGGTCAGCGTGGTCTTCGCGGTGGTACGTGTCCCTGTGCCCCCGCTCCTCCTCCGACTGACACGGGGGTGCCGTACGGCATGATCCAGTTTCCTCAGCCCGCACGGGGCGCGCCGCGTCCGGGACACATGATCGTGTGCGGTGACGACGCGCTCGCCGAGCGGCTGGCGGACGAGCTCGCCACGGTGTACCGGGAGCGAGTCACTCTCGTCGTACCGCCGCCGCGGCGCATCGGTGCCACCGCCGGAAGAACGCTCGCCGGGACTCTGCTCGGCCGGGTACAGGCCGCCATGAACCGTGCCGAGCCCTCGGTCGGCTCCGGCCCCACCGCCGCACCCCGCATCATCGAGGCCGCCGAGCTCGACGCGGCCACCCTGGCCGCGGCGGGCGTGAGCGAGGCGGCGGCCTTGGCGCTCGTGCATGACGACGACGAGACCAACATCCGCGCCGCGCTGGCCGCGCGTCGACTCAATCCCAGGCTGCGGCTGGTCATCCGGCTCTACAACCGCAAGCTCGGACAGCACCTGGAGGAACTCCTCGACCAGGCCGCGGCCCTCGCCGTGCCCGGACTCGACCCGGAGGCCCTGGATACCTCCACCACCGTTGTGTCGGACGCGGACACGGCGGCACCCGCGCTCGCCGCCACCGCCGTCGCGGGCACCAGCAAGGTCGTCCAGGCCGACGGACTGCTGCTGCGCGCTGTGGAACGCACGCCGCCTGACCACGGTCGGGCGGCCGGCCCCGGCCTGTGCACCCTCGCCCTGCTCTCGTCGACTACGAACGACCCGGCCGGGTCGGAGGGCTCGGACGCCAGCGGCCGCGAAGCGCCGATTTTGCTCCCTGACGACGACACCGTCGCCGGAGCCACCGGACATGGCACGGTGGTGCTCGAAGCCGTTACCCACACCGCGTCCGCTTCCGCACAGCGACGGCTGATGAAGCGCGGACTGCCGCTGGGTTCCCTCTTCTCACGCCGGCTGCGCTGGTCACTGGCCGGTCTGGCGGCCTGCGTCCTGGGGGTGGCCGTCGCGACGTGGCTCACCACCGGTGACCATCCGCTGCACGCCGCCTACCTCACCCTTCTCGACCTCTTCGCGATCGGTGACCCGGCGATCGGCGAACCCACGGCGCGACAGGTCCTTCAGCTCCTCGCCGGTCTGGCCGGCCTGCTGCTCCTGCCCGTGCTGCTCGCGGCCGTCCTGGAGGCGCTCGGCACCTTCCGCGCCGCCTCCTCGCTCCGCCGCCCGCCCCGCGGCCTGTCCAGCCACGTCGTCCTGCTCGGCCTCGGCAAGGTGGGCACCCGGGTGCTGGCCCGGCTGCGGGAACTCGACATCCCCGTGGTGTGCGTCGAAGAGAACCCCGAAGCACGCGGCATCCCGCTCGCCCGCCGCCTGCGCGTTCCCACCGTCATCGGCGACGTCACCCAGGAAGGCGTGCTGGAAGCCGCCAAGATCCACCGCGCACACGCCCTGCTCGCCCTCACCAGCAGCGACACGACGAACCTGGAAGCGGCCCTGTACGCACGCACCGTCACACCCGACCTGAGGGTGGCCCTGCGGCTGTACGACGACGGGTTCGCCACGGCCGTCTACCGCACGCTGCGTGCCGCCCATCCCCGGGCGCTCACCCGCAGTCGCAGCGTCTCCAGTCTCGCGGCGCCGGCCTTCGCGGGGGCCATGATGGGCCGCCAGGTCCTGGGTGCCATACCGATCGAGCGCCGCGTGCTGCTCTTCGCCGCCCTGAACGTCGCCGGACACCCGCAGCTGGAGGGGCGGACGATCACCGAGTCGTTCCGCCCTGGAGCCTGGCGTGTCCTGGCCATCGACATGGCGGCACCGGACGAGCGGGTGCCCGACCTCGCCGCCATACCGACAGCGGACGGCACCGGCCGTCCTGGCGGACTCGTATGGGACCTTCACCCCGGATACGTGCTGCGGCCCGAGGACCGGGTGGTGCTCGCCGCGACCCGTCAGGGCCTGGCCGAACTCCTCGGCCGGCAGGCACCCCTCCCGCTACGCGGAGCCGGCACATAGCGCTGCGCAACCATGACAGGCGGGAAGGAGGACAGGCTCTTCGACCGGTGGCGCGGCATCACGGCTGTCACGCGCGGCGTGTGGACCGGTGAAAGAGCTGGGCGGTGAGCGTCCCCACCAGACATGCCCAGGCCGGCGCGCCGGTGATTCCGATGTGGTCCCAGCCGAGCAGGACGGTGGCCGCTGCCGCGACGGCTCCCGCAGCCAGGGCCTTCCCGTCGGTGACGAAGGCCCACTCCTCGCGGGCTGTGCCCGGATGCCGGAGTTCGGTGAGTGCGGTTGTGATGACAAGCGCCGCGAGGATGATCGCCGGTGCGAGCAGGGGCCGCGCCGGCGGTCATCAGCCCGTCTGTCCGCTCTGCCGTTCTGTCGCGGTGGTGGTGTGGGAACTGCGTTGGTAGATGTCGGGGATGCCGTCGGCGTCCGCGTCGAGGTTCTCCTCCTCGGACAGGCGCCGGTAGATCACGTTACGGCGGCGCAGCAGTACAGCGGCCAGTGCCGCCGAGAGGAGGGAGCCGACCAGGACGGCGGCTTTGACGTGCTCGCCGGTGGCGCTGCCGGGAAAGGCGAGCTCCCGGATGAGCAGGGCGACCGTGAAGCCGATGCCTGCCAGGGCCGACAGAACGAAGACGTCGGCCCAGGCGAGGTCCGGGTTGAGCTGGGCCCGGGTGAACCGGGCCGCCAGGTAGGTGCCGAGGAAGATGCCGAGGGCCTTGCCGGCGACCAGGCCGATGACCACCCCGAGCGGCTTCGGTGAGGTGAACACCTGGCTCAGCGCGTCGCCGGAGACGCTGACGCCGGCGGCGAAGAGGGCGAACAGCGGTACCGCGACCCCGGCGGACAGCGGGCGCAGCAGGTGCTCGGTCCGCAGGGCGGGCGACTGCTTCTCCCCTTCGTCGGGGGTGGTGCGCAGCAGCAGCGCCATGGCCACGCCGGCGACCGTGGCGTGGACCCCGCCGTTGTACGTCAGCGCCCAGATGGCGACCCCCAGCGGCACGTACCACCACCAGCCGGTTACCCGAAACCTCTGCAGCAGGTAGAAGACGACCAGTCCGGCCGCGGCCCCCAGCAGGGCCCACAGGTTGATGTGGGAGGTGAAGAAGACGGCGATGACGAGAATGGCGCCGAGGTCGTCGACCACGGCCAAGGTCAGCAGGAAGGCCCGCAGGGCCGACGGCAGGTGGGTGGAGATCACGGCCAGGACCGCGAGGGCGAAGGCGATGTCCGTCGCCATGGGAACCGCCCAGCCCTCCATGCTGCCGCCCCCGCTGCCGACGGTCAGGGCGTACAGCGCGGCGGGGACGACCATGCCGCAGACGGCCGCCACCACCGGCAGCGCGGCGGTGGCTGGGGTGCGCAGCTCGCCCACCACCAGCTCGCGTTTCAGCTCGATGCCGGCGACCAGGAAGAAAATGGTCAGCAGACCGTCGGCGGTCCAGTGCCCGACGCTCAGGTCGAGCCCCAGGGCCGCTGTCCCGAAGTGGAACTCCCGCACGGTTTCATAGGCGTCGCTCCAGGGGCCGTTCGCCCAGACCAGGGCCACTACGCCGCGGCCAGCAGGGCAAGGCCGCCGACCGTCTCCGTCCGCAACGCGCCGGCCACAGCCTGCCGCTCGGGCCAGGGAAGAAAACCGAGAAAGGGTGGACGCGAACGCGGAGTGGCAGGCATGTGGGTGTGAACCTCCGGTGGCCGGCAACGGGCATACAGCCCCTGACAGACGCCGACCCGACTTCCCGGCACACCCCGCGTCATTTCTGACGCGTTCTCTCCCTAACGGCTGATCCACCGCGGGCCCACCGCAGGCAGGCCGTGCCATGGCGCACCGCGCGGACGTTACGCCGAGCACCGCCAAAGTCCTGGCTCAGCGTTGTGGTACCACCGCGACCGGGCAGTCGGCGTGATGGAGCGCTGCATGTGCCACGCTCCCGAGGGGCAACCCGAGGGGTCCGTGCCGTCGCGGGGTGCCAAGGACGAGCAGGTCGGCCGTGGCCGAGTGGGTGAGCAGCACGTGGTGGGCGGGGCCCTCGGTGATGACACGGCGCACCGGCACGTCGGGATGCTCGCGTTCCGCATCGCGCAGAGCGCGGTCCAGCAACGCCGCTGCCTGATCCTCGTGTTCGTGCGCGGGGTTCCCGACGAGTAGGGGATGCGCCCGGGCCCTGTGGGCGGGGCGACGCCAGGCGCGTACGGCTTCCAGGACGGAGCGTCGCGCCTGGGCCTCGTGGAAGGCGAAGCGGATCGCCGCAGCGCTGCTTGCGGGGTCGTCCACGCCGATCACGACGGGACCATTGGCTGCTTGTCGGTTCCTCTGAGGGCCGCGTACGACGACAACCGTGCAGGGGGCGCGTGTCGCCAGGGAACGGCTGACCGAGCCCAACAGCGCACCCCTGATCGGTCCTCTTCCCCGGCAGCCTGTTACGACGGCGGTGGCGCGTCGGGCCTCCCGCAACAAGGCGGCTTCGGCGTCCTCGGGAACGATGTCGACCGCGATCCGCACATCCGGATGACCTTGCTGGGCCCGCTCGGTGGCGCGGTCGATGATGGTCTGCGCGAGCAAGCGTTCCGAAGCAACCCCTGCGGACTCCGTGAAGGCGGGCCCTTCATAGCGCTCCCACAGACAGGCGTGCACGAGACGCAGTGGCAAGCCGTGCAGGGCCGCTTCGTCCGCGGCCCAGTCGATCGCGCCCAAGCTGCTTTCTGATCCGTCGACCCCCACCACGATGGGCAGCAGCATCCGTCTCACCACCTTGGTGCGCGCGACGGCCTCCACAGCACGGCGCCCGTACCGAGATCAGTCGCTTTCCCAGCCCGTCGGCTGAACGGTGGTGCCCCTGCGTGCTGAGCTGATCGGCTCCTGCTCGGGCACGTACTCCAGACATCGTGGGTTGTGGCACGGGCCTGCCGTCCAGACGGGAACGAAAACGCCCATGGTCTTGTGTCGTTTCACAACGGCGCCTACGGGCTCTCTGCACGAGCGGCAGACGTACCCGGACGACGCGGTTGCCTTTCTCTGCTCACCCATATCTCCATTTTAGGAGGTATTTACTATTTCTTGGTGGTCACTTGGGTCTCAGGTGTCGGGCGGCTCGGCAGTGCCGTGGTGATTGTCCGGTGGATCGCGGTCAGCTACATGAGAGGCATCCTCGGCGGCAGCAGAGGCGGGCATAGCGTCGGCGTCGGTCCGCGATCGGTCATCAGTGGGGCGGGACGGCAAGGGCCGAGCCATGCTCAGCCCGATGGAAACGGCGAGAACGGCGACGATGACGGCGAGGCTGACGAGTGAGGGAATTTCCGGCACGGCGGTACTGATCGTTTCGTGGGAAGCCTGGAGGATGAGCTTGACCCCGATGAAGGCGAGGATGAGCGCCAGGCCCTTGCTGAGGTAGTGGAAGCGGTCGAGCAGCCCGGCGAGCATGAAGTACAGGGCGCGCAGTCCGAGGATGGCGAAGGCGTTGCTGGTGTAGACGATGAAGGCGTCACTGCTGACGGCCAGGACGGCGGGCACGCTGTCGACGGCGAAGACGAGGTCGGCGGCTTCGATCGCGGCCACGACGGCGAGCAGCGGCGTGGCGACCCGTTTCCCGGCCTCCTTGACGAAGAAGTGGGTCCCCGCGTACTCGTCCCGTACCGGGACGACCTTGCGAAGCAACTTCACGGCGATGCTCTTGCCGGGGTCGAAGCTGTCGTCCTCCTCTTTGTAGATCTTGTATGTGCTGTAGAAGAGGATCGCGGCGAAGACGAACAGGACAGCGGTGAAGCGGCTGACCACCGCTACACCGGCGGCGAGGAAGATGCCGCGGAAGACCAGGGCGCCGAGGACACCGAGAAACAGCACGCGGTGCTGGTAGGCGCGCGGCACCTTGAAGTAGCCGAAGATCAAGGCGAAGACGAAGAGGTTGTCGACCGACAGGCTCTTCTCCAGAAGCCATGCGGTCGTGTACTCGACTCCGGCGCTCGTGCCGACCACCGCGAACACCACGCCACCGAAGACGATCGCCAAGCCTACCCAGACACCGCTCCAAGCGGCGGCCTCGCGGAAACCGATGACGTGTTCCCGCCGGTGCGCGAGAAGATCGACGGCCAACGACACCAGCACGGTGACGGCGAACGCCACCCACATCCACAGCGGCACGTCATGCACGGTTCCGACCTCTCCAGCGTCATCGACCGGCAGTCTTCTTACGAGTCTGGGCCATGCAGCGGGGGCTGTCTCCCTGGTGGCGGTGCACGGACGCTGAGTGGAACGGCTCTGCGCTCACCCGTACTGGCTGCTCAGGAATCCACCAGGGACGGGCGTCCGGTGCCGCGTTCACCGAAACCATGCGTGCGTGGAGAGTTCCGGGCGTATGCCGCGCTCTGCGCGGGCGAGGACGACGGCGCTGGACAGCAGCCCGACGTGGCTGAGTGCCTGGGGGAAGTTGCCGAGGAAGGAGTGGTCGCGAGGGTCGATCTGCTCGGCGAGCAGGCCGAGCGGGCTGGCGTAGGAGCACAGCTTCTCGAACAGTTCCGCGGCTTCGTGTGTGCGGCCTTGGCCCGCGAGATTGTCCACGAGCCAGAAGCTGCACAGCAGGAAGGCTCCTTCCGGCTGGTCCAGTCCGTCGGGGGACTCCTGCGGCAGGTAGCGGTAGAGCAGGCCGTCGCCCGCGCCGAGGCGTTCGGCGATCGCCCGCGTTGTGGCGATCATGCGGGGGTGATCGGCGGGTAGGACGCGTCGGAGCGGGAGGGCGAGAAGCGAGGCGTCCAATCCGCCTGTCGCACCGAGGTGCTCGGTGAAGGAGTGCGCGCGCTCGTCCCAGGCGTCGTGGATGATCCGCCCGGCGAGGCGGCGGGCCTCCGCAGCCCATGCGGCGGCGTTGCCCGGCAGGTTCAGACGGGTGGCGAGTCGTGTCGCCCGGTCCAGGGCGACCTGGCACATTGCTGCGGAATACGTGAACGGACGCGCCTGGGTACGTACTTCCCAGATGCCGTGATCCGGTGTCCGCCATGCGGTGCGGGCCTGCTCAGCCAGGCCGGACAGGCGGTACCACAAGCCGGCGCTCAAGGGCCGGCCGGTGGCCGCCCACTGGAAGGCGCAGTCGAGGAGCTCTCCGTAGACATCGTGCTGGACCTGTTCAGCGGCGGCGTTTCCCCACCGAACGGGTGCGGAGCGGTCGTAGCCCTCCAGTTCCGCGTCGATCACCTCCGGCGGCGGAGGCCGGCCGTCCACGTCGTACAGCACGCGCAGTCGTCCGTCCCGCCAGGCGGCGGTCAACGCCCAATGGAGAAAGCCGCCGGCTTCGTCGGGAAGGCCGATCCGGCGCAGGGCGAACACGGTGTAGGCCGCGTCGCGGATCCACGCATAGCGGTAGTCCCAGTTCCGGTCGCCTCCGATGCGCTCGGGCAGTGAGGAAGTCGCGGCGGCGACGATGGCGCCGTTCTCGGCGTAGTCCAAAAGCTTGAGGGTGATGGCCGAGCGGCGCACCAGGTCCGCACGGGGAGTGTCGGCCACGACGAAGGTCGACCAACGTCGCCACGCTCGTACGGTGTCGTCGAGGCTCTGGGAGACTGATCGTCCGGAGCCGGCAGCCTGTGGTTCGCTCCAGCGCAGACGGATCCAGAGGTCTTCGCCCTGGTTCAGGCGCAGTGTGCATTCGGGACGGGGCAGGGGCCGGGACGTGGTCAGGTGGAGCTTCACGGACTGCTGGGGGCAGGTCAGTTGCCAACCGGCGGTCTGACGCTCGGCCTGGGTTTCGCCGCGTGGTCTCACCGCCACCCTCAGATCGACGGAGCCCTGCGTGACACACGCGTGCCGGAGCAGTTCCCCTGTGCCGACGGGGGTGTCCACCTCCAGCCGTGCACCTGGTCGGAGGAGGAACGCGTCAGTGACCTCGACGAGGCCGGTGTCCGCCCTCAGCTCTGTCACGAGGACCCCGGTGTCCTCCATGTAGTGCTGGCGGCTCAGCCGTAGCCCGTCCGGCGCCAGCAGGAAGGACCCGCCACGGTGGCGGTCGAGCAGTGAGCAGAACAGGGGCGGAGCGTCGAAGCGGGGCACGCACATGAAGCTGACGGTGCCGTCGCGGCCCACCAAGGCGCACGCGCGGCCGTCGCCGATCAGGCCGTGGTCCTTGATCGGCAGGTAGTCCGCCTGCGGTGCCGGCGACCACTCGTTCATGCGTGACCAGTACCCATCGAAGGAGGTCCGGATCACTCCGAGGGTTGCAGCGGGTGGGAGGGCCAGTCCAGGAGGCGGGCGCCGAGGGCTGCGGTCTGCAGAACGTATCGCTGGTCGGGGTCGGTGGGGTCATGGCCGGTGAGTTGCCGGATACGGGTGAGCCGGTAGGTGACGGTACGTACGCTCACACCCAGCCGGCGTGCCGTGGTCGTGTTCAGGCAACCACTGGCGAAGTACGCGTCCAGGGTTTCCAGAAGTGCCCGGGGCCCGCCCCGCGCTTCGTCCAAGCCGCCGAGGACGGTGGCCACCAGGTCGGTGATGGCGGCACGGTCCCTGCCGAGGACCTGGAATACCAGCAGGTCAGAGGCGTACACGCGCGGGGCGGTCAGGCCGAGCTGGGCAGCGAGGTCGAGCGTGCTGCGCGCCTCCTGGTACGAGCGGACGATGCCACTGGGACCGGGCCGCGGGCGGCTGACGGCGATCCGGCAGGGCTCGTCGACAGCACTGCGCACCGCTGCGGCGAAGAAGTCCGGAACATCCGGCACCGCGCCGGGCGACACGCACACGAGCAGACTGTCTTTGGTGGTGATCAGCACGTCCTGCGTGGTGAACCGGGCGGTCAGCGCTTCCTCGACGTAGCGCGTGGTGTCGTCTCCCGCACCGAACGGCCTGCCCGCCCGGGCAACGGCCACGCTGTGTGGCCCGACCAGCCGCAGCCCGAAGCGTTCGGCCCGCTCGGCGAGGCGGCCCAGGTCGGTTCGGCCGTCGAGAAGGTCGTCGACGAACTCCCGCCGCATCGCCTCCTCCCCCCGGATGGCCGCACGATGGGCGATTTCGTAACCCTCGGTCAGTGCCACGGTCGCCTCACCGATCGCCCTGATCAGAGCGGAACCGACCTCCCTCAGGTCTTCGGGCTCCAGCGCCCGCCCGGTGCCTGACAGGTCCGTCCAGACCCGGTGGACCGAGGCGAGATACTCGGCGACCAGGATGCGCAGGGCTGTTCCGCGGCCGGCCGCCGTGGCGGCGAACTGCCGTAGTTGCTCAAGGTCCTCGTGGGGCAGTCGCCGTTTGCCGAGGGAGGCGCCCGCGAGCTGGTTCAGGTGGCGTTCCATCCCCGCCGCCGGGGGTTCGTCTCCCTCGACGGCATCCCGGGCGGGAACCGTGGCAGACGGTGTCACCGGACCCGGGGCTTGGGGACGCTTTCCCGTCGGCATGCTCCCATCTTGCCGAAGGACGGCAAAGAGTGAGGGGCCGAGACGGCCCTGTTTGTGCCCGCTCGGCAGGCGTCCAGCCGATCCGCCCGGGTAATCCGTGAGTAAAGCGCCGCTGGAGAACCCTGCGACCAGGGGGTATTGCGCTGTGTACCCAAGCAGCCTCCTCTCGTCGGCCAGGAGGATCACCCAGATCCTCCTGGTGGCCTTGGGCTGCCTGCTGGCAGCCCCTGCTGTGAGCGCGGCGCAGTCGCCGACCGTGCTCGCGATGCGGGTCGACGGCACCATCACTCCGGTCGTCGCCGGCCATCTTGAGGAGGGACTGCGTGTGGCTGAGCGGGATGGGCATGAGGCGCTCCTGGTCGAGATGGACACCCCGGGCGGGTTGCTCCAGTCGACCCGGGAGATCGTCCAGGACGTCCTCGCCTCCGAGGTGCCGGTCATCGTGTACGTCACCCCCTCGGGGGCGAGAGCGGCATCGGCAGGCGCCTACATCGCGCTGTCCGCGCACGTCGCCGCCATGGCGCCGGGCACGCACATCGGGGCCGGCACACCGGTGACCGGGCAGGGCGAGGAGGCGAGCGAGAAGGTCGTCAACGACGCGGTCGCCTTCGCGGTCTCGATCGCCGAGCAGCGGGAGCGCAGCACCGACTTCGCCCGGGACATGGTGCGTGACGGCAGGTCGGTGTCCGACCGGGAAGCCCAGCGGATCAAGATCGTCGATCTGGTGGCGCCGTCCCGAGACGCCCTGCTCACGGGGGCGGACGGCCGCCGTGTCGTGGTCGGCCCGCAGGACGCGGAGCGCGAGGTCGTACTGCGTACGGCGGGGGCGCAGGCCGTGGAGCACGAGCTGGGGTTCTTCGGTGAGCTGCGGCAGATGCTGGCCAGCCCGGAACTGGCGTATCTCTTCCTGTCGATCGGCACGCTTGCGGTGATCTACGAGCTGGCCAGCCCCGGCATGGGAATCGGCGGTGTCCTCGGCGCGATCCTGCTCGTCCTCGGCTTCGTCGCGCTCAGCGTGCTCCCCTTCAGCGTCGGAGGGCTGCTCCTGCTCGCCCTGGCCGCCGCCCTGTTCGTGGCGGAAGTGCTCACCCCCGGCGTCGGCGTCTTCGCCGCAGGGGGAACAGTGTCCCTGCTGTTCGCGGGGGCGCTGATGTTCCGCGGTGAGCTCGGTGTGGATCCCGCTGTGCTGTGGCCGGCCGCCCTTGTGGTGGGTGGCGGCTCGGTGCTCGCCGGCCGGCTGGCCTGGCGCGCCAGGAAGGCGCCGGCGACTACCGGGCACCAGGCACTGCTGGGCCGCGAGGCACTCGTACGACGAGTCGAGGGCGACATCGGTCAGGTGCTGCTCGAAGGGGCCTGGTGGACCGTGCGCGGCCGCGATGCCGAAGTCTCCGACGGCCAGCACGTGCGCGTGGTGGACCACGACGGCTTGGAACTGATCGTCGAACCCGCCGGGCCCACACCGGGCCCAGGCACGGAACAGGAGTACCGGTCATGAACGCGAGTCTGATCGGCATCATCATCGGCGCAGCCGTCCTCCTGATGCTGCTGATGTCCGCGGTGAAGATCGTGCCCGAGTACGAACGTGGGGTGATCTTCCGCCTCGGCCGGATCATCGGAGCGAAGGGGCCGGGGCTGTTCTTCATCATCCCCGTGGTGGACCGTATGTTCCGGGTGTCCCTGCGGACCGTGACCATGGACATCCCGCCGCAGGACATCATCACCAAGGACAACGTCACCGTACGGGTCAACGCCGTCACCTACTTCAACGTCGTCGACCCCAACCGTTCCGTGGTGGCCATCGAGGACCACATCAAGGGAACCTCGCAGATCGCCCAGACGACGCTGCGCAGCATCCTCGGCCAGGTCGACCTGGACGAACTGCTGATCAACCGGGACGAGATCAACCAGCGGCTTCAGCGCATCATCGACGACGTCACCAACCCGTGGGGCGTCAAGGTCACCCTCGTCGAGGTCAAAGACGTCGAGCTGCCCGAGGCAATGCGCCGTGCCATGGCCCGTCAGGCCGAGGCGGAGCGTGACCGGCGCGCCAAGGTCATCCACGCCAAGGGCGAGTTCGAGGCTGCCCAGACCCTGGCGGACGCCGCGGAACGGATCGAGGGCCACCCTGCCGCCATGCACCTGCGGATCCTGTCGACCATGGCCGAAATCTCCAGCGAGCGAAACTCCACGCTCATCTTCCCCCTGCCCATGGAAATCCTGCGCGTGGTCGACATGCTCCGGGGCTCGGACGCCGCGCCAAGCGGCGCCCGTACCGCATAGAACCAGACCCGCTGAGCGGCCATGTACTCAGCGGCCGAGTCCGCGTCCCCCGAACACAGGTGATCGGTATGAACCCCTCGATGGACGACCGGCGCATCTTGGCAGAGATGGAGCGCCGCCTCTCCCAGGAGGACCCCGAGCTGGTCGGGCTGATGGACGCGCTGAACCATCAGTTTCCTGACGGCCAGGCCGACAGGAATGTCCATGAGGACGCAGACGCCCACGACGACGCCAATGACGACGACCTGCGCCTCGACGGGCGCTGGAAGGCCATCGTGGTGTTCGCCGTCGTGCTGGTGGCGGGTTTGATCCTCACGGCGGTCTTCAACAGGTCAGCCTCGACGGACGACAATCAGGGACCACCGAACAGCCGGGCTCCGGCTGTATCTCTTCATACGCACGGCAGAAGGCTCCCGGGCCCGGGGGAGTACCCGGGCAGTGCCGACCGCAGGGCCGCTGGTGGCCGACTTCGTCGTCGCGCCGTGCCCGCCCCTGCCCGGCTGCGACGCCCGTCAGAACCGCTGCCGTTCGGACGTACGTGGCAACCGGTATCGGCTCACCGTCTCGCTGCCTCCCTGGTACCTACCCAGCGAAAGTGATCCGCCCATGACCAGGAAAGCGCCTCCCACCGTCATCCACCCCCATCGAGTGACACTGGCAGCAGACGGAAACCGTGCAGGTGCCGACCCGTGGACACCGCGGCACATCGGTTCCGGCGCAGGGCCGCCTGCCCCGGTCCGCAGGAGAAGGTCATGAACAACTCGGTACGGATGGGCCGCGTTCTCGGGGTGCCACTGCGCATCCACTGGACCGTGCCCCTGCTCGTGGTGCTTTTCGGTTACAGCCTGGGCAGCCAGACCCTCCCGGCCATGATTCCGGACCAGTCGAACGCCACGTACACCATCGCCGGCCTGGCCGGGGCCCTGCTGCTCCTTGTGAGCCTGCTGGCCCATGAGGCCGCCCACGCGATCACGGCCCGTAAGAAAGGCATCCCCGTCCAGAGCATCACACTGTGGGCCCTGGGCGGCATGACCCAGATGGGCAGGCCCCGCACGGCCGGCTCGACTTTCTGGATAGCCGTCAGCGGGCCGCTCACCAGCCTGCTCGCCGGTGCGCTGGCGCTCGGGGCGGGCATCGGTCTGGACACCTTGTCCGGGACGGCCGTGCCCGCAGCCGTCCTGCTCTGGCTGGGCTGGGTGAACCTCGTCCTCGCCGTGTTCAACCTGCTGCCCGCCGCCCCGCTCGACGGAGGACGGGTGGTGCAGGCGCTGACGTGGTGGCGCACCGGAGACCAGGACCGGGCCGAGCGAGCGGCCGCACGAGCCGGTCAGGTTCTCGGCGTGGTGCTGATCGGCCTCGGGTGGATCGTCGTCCTGCGCGGCGCCATGAGTGGGCTGTGGCTGACGGTCATCGGCTTCTTCGTCGTGATCGTCGCCGGCGCGGAACACCAGCGTGCGAGGCTCGCTCCCGCCCTGCGCGGAATACGAGCGGCGGATGCCATGACGAGCCCCGTCGAGACATGTCAGGACTGGCTGACCGTGCAACGCTGCGTCGATGACGTGGCCGCGCGGACCCGCCACTCCGCACTGGCCCTGATCGACTTCGATGGGCGTCCCAGCGGTCTGGTGCACCTCCCACGGCTCGCGAGGATTCCCGCCGCACAACGGGAGACGCTCCGTGTGCGCGACGTGGCGACCCCCTGGGCACGCTGTGCGACCTGCGCGCCGGACGACCTGCTGCAGGACGTGCTCGAAAAGCTCTCTCCGGGCCGCGCCCTGCCCGTCCTCGTCACCGAGGGGCAGAAACTGGCGGGCATCATCACCGCGGACGACATCTCCCGGATCGTCCGGCGCCAGGCACTCCGCGGCACGGAAAGTCGGTAACGGTCAGCAGGGGTTGGGGTGTCAGCCGATGGGAGCGTCACAGCACGGAAGGGTGCGGTGGTGGCGGTGGCGGCGGAATCCGCTGCGGCGGCGCAGCGACATCGTCGAAGCATGGGTGTTGCTCGCCTCGTGGGTGGTCGCACTGGTTGGCGGCCTGCTCGCGGGCCTGGCAGCGGCGAACGCCGTAACAGACTCCGCCGAGCGGCAGCGGGCAGAGCGGCGTGAGATCTCGGCCGTACTCGTCGAGGACGCGGAGGACCGATTGCCCGAACGGGCACCGAGTGGCTATCGGGTCTGGGCGACAGTGCGCTGGACGGCGCCGGAAGGTTCCACGCACACGGACGAGGCAAGAGTGCCGTCCGGGACCCCGGCCGGGCACACGGTCACCGTGTGGACGGACCGGAACGGCAAGATCGCGACTGAGCCCCTGACCAATGAGGAGACCCGGTGGCACGCGATCTCAGGAGGCGTGCTGACCGCGTCAGGGGCGGGCGGGGCCGTTCTGGCTGTTGGCTGGGTGGCTCGCCAAGGACTGGAGCGGCACCGCATGGGGCGGTGGGCTGCGGAGTGGGAGCGCATGAACACCCAGAAAGGAGGGAAGACAGGCTCACCCTGAAGGGCCGGACAGGCACTGGCCCTCGGAAGGCACTCCGCTCGCACGGGCGGAAGGACGGCGCCTGGCCGCGTCCTGTCCTGTGCAGGGATGGGAGCCGGGACCGTCTGTCTCCCGAGCCCCCTCCTACGCTCTCCCCCTCGGCCTGGGCGCTCATGGCGCGGAGCCGGCGGAGACCTTCCGCACCGACTTTCTCCCGGGCGACCAGCTCCTGCTCTACACCGATGGGATCACCGAAGCGCGCGACGCGAAGGGCCGTTTCCACCCCCTTGCGGAGCGCGCTCACCTTTTGAAGGAAGGCGACCCGGAGGCAGCCCTGGAGATGCCTGCGTCAGGACCTGCTTCAGCACGTCAGCGGCCCGCTGCACGACGATGCGGCCCTGCTGATGCTCCGCTACCGCTGACGCTTGCGGGCTCTGCCAACGGCGTGCGCCGCCGAACGGGGCTGGGCAGGTTGCGAGCCGCTGATGGGCCGAGGCCCATACAGCGTCGCGTCCGCCCGTGCGCATCGCAACCGCTCCCGCAGGACGGGACCCGCGGCAGCACGGCCGCAAGCAAGGCTCCGACCCCCAGCCACGCGAAAACCGCGTCCGCGCTCGTCACCGGTACGGCCCGCCCTTCTCGTCACCATGGATCAGTGGGTTGCCCCGCCGGGCATCCCGGCCGAATACCCCACATCACGCAGTTCATGGACGACAACGAGCGGAACGGGCCCAAGCCGTCGGCTGGGGCAGGGGGCTTCCTCGACAGGAGACCCAGCGCCGGTCGGAGACGGCGCAGGCCGGTCATCGCACGCCTCGACCGCCTCCGGGACATCCGATCCATGGAGCAGCCGCGATCTGTGCTGCAACCGCAACAGCGTCCTTGTGAAGAAGGACGCTGACCTTTCTGAATGGCGCCTACTCTGTGCGAGGGACGGTCAGCCACTTCGGTCGCGCTCGTGCTCACCGTCTGACCCAGGTCGGCTTCATCCATGGCGACCTGTCCGAACGGGCTCGATATCACCCTTCTCGCCGAACCAACGAGCGAGTTTGCCGCGCCGACCCACCGCCCGCAGTCGCCGTTCAGCCGCCTCACGGGTGGCTGGCGTAGTGATCAGAAGAAGCTCGTCGCCGTTGCGCAGCAGCGTGTCGTGCCGGGGGACGAGGGTGGCGCCGTCGCGGACGATCAGGGTGAGCACTGTCGGGGGAGGCAGCCGCAGTTCGAAGACGGCCACGCCGTTCAGGCGCGAGCCCGGAGGCACGGTCAGTGTCAGCAGGTCGGCGTCCAGGACGTCCAGCGGTGCGGTCTCCACCTGCACGTCCCGCAGGGCATCCGGGCGGGTCAGGCCCAGAGCTCGGGCGGCGGCGGGCAAGGTGGGGCCTTGGATCAGGGTGAACAGGACCACCAGCACGAAGACGATGTTCAAAAGGTCGTCGGCGTCCGTTACGCCGGCGACGATGGGGAAGGTGGCCAGCACGATCGGGACGGCGCCGCGCAGTCCGGCCCAGGAGACGAACACCTGCTCACGCCATGAGATGCCCCGGAAAGGCAGCAGGCAGGCGACGACCGAGGAGGGTCGGGCGGCCAGCAGCAACACCAGTCCGACAACGAGAGCCGGCGCAACCGCCCCAGGCAGCTCCCTGGGTGTGACCAGCAGGCCCAGCATGACGAAGAGGCCGATCTGGGCGAGCCAGCCGGCACCCTCGGCGAAGGAGCGGGTGGCGGCGCGATGCGGCAGCTTCGAATTGCCCAGCACCAGCCCGGACAGGTACGCGGCGATGATGCCGCTGGCGTTGGCCACACCCGCCGCAGCGAAGGCGATGATGCCGAAGGCCAGCGTGGCCAGCGGATACAGGCCGGTCGCAGGCAGGGCGATGTGCCGCAGCGCGGCGGCGCCCAGGCGCCCGATGGCCACGCCGAGCAGTCCGCCCACCACCAGTTGGTACACGATGTTGCCCGCGACATACGCCGGGCCGGGCAGGTCGGCGGCAGCGGTGGAGAACACCAGCACCAAGATGATGGTCGGCGCGTCGTTGAAGCCGGACTCGGCCTCCAGCAGGCCGGTGACCTTCTGCGGTAGCGGCAGCGAGCGCAACACGGCGAAGACGGCCGCGGCGTCGGTGGACGACACGATCGCCCCCAGCAGCAAGGCCAGGTGCCAGTCCATGCCCAGCAACCAGTGCACGCCGGCCGCAGTGACCGCCACCGAGATGCCCACACCAGCCGTGGCCAGTACCCCGGCGGGGGCCAGCAGGCGTCTGACATCGCTCCACTGGCTGGTCAGGCCGCCCTCGACCAGAATGACCGCCAGCGCCCCAGTACCCACCGCCTGCGCCAGCTGCGCGTTGTCGAACTCCAGGCCGATGACGTCCTCGCCGATGACCATGCCGACAGCCAGGAACACCAGCAGGCTCGGCAGGCCGGCACGGTGTGCGGCGCGGGCGGCGGCGATACTGGCGAGCAGAATGGCGCCGCCGATGAGCAACGCCATATACAGCTCGGCAAGCGTCACCGGACCACCTTCCAGCCGGACATCGGCCAGCCGGTCCTCACGTCACCGGGGCGGGGGGTAGGGGGACTTGGACTTGAGAGGCAGAGGGTCGAACAGGTTCGCGGTGACGCCGGCCAGGACCAGGCCAGTGGCGATGAGCAGGCCCTGCGTAGGCGCGATGCCGAGGGCCAGGGTTGCAACAGCAAGGGTCGGCGTGAACAGGGCGACCAGCGCGAGTACCCGCGACGCGGACGCGCAGGGCGGTCGTCCGACAACGCATGGGCGAGCTGGGGATCCTCGCGCCGCAGCTGCTCAGCAATCCCCCGCAGCGTCTCCTCATTGAACCGGGCCATGACGCCTCCTCCGACGGGGCTCGGACGATGCCCGCATCGAACCGGATGGCGGGAACTGCTGCACAGGCCACCCGATTCCTCCTCATCCGGTAGCCGGCCGATGCGATCATGCATACCAAGGGCGGTCCACCGGGACGCGCTGACGTGCCGGTCAGAACGGCAGCGGCCTTGTCTACTCCTTCCCGTCCCGACGGCGAACGCCGGCCGCTGCCCGTCCCCGACATCGCCGAACAGGTCGCCGCCGCCCTCGCCTGCACCCACCGGCAGGGCATCGTGCAGCGCGACCTGAAACCCGCGAACATCGTCCGGCTCACCGACGGCACCGTGAAACTCTGCGACTTCGGCATCGCCCACCTCGGGCAGGACCTCGACCCCGCACTACATGTCACCCGAGCAGATCGGCGGCACCGCGGTCGACCGGCGCAGCGACCTCTACTCGCTGGGGTGCGTCCTGTACGAGATCGTCACCGGGGCACCGCCGTTCGACCTGGGTGACCCCTGGGCCGTCCTCGTCGCCCACCGCGACACCCCGCCACGGCCGCCCCGCGAGCAACGCGCCGACCTGCCCGAATACCTCGACCGCGTCATCCTGGACCTGCTCGCCGAACGACCCGACCAACGCCCCCACGACGCCCGTGAGGTAGGGCACCGCATCGTCTCGGGCCGCGCCACACCGGCGTACGCGCCGACCCCCCGACACCCTGGCCGGCCGCGAAGACGAGGCCCACTGCCTGGAACGGCTCGGCCGGGGACCGGAGGCGGTCGAGCTGTACCGGAGGGCGGCGGGCGGGGCGTAGGGGGCCGCAGGGCGCGGACAGAACGAACCTCGGCCTCGGTGCGGTCCGCGACGTCGGTCCGCCGCCGGGGCGCCGGGCGGGACGGGCCCGCCGGCGAACACGCCGGCGGGCCCGGTCCCCGAGGGGAGCCGGGCCCGCCGGACACGTCAAGCGATCCGGTGCCGGTGTGTCAGCCGCGCAGGGCCTGGACCGCCGCCTCCAGCCGCTTGCCGAAGTCTCCGTCGGCCTGACGGAAGTTGTTGATCGCCCGCTCGGCGATGTCGTCGCGGGAGACCTTGGCGATGAAGCCCGCCAGGTTGTCGACCAGGCGGCCCTTCTCCTCCTCGGACATCAGGCGGTAGAGGTTGCCCGCCTGCACGAAGTCGTTGTCCTCGGCGTGCACCGCCGTCGCGTGGTTGCCCGTCATCCCGGTGACGGGCGTGGCGCCCCACAGCGGACGGTCCGTCTGGAACGGGCCGCCGAAGCTGTTCGGCTCGTAGTTCTTCGCGCCTCCGTGGCGGCCGTCGTACAGGAAGCCGTCACGGGAGTGGGTGCGTGCCTCGGTGGCGTGCGGACGGTTCACCGGCAGGTGGTCGGCGTTGATGCCGACGCGGTAGCGGTGGGCGTCGCCGTAGGCGAAGAGGCGGCCCTGGAGCATCTTGTCGGGGGACGGGCCGATGCCCGGCACGAAGTGGGCGGGGCTGAAGATCGACTGCTCGACCTCGGCGAAGATGTTCTGCGGGTTGCGGTTGAGCTCCAGCTTGCCGATCTCGATGACCGGGTAGTCGGCGTGCGGCCACACCTTGGTCAGGTCGAACGGGTTGAAGCGGTAGTCCGCCGCCTCGGCCGCCGGCATGATCTGCACACCCACGGTCCAGGACGGGAACTCGCCCCGCTCGATGGACTCGCGCAGGTCGCGCTGGTGGGAGTCGGGGTCCTCACCGGCGAGCCGGTTGGCCTCCTCCTGCGTGAGGCACTTGATCCCCTGGTCGGTCTTGAAGTGGTACTTGACCCAGAAGACCTCGCCGGCCTCGTTGTTCCACTGGTACGTGTGCGAGCCGAAGCCGTCCATGTGGCGGTAGGAGGCGGGGATGCCGCGGTCGCCGAACAGCCAGGTCACCTGGTGGGTGCTCTCGGGGCTGAGCCCCCAGAAGTCCCAGACGTTGTCCGCCTCCTGCGAACCCGTGTACGGGTCACGCTTCTGGGTGTGGATGAAGTCGGGGAACTTGATGGCGTCCCGGATGAAGAACACGGGGGTGTTGTTGCCGACGAGGTCGTAGTTGCCCTCCTCGGTGTAGAACTTCACCGCGAAGCCCCGCGGGTCGCGGACGGCGTCCGCCGCGCCCAGGTTGCCGGCCACGGTCGAGAAGCGCAGGAAGACCTCGGTCTCCTTGCCGACCTCGCCAAGGAAGGCGGCCCGGGTGTACGGCGTGACGTCGGCGGTCACCGTGAAGGTGCCGTAGGCGCCGGCGCCGCGGGCGTGCACGACACGCTCGGGGATGCGCTCACGGTTGAAGTGGGCCAGCTTCTCCAGCAGGAGCTGGTCCTGGACGAGGACCGGGCCGCCCGCGCCCGCGGTCTCGCTGTTCTGGTTGTCGGCGACCGGAGCGCCGGCCTCCGTGGTGAGGGGTCCCTGGGTCACGTGCTTCTCCCACGCCATTCGCTGTTCCTGTCTCCCGGCCGGTTCCTCCACCGGAGGACCCTGGCCGAAGCTTGACTTGATCCTACAATGGACTTTGTCTAAGTCAAACAGGACTCCAGGTTCAAACCAGTTCTGGAAATTGTACTTATCCGGGTACGATGCGCTCCATGAGCGACCTCCTGGAACGGCTGCGCGGGCGTACGTGGCGGATGACCCCGCAGCGGCGCGTGGTGGCCGAGGTTCTGGACGGCGACCACGTCCACCTGACGGCCGACGAGGTCCACGCGCGGGCCGTCGCGAAGCTGCCGGAGATCTCCAGGGCGACGGTCTACAACACCCTCGGGGAGCTGGTCGCACTCGGGGAGGTGACCGAGGTCGCCACCGGCGCACGTGCCAAGCGGTACGACCCGAACGCCCACCGGCCGCACCACCACCTCGTCTGCGCCGGCTGCGGCGCGATGCGCGACGTCTCCCCGAGCGGCAGTCCGCCGGCCGCTCCGGCCGAGGCGGAGCGCTTCGGTTTCACGGTCCACGACGTCGAGGTGACGTATCGCGGGCTGTGCCCGGACTGCGCGTCGGCGTAGTCCGCAGTCCGCCGCCCGCGGCGCCATCGTCGGCTGGGCGGTGGGGAGGAGGTACCGCCCACGCCGGTTGGCCGGAGTGCGGCGGTCGGCCGTGGCTCGGCGTCCATGCGTCCACCCCTTTCGTCCCGACGGGCGGACTCAGGACGGCACTTGAGCCATCATGATCGTATGGGAGCCGAGACCGCGTACCACGGAGAGATGGGCGAGCAGTTCGCCGCCCGGGCCGGCAGGAGCGTCTACAACGCCTACACCGACCGTCCGGCCATGCTGCGGCTCGCGGGTGACGTGGGCGGGCTGCGCGTGCTGGACCTCGGCTGCGGGGCCGGGCACTACGCCGCCGCGTTCCTGGAGCGGGGCGCCGGCCGTGTCGTCGGCGTGGACGGCAGCGAGAGCCTGCTGCGCGTGGCGCGGGAGCGCCTCGGCGAGCGGGCGGAGCTGCACCACCACGATCTGGAGGAGCCGCTGGCCTTCCTGGCGGAGGCGTCGTTCGACCTCGCGGTGTTGGCCCTCGTCTACCACCACGTCGACGCCCGGGCCCGGCTCCTCGCCGAGGTCCGGCGCGTCCTGCGGCCGGGCGGCGCCCTCCTCGTCTCCACCACCCACCCCACCGCCGACTGGAACTACTTCGGTGGTTCCTACTTCGCCGACGACCGGGTCTCCCTGCCCTTCGGCAACGACCACGCCCTCACATACCGGCGGATGACGCTGGAGACGTTCCTGGGCGAGCTGCTGGGCGCCGGGTACGTACTGGAGGAGCTGGCGGAGCCGCGGGCCGTCGAGGAGGGCCGGCTGGTCGATCCCGGCAAGTACGAGCGGACGCACCGTTCCCCGACCTTCCTGGCGGTCCGGCTCCGCCGCCCCTGACGCGCCGCGCACCGGTCGCCGCCCCCCTCTGGCCGACCTTGATCGTCCCGTGTTACGAAGAACCATGCCTGCACACGAGGGACACCAGGAACCCCAGGGATCCCAGCGACCCCATGAAGACCATGCACCCCTTGGCCGCCAGGGGCACCGCGCCTACGACGTCGTCATCGTCGGCGGAGGCCACAACGGCCTGGTCGCCGCCGCCTACCTGGCCAGGGCCGGACGGTCCGTGCTGGTGCTGGAACGGCTGGACCACACCGGGGGCGCCGCCGTCTCCACCCGCCCGTTCGCCGGCGTGGACGCGCGGCTGTCGCGCTACTCCTACCTGGTCAGCCTCCTGCCGCAGAAGATCGTGCGGGATCTGGGCCTGGACTTCCGCGTCCAGGGCCGCACCATCTCGTCGTACACCCCGGTGGAACGCGGCGGGCGGCCGACCGGGCTGCTCGTGGGCGGGGGAGAGGAGCGCACCCGGCAGGCGTTCGCGCGGCTGACGGGCGGCGAGCGCGAGTACGAGGCCTGGCAGCGCTTCTACGGCATGACGGAGCGCGTCGCCCGGCGCGTCTTCCCCACGCTCACCGAGCCGCTGCCCAGCCGGGAGGAGCTGCGCCGCCGGGTCGACGACGCGGACGCCTGGCGGATCCTCTTCGAGGAACCGATCGGCGTCGCCGTCGAGGAGCACTTCACGGACGACCTGGTGCGGGGCGTGGTCCTGACCGACGCGCTGATCGGCACCTTCGCCGACGCCCACGACACGTCCCTCCAGCAGAACCGCTGCTTCCTCTACCACGTCATCGGCGGCGGCACCGGCGCCTGGGACGTCCCCGTGGGCGGCATGGGCGCCCTCACCGACGCCCTGGCCGCCGCCGCGCGGGACGCGGGCGCCGTCCTCGCCACCGGACACGAGGCCGTACGGATCGCCACGGACGGCCACGGCGCCGAGGTCACCTACCGCACCGCCGACGGCGAGGGCGTCGCCGCGGCCCGGCACGTCCTGGTGAACGCCTCCCCGCAAGCGCTCGCCGCCCTCACCGGCGACGAGCCGCCCGCTCCCGCCGAGGGCGCCCAGCTCAAGGTGAACATGCTGCTGAAACGGCTGCCCCGGCTGCGGGACGCCGCCGTCGACCCGCGCGAGGCCTTCGCCGGCACCTTCCACATCGCCGAGAGCTACGAGCAGCTGGCCACCGCCCACGCCCAGGCCTCCGCCGGCGAGCTGCCCACCGCCCCGCCCTCCGAGATCTACTGCCACTCCCTGACCGACCCGAGCATCCTGGGCCCGGACCTGGTCGCGGAGGGTTACCAGACGCTGACGTTGTTCGGCCTGCACACACCGGCCCGTCTCTTCGCCCGGGACAACGACGCCGTGCGCGAGGAACTGCTCGGGGCGACCCTCGCCCAGCTCGACGCCCACCTCGCCGAACCCCTCGCCGACTGCCTGGCCACCGACGCCGACGGCCGCCCCTGCATCGAGGCGAAGACCCCGCTCGACCTGGAGCGCGACCTCGGTCTTCCCGGCGGCAACATCTTCCACCGCGCCCTGGCCTGGCCGTACGCGCAGGAGGGCACCGGCCGCTGGGGTGTGGAGACCCGGCATGCCAACGTCCTGCTGTGCGGCGCGGGCGCGGTACGCGGGGGAGGGGTGAGCGGCGTGCCCGGGCACAACGCGGCGATGGCGGTCCTGGAGGCGGGAGAGGGCTGACGAGCCGCATGGCGCGGACGGGGATGGGTACTGCGACATAACGGAAATACCGCACCTTTGACAGGGAGGCTGTCATGGCGGACCTGAGCCCCGTCGACCTGCAGAAGGCCCTCAAGGGCATGGACTACCCGACGGACAAGCAGCACCTGGTGGAGCGTGCCCGCCAGAACAAGGCCGACGACAAGGTCGTCAGCCGACTGGACGGTCTGAAGCAGGACCACTTCGACGGGCCGAACGAGGTGCAGAAGGCCGTCTTCAACGAGTAGTCCACAGGACTGGAGTGCCGTCCTCGGCCGGCCGACGGGCCGGCCGAGGAGCATGCCGTTCGCCGTCCGAGGAGCTGCCGTCTCGCCGCCCCAGCCGTCTCGCCGCCCGAGGAGCATGTCGTCTCGCCGGTCGAGAGGGGTGGGCTCCTGCTTGAACCGCCGTTCGGCCGACGCCGCGTCAGGCGTTACGTCGGGCGTTCCCGACCGGATCTGACGGAGCATCAGAAAAGCTCTTCCGTCGTCCGCCCCGCTGCGGCATCCTGCGCCCATGCAGACGGAGCTGAGCAACCAACTGGGAGTCGAGCACGCCGTCTTCGGCTTCACGCCGTTCCCCGCCGTCGCCGCGGCCATCAGCCGCGCGGGCGGCTTCGGCGTGCTCGGCGCGGTCCGCTACACCGCCCCCGACGACCTCAAACGCGACCTCGACTGGATCGAGGCCCATGTGGGCGGCCGCCCGTACGGCCTGGACGTCGTCATGCCGGCGAAGAAGGCGGAGGCCCCGGACAACCGCACACTGACCGAGGCCGACGTCGAGGCGATGATCCCCGAGGGGCACCGGCGGTTCGTACGCGACACCCTGGCCAAGTACGGGGTGCCCGAACTGCCCGAGGGCGAGGCGTCCGGGTGGCGCATCACCGGGTGGATGGAGCAGGTCGCCCGCAGCCAGCTCGACGTCGCCTTCGACTACCCCATCCGGCTGCTCGCCAACGCCCTCGGCTCCCCGCCCGCCGACGTCGTGGCCCGCGCCCACGAGCGGGACGTCCTGGTGGCGGCGCTCGCCGGCAGTGCCCGGCACGCGCTCAAGCACAAGGAGGCGGGCATCGACATCGTCGTCGCCCAGGGTTACGAGGCCGGTGGACACACCGGCGAGATCGCCTCCATGGTGCTCACGCCCGAGGTCGTCGACGCGGTCTCCCCCCTGCCGGTGCTGGCCGCCGGTGGCATCGGCAGCGGGCGGCAGATCGCCGCCGCCCTCGCCCTCGGCGCCCAGGGCGTGTGGCTCGGCTCCCTCTGGCTGACCACCGCCGAGGCCGACCTGCACTCGCCCGCCCTCACCCGCAAGCTCCTCGCCGCCGGCTCCGGCGACACCGTCCGCTCCCGCGCCCTCACCGGGAAACCCGCACGCCAGCTGCGCACGGAATGGACCGACGCCTGGGACGACCCCGACGGACCCGGCACCCTCCCCATGCCGCTCCAGGGACTCCTCGTCGCCGAGGCGGTCTCCCGCATCCAGAAGTACGAGGTCGACCCGCTGCTCGGCACACCCGTCGGCCAGATCGTCGGCAGGATGAACTCCGTTCGCACCGTCCGGGCCGTCTTCGACGACCTCACCCGCGGCTTCGAACAGGCCGTGGACCGTGTCCACCGCATCGCCGGAAGGAGCGCCCGGTGACGAGCACACCCCCGACCGGATTCTGGGCCCAGGCCGCGCAGGACCCCGACCGCACCGTCCTGGTCGCTCCGGACGGCGACACGTGGACCGCCGGACGCCTGCACGCCGCCGCCAACCGCCTCGTGCACGGCCTGCGCGCGGCCGGGATGGAACGAGGCGACGCGTTCGCCGTCGTCCTGCCCAACTCGGCCGAGTTCTTCACCGCCTACCTGGCCGCCACCCAGGCCGGCTTCTACCTCGTCCCCGTCAACCACCACCTCGTCGGCCCCGAGATCGCCTGGATCGTCGCCGACTCCGGCGCCAAGGTCCTCCTCGCCCACGAGCGTTTCGCCGCACAGGCCCGCCGGGCCGCCGACGAGGCCGGCCTCCCGGCCACCCACCGGTACGCCGTCGGGGAGGTCGACGGCTTCCGCCCGTACGCCCGACTCCTGGACGGGCAGCCGGACTCGGCGCCCGCCGACCGCACCCTCGGCTGGGTCATGAACTACACCTCGGGCACGACGGGCCGCCCGCGCGGCATCCGGCGCCCGCTGCCCGGCACGCTCCCCGAGGAGTCCCACCTCGGCGGCTTCCTCGGCATCTTCGGCATCAAGCCCTTCGACGGCAACGTGCACCTCGTCTGCTCCCCGCTCTACCACACCGCCGTGCTGCAGTTCGCGGGCGCTTCCCTGCACATCGGGCACCGCCTGGTCCTCATGGACAAGTGGACGCCCCAGGAGATGCTCCGCCTCATCGACGTCCACGGCTGTACGCACACCCACATGGTCCCCACCCAGTTCCACCGCCTCCTGGCCCTCCCGGAGGACGTCCGCGCCCGCTACGACGTCTCGTCCATGCGGCACGCCATCCACGGCGCCGCGCCGTGCCCCGACCACGTGAAGCGGGCGATGATCGACTGGTGGGGCGACTGCGTGGAGGAGTACTACGCGGCCAGCGAGGGCGGCGGCGCCTTCGCGACCGCCGAGGACTGGCTGAAGAAGCCCGGCACGGTCGGAAAGGCCTGGCCCATCAGCGAACTCGCGGTCTTCGACGACGACGGCAACCGGCTCCCACCCGGTGAACTGGGCACCGTGTACATGAAGATGAGCACGGGCGGCTTCAGCTACCACAAGGACGAGACGAAGACGCGCAGGAACCGCATCGGCGACTTCTTCACCGTCGGCGACCTCGGCGTGCTCGACGAGGACGGCTACCTCTTCCTCCGCGACCGCAAGATCGACCTGATCATCTCCGGCGGCGTCAACATCTACCCGGCCGAGATCGAGTCCGTCCTGCTCGCCCACCCCGCCGTCGCCGACGCCGCCGCCTTCGGCATTCCGCACGACGACTGGGGCGAGGAGGTGAAGGCCGTCGTGGAGCCGGCGCCGGGCCACGCACCCGGCGCCGGACTGGCCGCCACCCTCCTCGCCCACTGCGCCGACCGTCTGGCCGGCTACAAGCGGCCGAGGAGCATCGACTTCATCACCGAGATGCCCCGCGACCCCAACGGCAAGCTGTACAAGCGGCGGCTGCGGGAGCCGTACTGGGAGGGCCGCAGCCGCCCGCTGTGAGGCGTCGGCTCACCGGCGCTCGGCCACCCGCACCACCCTCAGCGCGGGCGACGCCAGAACGTCCCGCTCGCAGAACCGGGACGTCACCCACTTCTCCCCGGAGAACAAGCGGGTCTGGTCGTCGTAGTGGGGCGAGTGGGGGTTCGAGGACTGGGAGTACGTCAGCAGGGTGCGGGCGACCGGGCAGCCGCTGCCGTCCCAGCCGACGGCCTGCAGGTAGCTCGAGCCGGTCGTCACCTCCGGGTAACCGCCGCCCGCCGGGTTCCACGCGGCCTCGACCTTGTTCCAGACGCCGAGGGACTCGGTGCCGCCCGGGACGGCGAGCCGCCTGCCGTTCCGTACGACGAACTGGTGGTCCCCGAGTGGGGCGTCGAGCGGGATGCCGGCCGCGCGCAGTTCGGCGACCGCGTCCGCGAGGGCCGTGGTGAAGGCGGGGGCACCGGTGTCGAGCGTGCGGGGCGTGCGGACGGGGTCGGCCGCCGAGAAGGGCACCTTCCACTGCTGTGCCGCGGGGAACCTGCGCCAGAAGCGGTCGAAGAGCAGCGCGCCCCGGCTGCCGGTGTCGGCCGTGCGGTCCCACGCGGCCAGCACCCCGCACGCCTCGCTCACGTCGACCACCGTGCCGCCACTGCCCGTCGCCGTGCCGCCCGGCAACGCGGCGCAGGCCTTCGCCGCGTCCGCCGCGGCCAGGTCGGCGGCGGGCACCCGGTTGGCGTACTGCTGCCGTTCCAGGTCACGCACGGTCAGACGGCCGCGTTCCGCCAGGGCCGCCACGTCCTCGATCGCGCCCCTCGTGCGCAGGGAGCGTGCCGTGCCGATCGTGCCGAAGACGCGCTCATAGCCGGTCAGGGGCCGGTCGGCGTTGGCCAGCCAGGCGCTGTCGTTGGAGTTCTCCGCGTAGGGGGCGTCCCGCAGGGTGGGCAGCGCGGCGGGGCCGAAGATGCCCGGCTCGATCGCGTCGGGGTCGCGGCCCAGGGCGCAGTCGCCGCGCGAGCCGTCGAGGACCGCCACCCCGGAGGCGGGGTAGGTGACCTTGCCGAGCGGGGTGGAGCAGTGCTGGGCCAGCTCGTCGGTGACCCGGGGGAGCACCTGCGACTGGGAGAACAGGGTGTGTCCGCGGGAGTCGGCGGCGATCGTGTTCACCCAGGGCAGGCCCTGGGTGCGGCGCAGGGACGCGAGGACGTCGGCCGTGCCGCGGGCCTTGCCGAAGCCGAGCGCGGTGTCGGAGGCGCGCAGGTTGGTGGCGTTGGGGTCGTTGAGGGCGTACGCCGTCGTGGTCGTCCAGGGCAGGGGCAGGCCGGCGCCGAGAGAGGTGACGACCGGGCCGTAGCGGGTCCACCACTGGGTGCGTGTCACGGGCGTGCCCTCCCGGACCGCGACGGTGACCGTCCGCTGCGTCATCCCCTCGGGCCTGCCGTCCACCAGGTACACCGTCGGATCGGACGGATCCAGCGTCAGCTGGTGGAGGTTGAGGGGAACGCCGGTGGCGACGGTGTGGCTCCAGGCGACGTGGGCGTTATGGCCTATGGACACCGTGGGGGTGCCGAGCAGGGAGGCGCCCGAGACGTTCAGCCTGCCCGGGATGGTCTGCTGCGACTGCCAGAAGCGGCGGCCGCCCTGCCAGGGGTAGTGCGGGTTGCCGAGCAGCAGGCCGCGGCCGTTCGCGGTGGTGGAGCCGCCGAAGGCGACCGCGTTGGAGCCCATGTCGGCGGAGTCGGCGGCGAAGAGGCGGGCGGCGGCCCGGGCGGTGTCCTTTGCGTCGGGAGTCGTCGGGGAGGACGAGCCGGCGGAGGCCGCGGTGGGCGGCTGGGCCGCCGTGATGCCGTCGACGGCCCGGCCCTGGCCGCCGAGGACGGCGAGCGCAAAGCCCCGGGTGGCCACGTCGAGCGCCGTGATCGGCCGCACCCAGGCGGCCCCCTTGCAGGCGGGGTCGGTGACGCGGTTCTGCCGCAGCCAGGCGTTGTACCCCGCCGCGAAGCCCCGCATGAGCTCCTTGGCGCTGCCGCTCGGACCGCCGGGCGCCGGCCGCGCCAGCAGACCCTCCACCGTGCCCGCTTCCCGCACCCCGCGGAAGTACAGGTCGCTGGAGAGGTTCCCGGCGGCCGAGGACAGCGAGAGGTCCGGCGCCGCGTCGGGACCGAAGAACCGCGAGCGCTCACCGCGCACGGTCACGAAACCGTCGGCGAGCGTGCACACCTGGTCGGCGGCCTGTGCCCAGCCCGTGCCGAAGCCCAGGTCCGCGTAGTCCCGGGCGAGGATGTGCGGAATGCCGTACTCGGTGTAGCGGATGACGGCGGACAGGCCGCCGGCGCCCGGTCGTTCATGGCGGGACCCGTGGTCCCGCTGCCCGGCCGCGGTCGCCGGGAGCGTGCCCGTGGCGGCGGTCAGCAGGGCGACGGCGGCGACGACGAGTCGTCTCGGGCCGGTGCGCATCGTGCCTCCCAACATCGTCGAGGGAAGGAGCGGTTGAGCGTACCAGCCGGTATGTGCCGCGTCAGGGCTGCGAGTCGGGGTTGAGCGGGATCAGGACGTCCCCGGATCGCGCGCTCCCTCCCCTTCCGCCTCCACCCCGGCCTCGCATGTGAGCAACGTGTGGACGAACGGCCGCCTCTGATCGGGCGTCAGCGGGGCGAGGGCGTCGCGCCAGGCCGCCGCCCCCCGGGGCGAGCCACGCCGAGATCGCCGGCTCGTGGTCGGCCGCGACGGCGACGATCCGGCGCCCTCGGTCCCGCTCGTCCTCCCGTCGCTCCAGGATCCCCTTACGGCTCAGGTCGCCGATGAGCAGGCTCACGGTGGTCGGGCGACCTGGAGACGGGCGGCCGGCTCGTTCACGGTCATCGGGCCGTCGAAGAGGACGTACGGCGGCAGGGAGAGGTGACGCGGCGCCGTCGGCTCCTTCTACGGCGCGCGGTTCCGCGGTCCGGCCGGCGTCGACCTGATCGGTCTCCCGTCGCACCGGCGGGGCATCGGCGGCCTTCCGACCGACAGGACCGCCCCCGACGTCACCCTCAGCATGCGCGAGGCCGCCTACCACCTCCCCCAGGTCCCCGACGCCCCCGCCCGGCTGATCGGCGCCACGGCCGACGCGGTGGCTGCGGTGCTCGGGCAAGGCATCCGTGACGAGACGATCGTGACCGTCGTCGGCGTCCCCGACGGCGGACGGGAGTGGCGGGCGAGGTGGCCTGACGGCCCGCCGGGCGCGGCCGACTTGACCTGCACCGGCCGCCACCCGAGGATCGGGCGTCATGACGCCCGGACACGGCAGCACAGTCGACGGGGTGCTGCGGCGCAGCGCCCGCCGCACCCCGGCACGCGTCGCGGTCGAGTACCGCGACCGCACGTGGACCTACGAGGAGCTCGAGGAGGCCGTCTCCCGCGCGGCGAACGTCCTGCTCGGCCAGGGCCTCGCCCCCGGCGACCGCGTCGGCGCCTACGGCCACAACTCCGACGCCTATGTCATCGCCTTCCTCGCCTGTGCCCGCGCCGGCCTGGTCCACGTCCCCGTCAACCAGAACCTCACCGGCGATGACCTGGCGTACATCGTCGGCCAGTCGGGCAGCGCCCTCGTCCTCACCGACCCCGACCTGTCGGACCGGCTCCCCGACGGCGTACGGACGCTGCCGCTGCGCGACACCGACGACTCGCTCCTCGCCCTCCTCGCCACCACCCCCGCGTACGACGGCCCCGAGCCGCGCACCGAGGACCTCGTCCAGCTGCTGTACACCTCGGGCACGACGGCGCTGCCCAAGGGCGCGATGATGACCCACCGCGCCCTGGTGCACGAGTACCTGAGCGCGATCACCGCCCTGGACCTGAGCGCCGGCGACCGGCCCGCGCACTCCCTGCCGCTGTACCACTCGGCGCAGATGCACGTGTTCCTGCTGCCGTACCTCGCCGTCGGCGCCACGAACATCGTCCTCGACGCACCGGACGGCGACACGCTCTTCGACCTCGTCGAGGCCGGCCGCGTCGACAGTCTCTTCGCCCCGCCCACCGTGTGGATCGGCCTGGCCAACCGCTCCGACTTCACCACCCGCGACCTGAGCGGGCTGCGCAAGGCGTATTACGGGGCGTCGATCATGCCGGTCCCCGTCCTGGAACGCCTGCGCGAACGCCTTCCCGAGCTGGCCTTCTACAACTGCTTCGGCCAGAGCGAGATCGGCCCCCTGGCCACCGTCCTGGCCCCCGACGAGCACAAGGGCCGCATGGACTCCTGCGGCCGTACGGTCCTGTTCGTGGACGCCCGGGTCGTCGACGAGAACGGCGAGGACGTCCCCGACGGCACACCGGGTGAGATCGTCTACCGTTCCCCGCAGCTGTGCGAGGGGTACTGGGAGAAGCCCGAGGAGACCGCCGAGGCCTTCCGCGACGGCTGGTTCCACTCCGGCGACCTCGCCGTCCGCGACGCCCACGGCTACTTCACCGTCGTCGACCGTGTGAAGGACGTCATCAACTCCGGCGGCGTCCTGGTCGCCTCACGCCAGGTCGAGGACGCCCTCTACACCCACGAGGCGGTCGCCGAGGCCGCCGTGGTCGGCCTGCCCGACGAGAAGTGGATCGAGGCCGTCACCGCGGTCGTCGTCCCCCGCGGCGAGGTCACGGAGGCCGACCTGATCGCCCACGCCCGCGAGAAGCTGCCCGCCTTCAAGGCGCCGAAGCGGGTGCTGTTCGTGGAGCGACTGCCGCGCAACGCCAGCGGCAAGATCCTCAAGCGGGAGCTGAGGGAGCGGTTCGGCTGAGTCGGCCGCCCCGCGCTCGGACCAGCGGGCCCGGAAGGCGACGGGGCCGGACGGGCGGCGCGGGACGGAGCCGGCCACGGGCCACTCACCGGGCCCGGGCCCGCGTCCTCAGCGCGGCCGCAGATCCACGATCCGCCGGATCTTCCCCACCGACCGCTCCAGCGACTCCGGTTCGACGATCTCCACGTCGACCGACACGCCGATGCCGTCCTTCACGGCCGCCGCGATCGCCCGTGCGGCCGCCTCCCGGCTCTCCGGGCCCGCGCCGGGGCGGGCCTCCGCCCGTACGGTCAGGGCGTCGAGGCGGCCCTCGCGGGTGAGCCGGAGCTGGAAGTGGGGGGCGACGTCCGGGGTGCGCAGCACGATCTCCTCGATCTGCGTGGGGAAGAGGTTCACCCCGCGCAGGATGACCATGTCGTCGCTGCGGCCGGTCACCTTGCGCATCCGGCGGAAGACCCGCGCCGTGCCGGGCAGCAAGCGTGTCAGGTCCCGTGTGCGGTACCGGACGACCGGCATGGCCTCCTTGGTGAGCGAGGTGAAGACCAGTTCGCCCTCCTCGCCCTCCGGCAGGACCTCGCCGGTGATCGGGTCGACGACCTCCGGGTAGAAGTGGTCCTCCCAGATGTGGAGCCCGTCCTTGGTCTCCACGCACTCCTGGGCGACCCCCGGACCGATCACCTCCGACAACCCGTATATGTCGACGGCGTCGATCGCGAACCGTTCCTCGATCTCGCGGCGCATCTCCTCCGTCCACGGTTCCGCGCCGAAGACGCCCACGCGCAGTGAGGTGCCGCGCGGATCGACGCCCTGCCGCTCGAACTCGTCGAGCAGGGTGAGCATGTAGGAGGGCGTCACCATGATGATCCCGGGCTCCAGATCCTGGATCAGCTGGACCTGGCGCGAAGTCATGCCGCCGGACGCGGGGATCACCGTACAGCCGAGGCGCTCGGCGCCGTAGTGGGCGCCGAGGCCGCCGGTGAACAGGCCGTAGCCGTACGCCACATGGACCGTGTCGCCGGGCCGGCCGCCCGCCGCCCGGATCGAACGGGCCACCATGTCCGCCCACGTCGACAGGTCGTTGTGCGTGTATCCGACGACCGTGGGACGTCCGGTGGTGCCGCTGGAGGCGTGGATGCGGCGGATGCGGTCACGGGGCACGGCGAACATGCCGAACGGGTAGTGCTCCCGCAGATCCGCCTTGGTGGTGAAGGGGAAGCGGGACAGATCGGCGAGGTCGCGGCAGTCGTCGGGGTGGACGCCCGCCTTGTCGAAGGCCTCGCGGTAGAAGGGGACGTGGGTGTACGCGTGGCGCAACGACTTGCGCAGCCGGTCCAGTTGCAGGGCGCGCAGCGCGTCCGGGTCGAGCCGCTCGCCCTCGTCGAGCAGATCCCTCGCAGCCATCACGGACGTCTCCCTCGCGAACACGGCGATCCGGGCGACCGATCATTCGGTCGAACCCTTCGGGGTCAATGATCCGCACCCACGCCCAGGAGGCAAGAGGACGGCCCGCACTTTCCGCGCGCCGAGAACTGCGTTGCGCCCGGACACGGCCCGCCCCCAGGATCGGCGCATGCCGACCTTCACCGCACCCGACGGAACCGAGCTCGCGTACCACGTCCGGGGCGAGGGCGACCCCCTCGTCGTCCTGCCCGGCGGGCCCATGAAGGCTTCCTCGTACCTCGGGGACCTGGGCGGACTCACCGCCCACCGCCGCCTGATCCTCCTGGACCTGCGCGGCACCGGCGACTCCGCGGTCCCGGCGGACCCGGCGACGTACCGCTGCGACCGGCAGGTGGACGACGTGGAGGCGCTCCGCGTCCACCTGGGGCTGGAGCGGATGGACCTGCTCGCGCACTCGGCCGGCGGCAGCCTGGCGATGCTGTACGCGGCGCGGTGCCCGCAGCGCGTGGCCCGGCTCGTGCTCGTGACCTGCATCCCGTGGGCGCTGGGCAGGACGGCCACCCCCGAGGACCGGCTGAAGGCGGCGCTCCTGCGCAAGGACGAGCCGTGGTTCCCGGCCGTCTTCCCGGCGTTCGAGGCGTGGCTGACGGGTGCGGGGGACCTCGAGGACGACGACTTCGCGGCCTTCGGGGGCTTCTTCTACGGCCGCTGGGACGACACCGCCCGCGCCCACGCGGCCGCCATGGAGGAGGGGGCCGACCTCGAGGCGGAGGAGCGCTTCCACGAGCCGGGCGCCTACGACCCGCCCGCCCTGCGGCCCGCCCTCGCCCGGGTCACCGCGCCGGTCCTCGTCCTCGCCGGCGAGGCGGACGGCGGACCCCGTCCCGAACTCGCCCGCGTCGTGGCAGACGCCTTTCCGAACCCGGAGTTCGTCGTCCAGCCCGGCGCCGGCCACTATCCCTGGCTGGACGACCCGAAGTGGTTCGTCCGCCGCACCGTCGCCTTCCTGGACGGCACCGACATCGGCACCGGCACGGGAGCCGCCACCGGAACCGGCACCGCCACCGCCACCGGTACCGGCACCGCCACCGCCACCGCCACCGGCACCGCCACCGGAACCGGCACCGCCACCGCCACCGGAACCGGCACCGCCACCGGATCCGCGCGGCCGCCGGCGGAGTAGGATCGCGCGGCAGGCCGTGGCCGCCCCGGCGCGCGTCCCCTGCGGCCGGGACCGGTCAGCGGTCCGCGCCCCCCGCCACCTCCCGCGCCCACCGGTAGTCGGCCTTCCCGCTCGGCGAGCGGCGGATGGAGTCCGTGACGACCAGCCGGCGCGGGATCTTGTACCCGGCGAGGCGGCCGCGGCAGTGGGTCTGGATGTCCTCCAGGGAGGGCCGGGGCGCGCCCGCGCGCAGCTGGACCACGGCCGCCACGTGATGGCCCCACGTCGGGTCCGGCACGCCGGCCACCAGGGCGTCGTACACGTCCGGATGCGACTTCAGCGCCTGCTCCACCTCCTCGGGATACACCTTCTCGCCCCCGGTGTTGATGCACTGCGAGCCGCGGCCGAGGACGACGACCACACCGTCCTCGTCGACGGTGGCCATGTCGCCGAGGAGCACCCAGCGCTCGCCGTCCTTCTCGAAGAAGGTCTCGGCCGTTTTCACGGGGTCGTTGTAGTAGCCCAGAGGGACGTGGCCGCGTTGGGCGACACGGCCCGGCTCGCCCGCCCGGACCGGCTCGTGGGTCACCGGATCGACCACCTGCGTGCGGGAGTTGACCCGGACGCGGAAGCCGCGCTCGGGTCCCGCGTCATCCGTCGCCGTGCCGTTGAAGCCGGACTCCGAGGAACCGAAGTTGTTCAGCAGCATCGCGTGGGGCAGCAGGGCCTGGAACTGCCGGCGGACCGTGTCCGACATGATCGCCCCCGACGAGGAGACGCTGAAGACGGACGAGCAGTCCGTGCCCCTCATCGGGCCCTCCAGCGCGTCGACCAGCGGCCGCAGCATCGCGTCACCCACCAGGGAGATGCTGGTGACCTTCTCCTTCTCGGTCGTCCGCAGCACCTCCTCGGGCACGAACTTGCGGTGGATCACGACCCGCTGGCCGAAGTGGAAGCCGATGAACGCCGTCAGGGTGGAGGTGCCGTGCATCAGCGGGGGAGTGGGGAAGAAGGTGATGCCCGATCCGCCCGCCGCCACCCGCTCCGCGAGTTCCTCCGGCTTCTTCACCGGCTCCCCGGTCGGCGCGCCGCCGCCCAGCCCGGCGAAGAACAGGTCCTCCTGGCGCCACATCACGCCCTTGGGCAGTCCGGTCGTGCCGCCGGTGTAGATGATGAACTGGTCGTCGCCCGAGCGCGCCGGGAACCCGCGCTCCGGCGAGCCGCCCGCCTCCGCCTCCGCGTACGGCACCGCCGTCAGGGCCGTGGCGGCGGCTCCCTCGGCCTCCGGGCCCACCCGGATCAGGTGCCGCAGCATCGGCGCCTGCGGCAGCGCACCCGCCACCCGGTCGGTGAACTCCGCGTCGAAGACCAGCGCGACCAGATCGGCGTCCCGGTAGAGGTAGGCCAACTCCTCCTGAACGTAACGGTAGTTGACGTTCACCGGCACGATGCGGGCCTTCAGGCAGCCGAGCACCGTCTGGAGGTACTCGACTCCGTTGTAGAGGTGGAGTCCGACGTGCTCGCCCGGACGGACACCGCTGTCCAGGAGGTGGTGACCGATGCGGTTGGCCGCCGCGTCCAGCTGCGCGTAGGTCAGCCGCCGCTCCGCGCCCGTGCCCGGATGGTCGACGTACACGAGCGCCTCGCGGTCCGGCACCACGTCGACGACCGACTCGAACAGGTCGGCAAGGTTGTACTCCACCGATCCTCCTGACCTCGGGCGGGCCTGGCTGCTGACGGTTCGCCGGTCATCAGAGCAAAGGGCGCACCAAGTGTGAAGGGCCCGCACCAGAAAATCTGACTGTCTGTCAGAAAACCCTTGAAGTGCCTCCCCGCCTCCTGCAACCTGTTCTCGTTCTGGACGTGGCAGGCAGACGGGAGACGGCCGTGGGCGGTACGGAACACCTCACCGTGCAGCGCGAAGGCGCCACACTCGTGCTCACGCTCAACAGGCCGGAGGCCAAGAACGCGCTCTCGCTCGCGATGCTCGTCGGCCTGTACGACGGCTGGACGGAGGCCGACGAGGACGACTCGGTCCGCTCGATCGTCCTCACCGGAGCGGGCGGCTCCTTCTGCGCGGGCATGGACCTGAAGGCCCTCGCCGGCCAGGGCATGGAGGGAGAGCAGTACCGCGACCGCCTCAAGGCCGACCCCGACCTGCACTGGAAGGCCATGCTGCGCCACCACCGCCCCCGCAAGCCCGTGATCGCCGCCGTCGAGGGGCACTGCGTGGCGGGCGGCACCGAGATCCTCCAGGGGACCGACATCCGCGTCGCGGGCGAGTCCGCCACCTTCGGCCTCTTCGAGGTCCGGCGCGGCCTCTTCCCGATCGGCGGCTCCACGGTCCGCCTGCAACGCCAGATCCCGCGCACCCACGCCCTGGAGATGCTGCTCACCGGACGGCCGTACAGCGCGCCCGAGGCCGCCGGCATCGGGCTGATCGGACACGTCGTCCCCGACGGCACCGCACGGGAGAAGGCCCTGGAGATCGCCGAACGCGTCAACGCCTGCGGTCCGCTGGCCGTCGAGGCCGTCAAGGCGTCGGTCTACGAGACCGCCGACATGACCGAGACCGAGGGACTCGCCGCCGAACTCGCCCGCGGGTGGCCCGTCTTCGACACGGCCGACGCCAAGGAAGGCGCCCGCGCCTTCACCGAGAAGCGGCCGCCCGTCTACCGACGCGCGTGACGCTCCGCCGGGCCGGCCGGCAGACGCCGTGCGAGGGGCCGCGGGCCGCCATGGGCTCGGCCGCACCCGCGCGGCCGAGCCGCAGGTGTCACAGCCCCGGCGCCCTCCCCGGGGCACGCCCACACCGCCGACCTCCCAAGGAGGCAGCCTCGATGCCCGAAGTCCTCAAAGCCCCCCTCGTCGTCGAGTTCCCCTTCACCCGCTCCCTCGGCCCCGTACAGAGCGCCTTCCTGACCGGCCTGCGCGAACGCGTCGTCCTCGGCGTGCGCACCACCGACGGCCGCACCCTCGTCCCGCCCGTCGAGTACGACCCCACGACCGCCGAGGAGATCCACGACCTCGTCGAAGTCGCCCCCACCGGCACGGTCACCACCTGGGCCTGGAACCACGCCCCCCGGCGCGGTCAGCCCCTCGCCACCCCGTTCGCCTGGGCCCTGGTCCGCCTCGACGGCGCCGACACCGCCCTCCTGCACGCCCTCGACGTCCCCGGCCCCGAAGCCGTGCACACCGGCATGCGCGTCCGCGTCCGCTGGTCCGAGGAACGCACCGGCGCCATCACCGACATCGCCTGCTTCGAGCCCCACGACGGCGTGGCCGGGCAACCCACCGGGCACTCGGGCCGGTTCGAGGACGAGGTGACCGGCATCGTCGCCCATGCCCGCCTCGACTACACCTACTCGCCGGGCCGCGCCCAGTCCGCGTACATCACCGAGCTCTCCCGGCAGCGCACGGTCGGCGAGCGCTGCCCGTCCTGCCGCAAGGTGTACGTCCCGCCCCGCGGCGCCTGCCCCACCTGCGGTGTCGCGACCGCCGAACAGGTCGAGGTCGGCCCGCGCGGCACCGTCACCACCTTCTGCATCGTCAACATCAAGGCGAAGAACCTCGACATCGACGTCCCCTACGTCTACGCCCACATCGCCCTCGACGGAGCCGACCTCGCCCTGCACGGACGCATCGGCGGCATCCCCTACGACCAGGTACGGATGGGCCTGCGGGTCGAGCCCGTCTGGACCGAGGGCGCCCGCCACCCGGACCACTACCGGCCGACCGGAGAACCCGACGCGGACTACGACACCTACAAGGAGCTGCTGTGACGCGCCAGGCACCGGGTTTCCGGGACATCGCCGTCGTGGCCTTCGCGCAGACCGACGTCCTGCGCACCACCGACGAGCTCTCCGAGGTCGAGATGCTCATGCCGGTGCTGCACGACGTCCTGGCGCAGACCGGCCTGAGGACCGCCGACATCGACTTCACCTGCTCCGGTTCCAGCGACTACCTCGCCGGCCGCGCCTTCTCCTTCACCCTCGCCCTCGACGGCGTCGGCGCCTGGCCGCCGATCTCCGAGTCCCACGTCGAGACCGACGGCGCCTGGGCCCTCTACGAGGCCTGGACCAAGCTGCTCACCGGCGACGCCGACACCGCGCTCGTCTACTCGTACGGCAAGTCCTCACCCGGCTCCGTCCGCGACGTCCTCACCCGCCAACTGGACCCCTACTACGTGGCGCCCCTGTGGCCGGACTCCGTCGCCCTCGCCGCCCTCCAGGCCCAGGCCCTCATCGACGCCGGCGACACCGACGAGCCGGCCCTCGCCGCGATCGCCGCCCGCAGCAGAACGGCGGCGGCCGCCAACCCCCACGCCCAGCTTCGGGGCCCGACAGCGCAGGGCCCCTACGTCGTACGGCCGCTGCGCACCGGCGACTGCCCGCCCATCGGCGACGGAGCCGCCGCGGTGATCCTCGCCGCCGGGGACCGGGCCCGTGAGCTGTGCGGACGCCCCGCCTGGATCAGGGGCGTCGACCACCGCATCGAGGCGCACGGCCTCGGTGTGCGCGACCTGACCGACTCGCCCTCGACCCGCCTCGCCGCCGAGCGCGCCGGCGCCTTCGAACGGCCAGTGGACACCGCCGAGTTGCACGCTCCGTTCACCGCGCAGGAGGTCGTCCTGCGCAAGGCCCTCCGGCTCGGCGACGACGTGCGGGTCAACCCGTCCGGCGGGGCCCTCGCCGCCAACCCGATGATGGCCGCCGGACTCGTCCGCATCGGCGAGGCCGCCGCCCGCGTCCACCGGGGCGAGTCCGACCGCGCCCTCGCCCACGCCACGTCCGGCCCGTGCCTGCAGCAGAACCTGGTCGCCGTACTCGAAGGGGATCCGCGATGAGCAAGGAGCCCGTGGCCGTCGTCGGGATCGGCCAGACCAAGCACGTCGCCGCCCGGCGGGACGTGTCGATCGCCGGACTCGTCCGCGAGGCCGCCCGTCGCGCGCTCGACGACGCCGAGTTGACGTGGGCCGACGTCGACGCCGTCGTCATCGGCAAGGCGCCCGACTTCTTCGAGGGCGTCATGATGCCCGAGCTGTACCTCGCCGACGCCCTCGGCGCGGTCGGCAAACCCATGCTGCGCGTGCACACGGCGGGCTCCGTCGGCGGATCCACCGCCCTCGTCGCCGCGGGCCTCGTCGCCTCCCGCGTCCACGCCACGGTCCTGACGCTCGCCTTCGAGAAGCAGTCCGAGTCCAACGCCATGTGGGGCCTGTCCCTGCCGATCCCCTTCCAGCAGCCCCTGCTGGCCGGCGCCGGCGGCTTCTTCGCACCGCACGTACGCGCGTACATGCGGCGCAGCGGCGCACCCGACACCATCGGATCGCTCGTCGCGTACAAGGACCGCCGCAACGCCCTCAAGAACCCCTACGCCCATCTCCACGAGCACGACGTCACCCTGGAGAAGGTGCAGGCCTCGCCCATGCTCTGGGACCCGATCCGCTACTCCGAGACCTGCCCCTCCTCCGACGGCGCCTGCGCCATGGTCCTCACCGACCGTGCGGGCGCGGCCCGTTCCCCCCGTCCGCCCGCCTGGATGCTCGGCGGCGCGATGCGCAGCGAACCGACCCTGTTCGCCGGGAAGGACTTCGTGTCGCCGCGGGCCGGCAGGGACTGCGCGGCCGACGTGTACCGGCAGGCGGGGATCTCCGACCCGCGCCGGGACATCGACGCCGTCGAGATGTACGTGCCGTTCTCCTGGTACGAGCCCATGTGGCTGGAGAACCTCGGCTTCGCCGCCGAGGGCGAGGGCTGGAAGCTCACCGAGTCCGGTGCGACCGAACTCGGCGGTGACCTGCCCGTCGACATGTCGGGCGGTGTCCTGTCCACCAATCCCATCGGCGCCTCCGGCATGATCCGCTTCGCCGAGGCGGCGCTCCAGGTGCGCGGCCAGGCGGGGGAACACCAGGTGGACGGGGCCCGGAAGGTCCTTGGGCACGCCTACGGCGGCGGCTCGCAGTTCTTCTCCATGTGGCTCGTGGGCGCACGGCCTCCGGACTCCTGAAAGGTCCTACTCATGTGCTCTGTCCGCGTCCGTGACCGATCGCTAGGCTTGCCCGCGGACGACGAACCGGGAGGAGCACGGACGTGGCCGAGAGCACCATCCAGCAGCAGCCGTTCGCGGGCTGGGACAAGCCGGAGCTGGACCTCAGCAAGGCCGATTGGCAGTCCAGCAGCAGGGGCCTGGGGGATGTCCAGATCGCCTTCGTCGAGGGGTTCATCGCGATGCGCAACAGCGGCCGCCCCGAGAGCCCTTCCCTGATCTTCACGCCCGCGGAATGGGGCGCCTTCGTGTCCGGCGCGCGGGAGGGGGAGTTCGACCTGACCTGACCCGGCCGGAGGCCTCCGCGAAACGCCCGAACCGGCGGTGTTTCCTCTCGTTTTCCGGACACGCGACCTCTGGGACCCGGCCCGGGCCGACACCTCGGCCAGGCTGGGCCCAGCAGGACGAAGGTCGTATCCCGGAGGTGAGGACCATGAGCACCCTGCCGGTCGTCGCGGCGGTCGACGGTTCCGAAGACAGCCGGCGCGCCCTCGACTGGGCCCTGGACGCCGCCCGCCGGCGCGGGGCTCCCCTCCGCGTGGCGCACGTACGCCAGTACGCGGTCTGGACCCAGCCAGGTGGGCCCGTCGTCCTGCCACCGCCCCCGGACCAGGACCCGGTGCTCGACGACGCCCGCGCCCGGCTGGCCGGGCGTGCTGAGGGTCTGGACCTGGAGTACGTCGGCCTGGACGGCGCGGCGGGTGCCCTCCTGCCCGAACTGGGAGCCGAGGCCGAACTGCTCGTCCTCGGCTCCCGGGGCCGCGGTGGCTTCGCCAGCCTGCTGCTCGGCTCCAACAGCCTGGCCACGGCACGCGACGCCGAGTGCCCGGTCGTGGTCGTCCCCCGACCCGGCCGCGAGGTCGAGGGCCCGCAGCCCGAGCCCGGTCCCCGCGTGGTGGTGGGCCTCAAGGTGGACGGCCCTGACGACGCCGCCCTCGACTTCGCCTTCACCGAGGCCGGCCTGCGCGGTGCCCGCGTCCAGGTGGTCGCCGCCTATCCCTGGCCCGTCCAGACGTGGGCGGCGCCCGGTGACCTGATCGCTCCGCCCGTCGACCAGGAGGTCGTCGAGCACGAGACGCGCACCCTCGCGGAGGGCTTCCTCGCCCCGCACCGCGAGCGCCATCCCGGCGTCCGCGCCGAGATCCACCCGGCCCCCGGCGACGCGGCCGGCCGGCTCGTCGAGGCCTCGAAGGACGCCGACCTGGTCGTCGTGGGCCGCCATCGGCGCCGACTGCTGGCCCCCGCCCGCATGCTGGGCTCCGTCACCCAGGCCGTCCTGCTGCACGCGGCGAGCCCGGTGGCGGTGGTGCCGCCGAAGTCCGGGGAGGAATGACCCGGATGCTAATGGATGCCTGCCGACCTATCATTAGGGCATGCAGGACTCGACCTCCCGCGACACCCGCCTGGCCCTCGACCTGGCCCTGACCATCCGGCACGACGGCCGCGGCGGGATCGCCGACGACCTGGCCGACCCCGCCGCCCTCACCGCCTGGATCCGCGCGCACGCCGACGATCTCCCGCACGTCGCCGGGCACCCAGCCGACGCGACCGCCCATGCCGCCGTCCGCGACCTGCGCGCCGCTGTCCGCGCCCTCTTCGCGCACGCCGTGCGCCCCGGCGCGCCCAGCCCCGCCGACGCCACTCGCCTGCTCCCCGTACCGGAGGCCCTGCAACGCCTCAACGCGGCCGCCGCCCGCACCCCCACCGTCCCCGTGCTGCGCTGGGCCGAGGACGCGGGCCCCGTCGTCGACCGGCGGCCCGCCCAGGACGGCGCTGATCTCACGGCCGCCCTCGCACAGGCCGTGATCGCCTTCCTGGCCGGCCCCGACCTGCACCGACTGCGCGCCTGCCACGCCCCCCGCTGTGTCCGCTACTTCCTCAAGGACCACCCGCGCCAGGAGTGGTGCAAGCCGTCCTGCGGGAACCGCGCCCGCGTGGCCCGCCACCACGAACGCCACAAGCAGTCCTCGTAGCGCCGGGCCCGCCCCGATAGGGCAGAGGGGCCCGCACCGATCGGGCTGATAGGCCTGCACCGATCGGGCAGAGGCGGCAGGCGCGGTCCCGACGCGCGAGCGGCCGAGGGGCGACTCCGCCTGCCGAAAGGACATGCGGAACGCCCGTTTCGGCCGGGGAGACGGAGGGGCCGGGACCGCCGGGCTCCCGCGTCGGCTCCCCGCCGTCCCGGACTTCCGGGAGGCGACGATCGGCGTGGAACCGCCGGAACCGCCGTCCTTCGCAGCGGCCCGATGAGCCCCCTGGGGAGAGCCGCCGAATCACCGGGAACAGGCGGCCTCCCGGCCGACGCCCGCGGCCCCGGTGCACGTACCATGGCCGCATGTCGTTCCTCCGCCGCCGCAGCGCCACGCCCGCCGGGCCCGATTTCGACGTTCTGGCCATGGATCCGGGCGATTGGCCCGGCAACCTCGGCGCCGGCCTGCTGCCCGCCCCCGACGGCACCTGCCAGGGCGTCTTCCTGCGCTACGACCTCTTCGGCGGCCGCGGCCCCGCGATGATCATCGGCAATCTCCCGGAGGGCTCCCCGGCCCGCGAGGTCGAAGAGGGCCAGGTGCCCTTCGAGGTCGCCCAGCTGCTGCTCGCACTGGAGAACGACGAGGAGGTGACCGTCGTCGGCACCGAGGACCTGCCGGTGATGCAGGGCGACAACCTCCTGATCGTGCGCCGCCTCAAGCTCTCCGAGAGCCGCATCTCCTGCGTGCAGTTCGACCGCAGCGACAACGTCCTGGTGACCATCGCCGCCTGGGACCGCCCCATCACGGACGACCTGTACGCCCTGCTGAAGCCGCTCCCGGCGGAGCTTTTCCAGCAGGGCTGACCGGCGGCCCGCCCGGTGGGCCGGGCCGGCGTTTCTACGCGGCGGACGGGCGTACGTCCGCCGCCCGGACGAACGCCACCCGGTGGCCGTACTGGATCTGGTAATACAGGTCCTTGCCGACCACGACCCGGTGTCCGCCCGTGTCGAAGGTGACCGCGTAGTAGTACTCGCCCGGCACCTTGTCACCGACGACGTACTTCTGGCCCTTCGGCATCCGGTACGGCAGCGGTGACACCGCCTGCGCCGGGACTCCCTCCGGGTAGGCCGACGCCTCCGGGTAGGCCCTTCCGTAGAGCGGGACACTGTCCACCCCGTTCTTCGGGGTGACCACCAGGCCGGACGCCGGCACGGCCGTCGGCTTCTTCGCCGGGTTGCGGAACCAGGCCTTCTGGCCCAGGTACCAGATCGCCGTCCAGTCGCCCCACCGGTCGGCGACCGCGTACTGCTGACCGGTGGACACCCGCGAGGAGATGTCGTTCACGCCCGTGCTCGGCGCCGTCCCCAGACCGACGTCCTTGATCAGGGCGGAGGTCTCGGAGTGGTCGGAGTACAGCCGCACCGCGCTGGAGCCGTGCGCCGCGCACGGCTCTCCCTTGGCCACACAGCCCGTGTACACCGGTTGGTTGGCCTTGTAGTCCGGCAGGATCGTCACCAGGGAGCCGTTCGGGTCGGCCGTGGCCTGGAAGGGCCGGCCGAGCAGCTCGAAGTAGTGCCGCCAGTCCCAGTACGGGCCGGGGTCCGTGTGCATGCCCCCGACGGTCGCCGTCGTCGGGCCCGGCACGTTGTCGTGGCCCAGGATGTGCTGCCGGTCCAGCGGGACGCCGTACTTCGCCGCCAGGTACGACACCAGGCGCGCCGACGACCGGTACATCGCCTCCGTGTACCAGGAGTCGGGGTGGGCGAGGAAGCCCTCGTGCTCCAGGCCGATCGACCTGGCGTTGACGTACCAGTTGCCCGCGTGCCAGGCGACGTCCTTCGCCTTCACGTGCTGCGCGACGTGGCCGTCGGTGGAGCGCAGCGAGTAGTTCCAGGACACGTAGGCCGGGTCCTGGACGAGGTTGATGACCCCTTCCCAGCCGCCCTCGGTGTCGTGGACGACGATGTACCGGATGGGCTGGGACTGTGGGCGGTCGCCCAGGTCGTGGTTGCCGTAGTCGTCGTCGCCGAACTGCTCGTAGGGCGCCGGGATCCACTCGCAGGAGACGGTCGCCGGGCACTCGGTGCCCGCGGCGGAGGCCAGGCGCAGACCGACGTTCCGCAATTGGGCGGTCTCGGGCGCCAGGCGCGGCTGCGCGGGCAGGTCGATCCGCTGCCCGGCGTCCGTGGTGCGGGCGACGCCGGTGCGGATCACCTCGTACACGTCGTTGGCGTAGGTGGCGCCCGTCGCGCTGTCGTCGGCGCCCGAGAAGCGGGCCACCGCGCCGTACCAGTCGGCCGGGTCGGCGCTCAGCGGGGCGCCCAGATCGCGCTGGGCGGCGGCGAGGAGCGCGGCGCCGCCGATCACGTTGGCCGCGGGGTCTGTGCGCAGCAGGTCGGGGCTCAGGCCGGTCAGCTCGGCCGCCTGGAGGAGCGTCGTGAAGCGGGCCGGGATCTCGGCGTCCTCGGGGAGCGTCATCTCGGGGTGCAGCGGGGCGCGGGCGCCGTCGCCGCGGGCGTCCTCCAGGCCCTCGCTGTGGTGCGGCGCGGTGGTGAGGGCGGTGCGGGCGTCGGTGAGGTGCATCGGGCCGTAGCCGCCGATCACGCTCGGCGCCCCGCCGTGCGCGTCCCAGCGGGACTGCAGGTAGGAAACGCCCAGCAGTACGCTCTGCGGCACGCGGTATTCGGCGGCCGCGGCGGCGAACGCCTTCTGGAGCCCGGTCGCGGAGTCGCTCGTCGCGCCGGTGGACGGGGTCGCCCCGATCAGCGGCAGCAGCAGGGCCACCGACGCCGCGGCGCCTACGGCTCTTCGGGCGCGCGCACGACCGGGGAGCGAACCGGGGTGGGTGACGGATCCTCGCAATGCGGCCTCCTGGGAGAACGAGGGGGGCGGGGCGTGCGGGGCCGGGCGTGAGGCAGTGGTACCCGCTTGCCGATGACCCGTCAATAATGCCGAGCTTATGGTGATTTCCCCTGTCGGCGGGGGTCCGGCGCGTTGCGTCAACGGAGGCCCGGACCTGCGGGGGCGTCCGTGGCGCACCATTGAGACGTTGCCACCTTGAAATGTGCTGGTCAGTGGGGCTGGTGTGAGCGGGGGTGGGGTGCTCGTGCTGGTCGTCGGACTGAGCGTGCCGGGGTGATCGTCTGCCGCGTCGAGTCAGCGGCTCGCCCCGCGTTCGTCAGGACGAGGAGGGCACGCAGGAGGACGGTGGCCTGCTTCGCGTCCAGGCGAGGTTGGTGAGTACGCGCCAGTTTTTCAGGTCGGCGAAGCCGCGCTCGTTCGCCGCGCGTTCCCGGCTGAGCGTTCCGTTGTGTCCGGTGTGCGCCACGTCTCATCCGCGGGCTGTTACGGCAGAGGGGTGGCTGGTGTCTTGATGCCGCGTCCACTGCATGGGGGGTGGCGGCGGTTGCGGTGGTCCTGGCAGCTGCGGTGGGTCGAGGTCGACCTGGAGCAGGTGCAGGACCAGCGCGCCTACCTGGTACGGATCACGACCCGGCAAGCACTCAACCGGCTACGCACCCTCACACGGCGCAAGGAGGCCTACGTCGGCCCCTGGCTGCCCGAGCCCCTGCTCACCGCGCCGGACGTGGCCGAGGACGTCGAACTGTCCGAGAACCTGTCGCTGGCACTCATGTTCATCCTCGAGACCCTCTCACCGACCGAACGCGCCGTCTTCGTGCTGCGTGAGGTCTTCGACATCGGCTACGAGGACATCGCGGCCGCAATCGACAAGAGCCCCGCCGCCACACGCCAGATCGCCTACCGCGCCCGCCAACACGTCGACGCCCGCCGGCCGCGTACATCGGTCTCTCCGGAAGAAACCCGGGCAGCGTTGCTTTCGTTCCAGTCCGCGCTCGAAACCGGGGACCTGCACGGGCTCCTCGACGTACTCGCCCCGGACGTTGTCTTCGTCAGCGACGGCGGCGGCCTCAAGCTGGCGGCCCAGCGGCCGGTCGTCGGCGCCGACAAGGTGCTCCGTTACATGGCCGGCAGTGTCGAAAAGGCCGGCGGCACCTTCACCAGTGAGCCCACGACGGTCAACGGCAACCCCGGACTCATCCTGCGCGTGGACGGCGTGATCGACGGCGTGCTGGCCTTCCGCGTGGAGAACGCCCGCGTCACGAGTCTCTACTACGTCCGCAACCCCGAAAAGCTCACCCGCGTCGAGTCCGAAACCCCCCTCACCTCCCGCTGACCGTCTCCCCGCGCACGGCCGACCGAGGGGCACGGCAGCGCTGCGTGCCACCGCGGACCGGGTGCCGCGTGGGGCGGACATACGAAGGCCCGCGGTGCGCCGCCGCTCGGGCGCACCGCGGGCTTTTCTCCCTCAGCGAGTGCCGACCGCCGCCCGTACGGCCCGCCGGGCCATCTGGCAGTCGTCGTGCAGCCGCCGCAGCAGCAGCCGCTGTTCCTCGCCGGACGGGGCGGCACCCGGGTGGGCCGTCCCCGAGGCCGTCGAAGCCGTCTCGTGCATCGAACGCTGCACGGCCGTCTCGTAGGTACGGATCTCCCGGGTCAGCACCAGCATCAGGTTCACCAGGAACGCGTCGCGCGAGGCCGGGCCCGCCGACTGCGCGATCTGGCTGATCTGACGGCGCGCCACCGGTGCGTCCCCGAGCACCGACCACAGCGTCGCCAGGTCATAGCCCGGCAGGTACCACCCCGCGTGCTCCCAGTCCACCAGCACTGGACCGGCCGGTGACACAAGGATGTTGGACAGGAGGGCGTCGCCGTGGCAGAACTGGCCCATGCCCTGGCGGCCCGCGGTCGTCGCGATGCCGTGCAGCAGCTTCTGCAGGTCGCCCAGGTCCCGGTCGGTGAGCAGACCCAGCTCGTGGTACCGGGAGATCCGTGCCGCGTAGTCCAGCGGCGCGTCGAAGGTGCCGGCCGGCGGCCGCCAGGCGTTGAGCCGGCAGAGCGCGCCGAGCGCCGCCCGGATGTCCGCGCGCGGCGGCGCCTCCGCCGGGTGGCGCTGAAGGGCCGCGGCCCGTCCCGGCATCCGTTCGACGACGAGTGTGCAGTTGTCCGGGTCCGCCGCGATCAGTCTCGGCACGCGCACCGGAGGGCGGTGCCGGACGAACGTGCGGTATGCCGCTATCTCGTGGCGGATCCGCTCGGCCCACACGGGGGAGTGGTCCAGTAAACACTTCGCGACGGCCGTGCTGCGTCCTGTCGTACCGACCAGGAGCACGGAGCGTCCGCTGCGGCGCAGCACCTGAACCGGAGCGAACTCCGGGCAGATCCGGTGCACCGAGGCGATCGCCGTGCGCAGCTGGGCGCCCTGGGGGCCGGACAAGTCGAGTCTCCCGCTGAGCGGTTGCGTGCCGACGCCCGCGGGACGCCGGCCACGGCCCGTGCCGAGCACGGGAGCCGCCGACCGCGCGGGGTCGAGGTAGGGGCCGCCGCCGCCCGGGCGAGGGTGCAGCGACCGGGGCGGGGCGGACACGGAGGACGATGCTGCGTACATGGGCGAAACAGATCCCTTCGTGTGCCGGACGTCAAAAACGCTGCCCCGACCGGCCCTTACGGGTACACCCTGGGGAATGTCCCTCGGCGACCGGGTCGGGGTGGCGCGTTCCTACCTGACACCCAAGGCCCACTGGCACACCATCTGGCGGACCCTGGCGAAACCCTGGCGAATAGTCCCTCGGCAACTTTCACCGGGCTACTGTCAACTCAGCCGAGAACCTGGGGGCTTACGTGAGCGGACAACCCAACACCCGGCTCGCGGACCTGTTCGGCCTGGCCGGCTGGTCCAAGGGCGAACTCGCGAGGCTGGTCAACCGGCAGGCGGCGGCCATGGGCCACCCCCAGCTGGCGACGGACACCTCCCGGGTGCGGCGGTGGATCGACATGGGAGAGATCCCGCGCGATCCGGTGCCGCGGGTGCTGGCGGCTCTGTTCACCGAGCGACTCGGCCGTGTCGTGACCATCGAGGACCTCGGTCTGGTACGGCACGGGCGTACGGGGAAACGGCAGGGCGGCGGGAGCGCGGAACATCCCGACGGCGTGCCGTGGGCGCCCGAACGGACCGCCGCGGTCCTCACCGAATTCACGGGAATGGACCTCATGCTCAACCGACGCGGCTTGGTGGGCGCGGGTGCCGCGCTCGCCGCGGGATCAGCACTCAGCAGCGCCATGTACGACTGGCTGCACTCCGACCCCACCCTCTCCGCCGACGCTCCCTTCGTCGACCAACCGCTTCTGCACGCCGACTCCGCCGGGTTCGACCGTTACGAGGCCGCCCCCATCGGGACGGAGGAGGTCGATGAACTGGAGCGCTCGGTCGAGGTGTTCCGGGCCTGGGACGCCGCCCGTGGCGGCGGGCTCCAGCGCAAGGCCGTGGTGGGCCAGCTCAACGAGGTGGGCGGCATGCTCGCCTACCGTCACCCTCCCCATCTCCAGCGGCGCCTGTGGGGCGTCGCCGCCAACCTCGCCGTCCTCGCGGGCTGGATGTCGCACGACGTCGGTCTGGAGCCCACGGCCCAGAAGTACTTCGTCATCGCCGCCCATGCCGCGCGTGAGGGCGGTGACCGACCCCGGGCCGGTGAGGCGCTGTCCCGGGCGGCCCGGCAGATGGTCCACCTCGGCCGGCCCGACGACGCCCTGGACCTGATGAAGCTCGCCCAGTCCGGCTCCGGTGACGAGGTGCTGCCGCGGACCCGGGCGATGTTCCACACCATCGAGGCGTGGGCACAGGCGTCCATGGGCAAGGGCCAGGCCATGCGCCGCACCCTCGGCCGGGCGGAGGACCTGTTCGTCTCCGACAAGAGCGACGTGGAACCGCCGTCCTGGATGCAGACCTTCAAGGACGAGGACCTGTACGGCATGCAGGCCCTGGCCTACCGCACCCTGGCCGAGTTCGAGCCCGGGGCGGCCGTGCACGCCCAGCACTACGCGGAGAAGGCGCTCGCGCTGCGGATCGACGGGCGGGAGCGGTCGAAGATCTTCGACCACCTGTCGATGGCGTCGGCCTGTTTCATCGCGGACGATCCCGAACAGGCGGACCGGTACGCCCGTCTCGCCCTGATGTCGATGGGGTCGAACTCCTCCCGTCGCACCTGGGACCGGCTGCGTCAGATGTACCGGCTCACCGCGGAGTACGCCAACTACCCGAGGATCAGCGAACTGCGCGAGGAGATCCGGCAGGCGCTGCCGAAGCCGAGGGGAGGACGGAGCGGCAACGCCGCTGATGCGTAGATGCGGTGACGTCCATGATGCGGTAGGGGCCGGTGCCGCGGTCCCCGTCTCTCACGATTGCTGTCAGGGCGTCACCCGGGCGACGAGCACACAGGCGTCGTCCTCGCGGTCGCCCGTGCCGAACTCCTCCACGACGATCCGCACGCAGTCCCGCGCGGTGGGCGCCGCGTGGAAGCGCGGGGCCAGGTCCAGGAGGGGAGTCGCGTCGGCCGGTCGTCCCCCGCTCTCGGTTTCGCTCGGGCAGCGGGGTGACTCCCATCCCCGGGGCACCAGTCCGTCGGTGTACAGCAGAAGGAGGTCGCCCTCCTCCAGGGTCTCCTCGGCCTGCCCGTAGACGGCGCCCGAGGTGGCACCGAGGAGGACACCGCCTGGTGCGCTCAGCCGGCGCCCCGTCCCCTCGCGGAAGAGCAGCGGGGCGGGGTGTCCGGCCTGCGCCCACACCAGGGTGCGGGTCTGCGGCCGGTAGCGGCAGCAGACGGCGCCGGCGAGGGCCGGCTGGACGCCGGAGTCGAGTAACTGGTTGAGCCAGGACATCAGTTGGGCCGGCTGGGTGCCCGCCATCGCCATGCCGCGCAGGGCGCCCAGCATCATGGCCATGGTGGAGGCGACGGCGGGACCCTGTCCGGTGAGGTCGCCGACGCTCAACAGGGTCTCGCCGTCGGAGAGTTCGAGTGCGTCGTACCAAGTGCCGCCGATCGGTGAGCTCGCCCCGGCGGGCAGGTGGTGCGCGGCGATGTCGAGGCAGGGGCGGCCCTGGTGCGGGAGGCGCAGGGAGCCGCGCCGGGGGGGCAGCACGGCCTCCTGCAGCTCGGCCGTGAGCCGGTGCTCGGTCTGTGCCAGATGCCGGTGACGTTGCAGTGAGTCACGGGTCGCGCGCACCGTCCGCTGGCTGCGCCGCAGCTCGCTGACGTCGCGCAGCACCGCCCACATGGCGGCGGTGCCGCCGTCGGAGTCGAGCACGGGCTCGCCCATCATGTGCACGGTCCGGACCTCGCCGTGCGGCCGTACGATCCGGAACTCCCCGTCGATGGGCCGGGCGTCGACCAGACAGTCGGTGACCATCGCGGTGAGCGTCGGCCGGTCCTCTTCGAGGACGAGCGAGGGAAGTTCGTCGAGGGTGAGCGGGGGAGCGGCCGGGTCGCGGCCGAGGATCTGGTACAGCTCGGCGGACCAGTCGGCCTCGTCCGTCAGCAGGTTCCACTCGGCGCTGCCGACCCTGCTGAGCAGCGCGTCGCCTCGAGGGGCGGGCGACACGGGGGCGGTCTCCACGGCGGGTGGGCCGTCCCGCAGCTCGGTCAAGTGGGCGCCGACGTCGTTGAGTTGGTGCAGCGCCAGGTCGCAGAGGGCGCGCTGCCAGCGTCCGTGCAGGTCCGTTCCGTCGCCCTGTGCGTCCCGTCGTACGGCGTCCACCTCGCCCTTGAGCCGCCGTGTCTGCGTGATCAGCGCGTCGACCGAGCCGCGACCCGGCGGCTGGGCGGCTGGGTGATCCGCAGAGAGGTGGGACGGCATGACGCACTCCGATGCGGGGGGACGGGACAACCAAGGCCGACGGAAGGGCTGTTACGACTGTTGCACAGCCCGCGACGCCGTGTAAGGGATTTGGCAACACACGATCCGGTGATGCGTTTGGCATATGCCACAGTCTTCAGGGGGGCGTCGGGACGTGTGAATGCGTACGTCGGTCGAGGGTGCAAGTCGTAGACGGGGTACGTGACTTGGTGGAGTCGCAATGGTGTGCGGCGAGTGTTCATCCGAGTGTTCGACGGCTGTGTGTTCCATGCTGTGGCGTCCGGACGGGGTGGACGGTGCGCTTGTGACGCAGCTCACACCAATTCGCCGCCGCTTCCCCGTAATGCGAACGGCCTCGGCGAAGTCCTACAAGCGTCACACCGAAACGGCCGACTCACCGCTGCGGAGACCGTCCATGGACCTCGCCCACGTCACCGTCCAACAGCCCGCCCGTGCCGAGCTCATCACCTCGGAGGAGCACGACCTGCCGGTGCCCGTCACCCTCGGCTACACCTCGGGCGACCCGCTCGCCGTGCACCTCCACTTCCCGCCCGAGGCCTGTCTGCAGGACGAGGCGGTCACCTGGACCTTCGGGCGTGCGCTGCTGGAAGAGGGGCTGCGCGGGCCCGCCGGGAGCGGTGACGTGCAGATCTGGCCGTGCGGCCGGACCCGTACGGTCATGGAGCTCCACTCGCCGCTCGGGCTGGCGCTGCTCCAGTTCGACACGGACGCCCTGCGCCGCTTCCTGCTGCGGAGCTACGCCGTGGTCGCGCAGGGCCAGGAGGACGTCGGAGCGGAGGTGGACCGGGGGCTGAACGCCCTGCTCGGCAACGTCTGAGGCGTCGCTGCCGCCACCCGTCCGGCGCTCCCTCCCGTCAGCGGTACAGGTCCGGACGCGGGGCGAGGTCGACGGTGACGCGCGTGCCGTTCTCCAGGGCCCGGACCCCGGCCTCGGCGGCGACCGAGGCCGCGTACCCGTCCCAGGTGCTCGGGCCGGTGACCCTGCCCTGCCGGGTGGCGGTGACCCACGCCTGCACCTCGCGGTCGTAGGCGTCGGCGAAGCGGACCAGGTAGTCCTGGGGCACCTCCGTGCCGGCGGAGCCGCGGCTCGTCACCAGCATGCCGTGGTCGTCGCCGATGCGGGCGCTGCCCGCCTCGCACACCGCCTCGCAGCGCACCTGGTAGCCGAAGCCGCAGTTGACGAAGACCTCGACGTCGACGAGGGCGCCGCCGTCCGTCTCGAAGAGCACGAACTGCGGGTCGAGCAGGCCCCCGGGGGCGCCGGACGAGGGGCGCGGCCGCAGGACCGTGACCGCGGTGATTTCCTGGCCCAGCAGCCAGCGGGCCGCGTCGATCTCGTGCGACACCGAGCTGTCGATCAGCATGGCGCTGGTGAAATCGGGCGGCGAGGAGACGTTGCGGTGGGTGCAGTGCAGCATCAGCGGGCGGCCGAGCCGCCCGTCGTCCAGCAGCGCCTTGAGCCTGCGGTACTCGGTGTCGTAGCGCCGCATGAAGCCGATCTGGGCCAGTCGCCGCCCGAGCCGCGCCTCCGCCTCCAGCACGCGCAGTGCGCCGGCGGATTCCGGCACCATGGGTTTCTCGCACAGCACCGGCAGGCCGCGGGCGAAGGCCGCGAGGAGCGCCTCCTCGTGCGCGGGGCCGGGAGAGGCGATCAGGGCGGCCTCGACGCCCGGGGCGTCCAGCGCGGCTTCCACCTCCGTGTGGACGGAGACTTCCCCGATCCCGGCGACGGCCTCCTTCGCGCGGGCGGAGTCGAGATCGGCCACGGCGGCGACCCTTGCACCGCTCACCACGCGATCAAGGCGTCGTATGTGGTCTGCGCCCATGTGTCCGGCGCCCAGTACGGCTACGCCCAGCAGGCCACCCATGTGCCTTCTCCCTCCCGGCGATGATCACGCCGTAGCGTACGTCGCCGGGAGGGGCGCCGGGCAGGGCGCCTCAGTAGCGCAGGACGCCCGCGATGCCGTTGACGTCGCCGAGGGCGCCGTCCGGGACGAAGTGCACCTCGGCGCCCTTCTCCAGGCACTGCTCGACGATCTCGTCGACGATGTCGTCGCGGGCGTCGAGGTCGCCGCTCATGGCGGGCACGAGATGGTCGCCGTCGTCGCGCACGGTGACGCGGTAGTTCTCCTCGACAGCCAGCAGCCGGACACGGCCCTCCCGGGCGCTCTGCCAGACCTCGTCCACGCCGGCCGCGAAGGTCCGGTGGCCGCGGGCCGACTCCAGCTGCCCGGCGACGGCGGCGGTGTCCCGGCGGGCCTCGGCGTCGTGCAGCGGACGCACGGCCTGCCACACGGCCTCGGCGGAAGCGTGGGCGAGGCCGCCGTGCGCGATGTGCACCGCGTCCCGGACGGCGCCGCCGAACTCGTCCAGCAGGGAGAGCGCGGCCGGCTCGCCGGTGACGTACAGCGGCCGCGGGTTCTGGCGCAGCAGCCGGGTCATGGCGGTGTGGGCGTCCCGCAGGAAGTGGCGGGTGCCCTCGTCGCGGAAGGTGCTGGGCAGGTCGCCGATCCGCTCCATGCGCTCGGCGTCGAAGTTCTCCCGGCTCCGGACCAGCGGAAATCCGCCGGTGTGCGCCTCCGCCACCCGGTCGCCGCCGCCGTTCCACAGCGTGACGCGGTCGGCGGAGACCGACAGCACCCAGAACGGCCGTTCGGCGGCCTGCGCGGAGACGAGGTTGCGGGTGAGGAAGGTGTCGGAGAGGACGACGCGTTCGGGCACCGGACGGGCCAGCGACCACACCTGGTGCTCGCCCGGTGCGGCGAAGATGACCAGGCCGTCCTCGGCGTGCGTCAGGTCGACCTCGGCCAGGGCCCGGTCGAGCTGCTCGGCGACGTCGACGCGCCGCTCGCGGGTGACCGACGGGTCGGCCTCCAGCTGTTTCTTTGCCTCGGCCACGACATTGCGCAGTCGCACCCGGTCCTGGGTGCTGTCGGGTTCCCGGCGGTGCGTCGGGGTCAGCACGGACACCGCGGGATAGGGGCGCGGACGGCGCAGCTCGGAGAGGGTCGCGGGGCTGAGTGCGTGCTCCATAGCAGCACGATAGGTCCGATTTGCGTACGGGGCATGGCGTGCCCGTTCCGGGTAGATGCTTTAGAGTTCCAGCTCCGCACGGCTGTCCCACCCTCCGCGCCCACGCGGCCGACGGGCGTGACCTCCAACGTGGCGGCGGGGCGGGGTGGACGGCCGCCGGCTCGCGAGGGCTTCGGCGGCTACGGCCGGGTCGGCCCGCTCACGGTCCGCGCCGACGGCGACCGACTCGACGTCCTGGCCTGGCTGATGAGTTGCCGCGCCCTCGGACGGGGCGTCGAGGAACGGCTTCCGGGCCGGCTCGCCGACCGGGCGCGGATCAACTTGGCCGCACGAAGGCGCGGTTGACGGACGAACGCACCCCGCGCAACGCGCCCGCACGGCGGATCGTCGCCGCCCTCGGCGGGGGCCGACCAGGACGACGAACGGCTGGAGAGGTGGCCACACCGGAACACTGCGGGCGTTCCGGTCCTGGGACCAGTGACGTCCCTCCGCTGCGGCACCGCAGCGGAGGGAAAGGACCGTGCACAGCGCAGCGTGAAGGGCTCTGATGCGTGCCGTAACGGGGAAGCGGCAGCGAACGCAGGGCAGCGGGCGACCGCCGAGGCCATCGAGAGGGGCGGACCGGGCTGGGCCTCACCGAGCTCCTGGCCATGGTCATGCTGACCTGCGGCCCCCGCTCCGACGGCGGATCGGGCGTCGGGCCAGGAGCCGGTGCGGGACCCGCTTCCGGAGCCCAGGCCGGAGCCGCGTCGGGGCGGGACGATGTCGGTTGCGGAGCCGGAATTGGAGTCGGAGTCTGAGCGGTAGTTCGTGCCGGGAAGGGGGTGGTGGGTGCAGGATCCGGTGCCGACGCCCAGCCAGGGAGTTGTGCCGGTGCCCGATCAGGTGCCGGGATCGGTGGCGGAGGTGCGGCCGTCTGCGCGGCCGGGGGGGCGGGTCCGCCGCGGCGGACCCCGCTCGCATCCTGGACGGGCACGCCCTGCCGGCCCAGGACCCAGCCCTGGCGCCGGATCGTGTGCCCGACCAGGAGTTGATGGCGGATCAGCTTCCGATGCGAGCCCGAGTTCGAGCCGGAACCGGTCCCTGAGCCGGAACCGGAGCCCAAGCCGGAGCCGGAGCCGCGTGCCGGGAGGGGTCGATATCGGCTGCGGAGCCGGAACCGCATCCGGAGCGGGATCGGGAGCCCGAGCCCCGTGCCCGTGGCCGAGTCGGAGACAGATTCGGTGCGGTGCCGGACCAGGTGCAGGCGCCCGGCCTGGGGCCTGTGCCCGCGCCCGGCCAGGGGCCTGTGCCCGCGCCCGACCAGGGACCTGTGCCGACGCGCAACCAGGGACCTGTGCCCACGCCGGATCATGTGCCGGTCCCGGCGGCAGCGGTGCTTTTGCTGTCTGCGGAGCCGAGTTCCGTGCCCGCCGCGGAGGCCCCAACCGGGAGCCGAGTTCCGTGCCCGCCGCGGAGGCCCCAACCGGGAGCCGAGTTCCGTGCCCGCCGCGGAGGCCCAACCCGGAGCCGAGTTCCGTGCCTCCCTCGGCCCCGCAACCCCGTTTGGGACGTGCACGCCCTGGCCCCGGCCATCGCAGCCGGTCGTCACCTGCGCCAGGAGCACCTTGACCCGGACGCCGACTTCTTCGGCGCCGGAGGCAGCTCGGTGCACGCCGTCGAGCTCGTGGCCGGGCTGGAGCGCGACCATGGCGTGGAGCTGAATCTCGACGTCGTGTTCGCCGACGCGCAGCCGGTCAGCTGGCCCGGAGCCGGCCACCGGCCACGGGCAGGGTGACCTCATCCCCCTCCCGACCTCCGCCGCAGGCGCTCGCCCTGCCGCCCTCTCGACGAGTGCCGCCACCGACATCCTCGACTTCCTCGGCGAACGCCGGTGACGCCGGCCGCGGCGGCCGGTTACCGTACGCGTCAGTAACCACGGCACCGCACCGCAGGAGGGCACCCATGCCACAGCTCGAAGTCGACGGCGCAGCACTGACGTACGACGACGAGGGCCCGCGCGACGGCGGCGGGGTGCCTCTGGTGTTCGTGCACGGCTGGACGGCGAACCGGCACCGTTGGGACCACCAGGTGGCGCACTTCTCCGAGCGGCGCAGGGTGATCCGGCTCGACCTGCGCGGGCACGGCGACAGCGGCGGGGCTGGCGTGAAGACCATCGACGACCTGGCGAAGGACGTGCTCGCGCTCCTCGACCACCTCGGGATCGAGCGCTGCGTGCTCGTCGGCCACTCGATGGGCGGGATGATCGCGCAGACCATCGCCCTCGCCCACCCGGAACGGGTCGAGCGGATGGTGCTGGTGAACTCCATCGGCCGCATGGCCTACAGCCGGGGCAGAGGCCTGCTGATGGCCGTCTCCACCCTCGTCCCCTTCAAACTGTTCGTCGCCGCCAACATCCAGCGCGCCTTCGCCCCGGGCTATCCCCGCGAGGAGATCCGCGCCTACGTCAAGTCCTCCGCGGACACCCCGCGCGAGGTGGTCATGACGCTGTACGGCGCCATGCGGGCCTTCGACCTGCTGGACCGGGCGGGCGAGATCCGCACCCCCACCCTGATGATCCACGGCTACCACGACATCCAGCTGCCGGTGGGGCAGATGCTGCGCATGGCCAAGGCCTATCCGGACGCCACCGTCCGCGTCCTCGACGCCGGCCACGAACTGCCCGTGGAGAAGCCGGCCGAGCTCACGGCCGCGATCGACGCCTTCGTCACCGCCCGCTGAAGCCGTCCCCGCACCGGGCGAAGCCGTCCGGGTCCGCCGCCTTCCAGTCCGCCGCCCACGACTGCGGCGGACCCGCGAGCAGCACGCCCGGCTCCAGCCACTCGTACAGCTCCGCGTACGAGCGGAGCGTCGTCGGCCCCGTCCGCCGCACCAGGTGGGCGGGGGTGAGCCCGCGCGGCTCCCGGACCCCCATCGACGCCATGACGCGGACGGCGCTGCGGACCGTGGCCCGCTGGTACCGGTGGACCCGCCGCGACCTGTCGTCCACGTCGAGGGCGCGGGCCCGCAGCCGGTCCTGGGTCGTGACACCGGCGGGGCAGGTGCCGGTGTGGCAGCGCCCGGCGTCGACGCAGCCGAGGGCGCGCATCATCGCGCGGGCGGAGTTGGTGTAGTCGGCGCCCTGGACGAGGCGCTTGACGATGTCCGGGCCCGTGGCCACCCGCCCGCTCGCCCCGATGCGGATCCGGTCCCTCAGACCGGTGCCGACGAGCGCGTTGTGCACCGTGATCAGGCCTTCGGTGAGCGGCATCCCCAGCCGTCCGGCGGACTCCGCCGGCGGGGCGCCCGTCCCGCCCTCCGCCCCGTCCACCACCACGAAGTCCGGTGTCACGCCCTCGGCCACCATCGCCTGGCACACCGCGAGGAACTCCCGCCGCGACCCCACGCACAGTTTGAACCCGACCGGCTTGCCGCCCGCCAGCTCCCGCATCCGCGCGAGGAACAGCACCAGCTCCCGGGGCGTCGAGAACACCCGGTGGCGCGGCGGCGACACCACCGTCTCACCCACCGGCACACCCCGTTCCCGTGCGACGGCCGCGCTCACCTTCACCCCCGGAAGCATCCCGCCTCCGCCCGGCGCGGCGCCCTGGGAGAGCTTCAGCGACACGCACCTGACCTCCGGCAGCGCCGCCTTGTCGGCGAACTCCCGCGCGTCGAAACCGCCGTCGTCGGTCCGGCAGCCGAAGTACCCCGTGCCGATCTCCCAGACCAGGTCCCCGCCGCCGCGCAGATGGTGGTCCGACAGCCCGCCCTCCCCGGTGTCCTGTGCGAACCGCCCCAGCTCCGCGCCCCGGTTGAGCGCGAGAACGGCCCGTGACGACAGCGCCCCGAAGCTCATGCCGGACACGTTCAGCAACGCCATGTCGTACGGCTGCCGGCAGTCGGGCCCGCCCACCCGCACCACGGGCGGCTCCTCGGGCGGCTCGACCGGATGCAGGGACGGCACCAGGAACTCATGGCCGACCGCGTACACGTCCACTCCCGCGGCGCGCTCCTGGAGGACGACGGCCCGCCCGCCCCGCGGACGCCCGGCCAGGGGGCGGCCGCGCAGGACCGGCTCCCGGCGCTGCAGCAGGTCCCGGCAGCCCGCACCGGTCAGCGCCAGCAGCGGCCCGGCCAGGCACCACCACCAGGCGGACAGGGCGCACGCGGCGGCCGTCGCCCCGGCCGTGCCGAGGACGACGAGCAGCAGCACCAGGTAGCGGCGCACTCAGCCGTCCTCGTCCGCCCCGCAGGAGCTGCCGCTCGGCGGCAGCGAGCCGTACAGCAGGAAGTCGTCCACCTTGCGGTGCACGCACTTCGACGAGCCGTACCCGGTGTGGCCCTCGGCGCGGTTGTCGAGCACCACCGCCGACGGCCCCAGCCGCTCCGCCGTCTCCACGGTCCAGTGGTACGGCGTCGCCGGGTCGCCGCGTGTCCCGACCAGCAGCATCTTCGGTGTGTCGAGGTCCTTCACCTCGTCGCGGATGTAGTCGGTGCCCTTGGGGCGGCCGTAGCACATCAGCACCTGGGTGAGCCGGTACCGCCCGAAGACCGGTGACGCCTCCTCGTAGGCGCCGCGCAGCCGCTTCAGGTCGGCGGTCACCTGCTCGGGGCCGGGACGGTCGGGGTCGTCGGCGCAGTTGATCGCCATCAGCGCCGCCGGCAGGTTGTCGAACGGGATGTCCTCCTCGTCCACCAGGCCGCCCGTGGGATCGTCGTCGTCCGGTGCCCGGAACGGCAGCGCCATTCCTCCGGTCGCGAACGCCATGACCCCGCTGGTGTCCCCGTGCTCGACCAGCTGCGCGAGAGCACGTTCCAGGGCCGGCCACAGGTCCTTGCTGTACAGCCCCTGCCCGATGGCGCCCACCAGGTCCTGACCGGTGAACTGTTCGCCGAAGTCCGTCGCCACCGGGTCCTCGTCCAGCGAGCGGACCAGCCGTACGACCTCCTCCCGGCCCCTGCGCGGATCCTGGCCGAACGGGCAGGCGACGTCGTCGGCGCACCAGTCGATGAAGTCCTCCAGCGCCACCTGCTGCCCGCGAGCGCTCGTGAGGCCCTGGTCCGCCAGCGGCTCGGTGAGGGTGTCGACGCCGTCCAGGACGATCCGGCCGACCCGGTCGGGGAACTGGGCGGCGTACACCGCGCCGAGCCGGGTGCCGTAGGAGAACCCCAGGTAGTTGAGCTTCTTGTCGCCGAGGGCCGCACGCATCACGTCCAGGTCCCTGGCCGCGTCGACCGTGCCTATGTGCGGCAGCACCGGTCCGGAGTGCTCGGTGCACGCGGCGGCGGCCTTCCTGAGCCGGGCCAGCAGCACCTGCGGGTCGACCGCGTCGGCCGGGGTGTTGTCGAGGGCGGCGAACGCGTCCTCCTCTCCGTCCCCGCAACTGACCGGCGAGGACCGGCCGACGCCCCGGGGATCGAAGCTGACCACGTCGTAGCCGTCGGTGAGTTCCAGGAACTCCTTGCCGCCGTACGCCAGTTCGGGGACGCCCGGTCCGCCGGGCCCGCCGAAGTTCAGCAGCACCGAGCCGCGCTTGTCGCCGGTGGCCCGGTAACGGGCGAGCGCGAGGTCGAGGGTGCCGCCCTTGGGGTGCGCGTAGTCGAGGGGGACGGTCACCTTGCCGCACTGCAGATCGGCGGGCATCCCCTCGCTCTGGCACGCGCCCCAGGTGATCTTCTGGTCGTAGAACCGCGACAGACCGGGGCGGCGGTCACCGTCCGTGTCCGCGGCCGCCGTGGGCAGTCCCGCGCCCAGCAGGGTCAGTGCGGCGGCCGCGGCGAGCGCACAGCGCCGTCGCGCGGGCCCCCTCGACAGCTTGGCCAGCATCAGTGCCTCCAGGGGCGCTCCACAGCGGACCGGGAACAGCGCCCTCGCCCACGATAGGCGGGGCGTGCGGGGGCCGCCTCCGGACGGACGGGAGCGCGGCCGCGGCCGTCACCGTGCGCACGCGCGGGGAGCCCTCCCTGGCGGTATCACCAGTTCGATGAGATGACACCCAATGGGGTGAAAGACCGATTAGGCATAACTCGGACGGTTCGTCTGCGTTCTATGGGGTGCGGGCGAGCGCCCGCGACATGTCTGGAAGGCAGGGACCCATGAGACGGGTTACCCGAAACGGTGTGATCGCCGTCGCCGCCGCATCGGGCGCGATGGCCATGACGATGCCCGCGTTCGCCGACTCCGCGGCGAACGGTTCCGCGGTCGGCTCACCTGGGCTGATCTCCGGGAACACGGTGCAGGTGCCGGTGCACATCCCGGTGAATCTGTGCGGGAACACCGTGAACGTGGTGGGTTTGCTGAACCCCACCGCGGGCAACGCCTGCGCCAACGTCGACTCGACCGCCGAGCACGAGAGGGCCGGCGGTGGCGCGAAGGCGTCCGGGGAAGCGGCGCACTCGCCGGGCGTCGTCTCCGGCAACCACGCCCAGGTGCCGGTCCACGTTCCCGCGAACATCACGGGCAACAGCGCGAACGGCGTCGGCATCCTCAACCCGGTGTTCGGCAACAAGTCCGTGAACACCTCGGAGGAGGAGCACGAGGCCCCGGCCGAGCCCCAGCCGCCGACGCGGAACACGCCGCCCGCCGCGTCCCAGCCGGCCCCGACCACGCCGAAGACCGTCCCGCCGGCCGGGTCGCCCCAGGTTCCGGCGCCCAGGGCGAGCGACCCCTCCCTCGCCCACACGGGAGCGGACGCCACCGCCCCCGCCCTCCTGGGCAGCGCGGCGCTGGTCCTCGGCGGAGCGCTCCTGTACCGCCGGTTCAGGCCGGGCGCGGAGCGCTGATCCGCGCCACGGCCAGGGGGTGTCCTCCGGTCGGCGCGTCGAGGGCGACACCTCGCCCTCAAGCGCCGTAGAACCGCCGGTGGAGCCCCCGCACCTCCTCCGCCAGTTCGGGGACCGGCCCCTCCACGGCCACCCCGGGCGCGATCTCCTGGACCGGCAGGGCCCGTACCGGCGCCGCCGGTACGCCCCACTCGGCCAGCCAGGCGGCGAGCTGCGCGGAGGAGGCCACGTACACGATGCGGCCGAGCCCCACCCAGGCGTGGGCGGCCGCGCACATCGGGCAGTGCTCGCCGGACGTGTACACCGTGGCCGCCGCCCGCTCCTCGGGCGAGAGACGGGCCGCCGACCAGCGGGCCAGCTCGAACTCGGGGTGGCGGGTGCGGTCACCGGACGCCACCCGGTTGTGGTCCTCGGCGAGCACCCGGCCGTCCCCGCCGACCAGCACCGAGCCGAACGGCTCGTCCCCCACCCGCAACGCCTCGGCGGCGAGCTCGACGCAGCGGCGCAGATGCGGCAGTTCCTCGTCTCTCACCATCGGGTACGCCCTCCTGACTGCAACGATCTTCGCCGCCCAGCCTAGGTCCTGTCCCGGCCCCGGGACCGGCGACGGATCGCCGCGCAGAGGTGGCGGCAGCCGGCTCCCGCGCCGGCGTGCCCGGGCGGGCGCTCGGTAATTCCGTTGAGCCGGCCGCGCCGTGATGGTGGAGTGGGCGGCATGGATCACGCCGCCGTGCTCGCCCTCCACGACCGTGACATGCGCGAAGGCGCACGGCCCGACGGTCCCGACGCCCGCGTCGAACGCGCCGGGAGCGTGGTCCGGCAGGTCGCCTCCGCCGAGGGCTGGAACGGCGTCGTCTGGTCCTCCCTGGACGCGGGGGACGCCGACGCGGCGATCGCCGAACAGATCGGCCACTTCACCGGGCTCGGCCTTGAGTTCGAGTGGAAGCTCTACGGCCACGACCGTCCGGCCGATCTCGGGCGGCGGCTCGCGGCGGCCGGGTTCAGGCCCGAGCCCGAGGAGACGCTGATGATCGGCGAGACCCGTGATCTGCTGTTCGACGTCGAACTTCCCCACGGCGTACGCCTGCTGCCCGTCACCGACCAGGCCGGGGTCGACCTCATGGCCGACGTGCACGAGAAGGCGTTCGGCACCGACGCCTCGCGTCTGCGCCACCAGACGCTCGCCCGCCTCGCCACGGAACCGGACACTCTCGTCGCCGTCGTCGCCCTCGCCGGGGACGAGCCGGTGAGCTCGGCGCGGATGGAGCTGGTGCCCGGGACACGGTTCGCGGGGCTGTGGGGCGGCGGCACCGTCGAGGGCTGGCGCGGCCGCGGCATCTACCGGGCCCTGGTCGCCCATCGCGCCCGCGCGGCCGCCGACCGCGGCTACCGCTACCTGCAGGTCGACGCCTCCGACCAGAGTCGCCCCATCCTCGAACGGCTCGGTTTCACCGCCCTGAGCACGACGACGCCGTACGTGTACACGCCCTGACGGCCGTCCACCTCGTCGCGTCCCTGACCTGGCGACCCCCTGCGCACGGGCGTCACCCTCGCCCCACCCTCGGGGAGTGCGGGGTGAAACTGCGGCCGGCGTCCATGAGCCGGTGCTGCCATCGGGCAGGGGAATCGAGTGGAGGCGACGGTGCGGGACGGTGAACTCCCCCTCGGCGGGGGAGCGGTCAGCGGTGTGGTGCGGGTCGGCGCGACGGTGCGGCGTACGCCGTCGCCCCGCGCGGCCTACGTCCACGGGCTGCTGGCGCTGTTCGAACGGCGTGGGTGGCGGGGCGCGCCGCGCTTCCTCGGCACCGACGACCGCGGGCGGGAGGTCCTCGACCACATCGAGGGGCGGGCGGCTCTGACGCCGACGGAGCGCGCGGCGGCCCGCGGCGACGCGAGCCTCGTCGCGACGGTACGGCTCGTGCGCGCCTTCCACGACCTGACGCAGGGCACCGAGGCGGCCGGCGGACAGGAGGTCGTGTGCCACAACGACCTCGCGCCGAAGAACACGGTGTACGCGGTCGAAGGCTCCGCGTGGCGTCCCGTGGCCTTCATCGACTGGGACCTCGCGGCCCCCGGCGAGCGCGTCCACGACGTCGCCCACCTCTGCTGGCAGTACCTCGAACTCGGCCCTGTCGTGACCGACGTCGCGGAGGCCGCCCGACGGATCGGGCTCGTCTGCGACGCGTACGGGCTGACCGACCGTCCCCGGCTCGTCGACACCGTGATGTGGTGGCAGGAGCGGTGCGCGCGCGGCATCGAGGCCGGTGCCGCCCGCGGAGAGCCGGCCATGACGGCTCTGCGTGAGCGAGGCGTCGTGGGTGAGGTGCGGAGGGCGCACGCCTGGGTCGCCGCGCACCGGGAGCGGCTGGCCCGCCGTTGACATGCAGTCGCTTGCCTGCATAACGTCGCGTGTGCGATCAGAGAGCGACTCCACGATGGACAAGGTCTTCAAGGCGCTGGCCGACGACACACGCCGACGGCTGCTGGACCGGCTGCACGAGCGGGCCGGGCAGACCCTCGGTGAGCTGTGCGAGCACATCGACATGACGCGCCAGTCGGTGACGCAGCACCTGGCCGTCCTGGAGGCCGCCAACCTGGTCGCGACGGTGTGGCGGGGGCGGGAGAAACTGCACTACCTCAATCCGGTCCCGCTCCACGAGATCCAGGAGCGGTGGATCGACAAGTTCGAGCGCCCGCGGCTGCGCGTGCTCCACGACGTCAAGCGACGAGCCGAGGAAGCCATGACCGACAAGCCCACATTCGTCTACGTCACCTACATCGCCAGCACGCCCGAGAAGGTGTGGGACGCGCTCACCGACGCCGACCTGACCGCCGCCTACTGGGGCCACAGCAACGTCTCGGACTGGCGGCCCGGCTCCCGTTGGGAGCACGTGCGCACGGACGGCTCCGGCCTCGCCGACGTCGTCGGCACCGTCGTGGAGAGCGAGCGCCCGACCCGGCTCGTCACGACTTGGGCGGAGCCCGGCGAGGAGGGACGGGAGGACCGGCACTCCCGGGTCACCTTCGACATCCGGCCGCACGCCGACATCGTCCGTCTGACCGTGACCCACGAGGACCTCCTCGACGAGACGGCGCTCGCCGACGTGTCGCTCGGCTGGCCCGCGGTGCTGTCCAACCTCAAGTCGCTTCTGGAGACCGGCAGGACGCTGCCCCAGGAGCCCTGGCTGGTGCCCAGCGGCTGATCGTCCGTGTGCGGACGCGGCCCGGCCGGCCCGCGGGTGCGGGCCGGCCGGGCACATTCCCCTCTTCTCGGGATTACGGCCTGGGGACGCTCTTCGCCGCCGTACCGGCGCACACCAGTCCCAGGACCAGGGCCAGGGCACCGATGATGATGTTGTTCACGATGACACCGGCATCCGGGCTGTCGCCGACGACCCACGGGGCGATGATCATCCAGATGCCCAGCGCGCACATGGCCCAGCTGAGGCCGTACATGCGGGCCGGAGCCGCGGTGAACCCGAGGGCCAGCAGGCCGATCGCTATGCCGACGACCAGGTTGTGCGGCACGAGCGCGGGCTGGCTGGCGGTGTAGTGGAGGACCCACGGGGACACGGCGCAGTACAGACCGAGGAGGAACACCGGTCCGTCCACGAGCGCCACATCGCGACCACCGAGCACGCGGTCGTAACGCGTCCGCATCTCGGTGACATCGGGATGAGTCGATATGTCGCCGCTGGTGGGCGAGACGTTGGCCATGACTCGTCTCCTTTGACTTGCAGGCCGACCGCGTCTGGTGCGGTGTGCGGTAAGCGCCGCGCAGGGTTCATTCTGCGCTTATTTAACCTTTATGTGTAGAGGTTGAATGGTAGGTGCCGATATGCGGTGATCCGCTGGCACCGCGCTTCGGCCCCTCGCCTCGGTGGCGCGAACCGGTCCGGTGTCCCGCCGGAGGGCTCGCCCCCGGAGAGCGCCGACCCTCTCCGGGGGCGGGGGAGCCGGCGGCGCAGCGCTCCCGGCCGCGGCGCCTGAGGGGGAAGAGCGCCGCGTGGAAGCCTTCCGCCGGTGCGGGCCGTTCGGATGCGGGATATCTCGAAAGGCCTCGTGCCGGCGTCGTGGCCCTCGGTGCAGCGTTCGTGCATCGAACCAGGCCGAGAGTCGTGCCGAGAGGGCTCAGCGGGAGGTCTCGGGCTCCAGGCGGCGGCGCAGCTGGTGCAGGCCGCGCCGAGCGTGACTCTTGACGGTCCCGAGGGGCCACCCGGTGCGGGCCGCGATCTGGGCCTGGCTCAGGTCCTCGTAGAAGGCCAGGCGCAGCACCCGTCGCTGCGGCGCCGGCAGCCTGGCGAGCTCACCTCTCAGCAGCACCCGGTCGAGGGCGGTCTCCGCGCGGTCGCCTCCCTGGTCGGTGAGGACGAGGACGGACGCGGCCGAGGCGACCAGCTCGGCGCGGCGGGTGCGGGCGGCGAGCGCGTCGGCGATCTTGCGCCGGGTGATGCCCACGATCCAGCCGCCGACCGTCCCGCGCTCGGGCCGGTAACCGGCACGACCGCGCCAGACCCCGAGGAACACCTGCTGGGTGACGTCCTCCGCCTCCCCCGTGTCGCCCAGGGAGCGCCGGGCCAGCGTGTGCACCAGGGCGGACCAGCGCCGGTACGCGGCCACCAGACACGCCTCGTCGCCCGCGGCCAGGCCGCGCGCGAGTTCCTCGTCGGTCAGGCACTCCGCGACCGCCGTCCGCGCCGGGGCGGTGCCGGCGGGTGGCGCGGCCGGGGCACAGGGAAGCGCACTCGACAGCGGGCTCATGGCGGCGGCTCCTCACGTCGGGCGGCCCGTCCGGGGCGGTACGGACGTCGTCCCGGGATGTCCCGGTGCCGTCATCGTGCGAGTCGTGACCTCGGCGCCTCAACATGCGTCGATTCCGCGTCGTATCGTCGGGACCATGCGCGAGTTCCCCAGCCCCGGCGCCGACGCGGGCCTGACCACCGGTGCACTGGCCCGCCGACTGGGCGTGGCGCCCACCACGCTGCGCTCCTGGGACCGCCGGTACGGCATCGGGCCCGCGGCCCGCGCCGACGGACGGCACCGGCGCTGGCAGCCGGGCGACGTGGCCGTGCTGGAGGAGATGTGCCGGCTGACGGCGGCCGGGGTGCCGCCCGCCGAGGCGGCGCGGGTCGCTCGGGAAGGGGCGGGGGAGCGCTCACAGCCGTGGACCGAACCGGCGCCGTCCGGCACGGGTCCGTCCGGGGCGGCCGGGGCGCTGCCCCTCGGGGGCGACGTGCGCCAGGAGTGCCGCGGCCTGGCCCGCGCCGCCGTACGGCTGGACGCGTCGGCCGTGGAGGACCACCTCCGCGCGGCCGTCGAACGTCACGGGCTGACCGTCGCCTGGCAGGAGGTGATGGTGCCGACGCTGCACGCCGTGGGACGCAAGTGGGCGTCGTCCGGTGACCGGTACGTCGAGGTCGAGCACCTGCTGTCCTGGCACGTCTCCACCGCCCTGCGCCGTGCCACCGGGCCGGCCGCGCCGGGGGAGGGGGCCGGCGCGCCGGGACCCGTGGTGCTGGCCTGCGTCCCCGGCGAGCAGCACAGCCTGCCGTTGGAGGCGCTCAACGCGGGGCTCAGCCACCTCGGTCTGCGCACCCGCATGTTCGGCGCCGCCGTGCCCGCGGAGGCGTTGACAGCCGCGGTCCAGCGTCTGGGGCCGGTCGCGGTGGTCCTGTGGGCCCAGGCGCGCTCCACGGCCAGCCTGGCGCTCGCCCGGCACGTCGCCGACACCCGGTGGGGCGTGCGGGGCGCGCGGCGCGGGCCGACGGTCGTGCTCGGCGGTCCCGGCTGGGCCGGGCGCGCGGTGCCGGGCATGCCGCGGCCGGCCGGGCTGCGGGAGGCGCTGGAGGTTCTGTCCGGGGCGCAGCCGCCGGGACCGGAGTCCGTCGGCCCGTCGGCGCTCGCGTGACGCCGCGGCAGCGGAAGATTCCCGCGTCGGCGGATGACCCCAGCGCCGAACGGCCGGAGGGGTTCCTCGCCGAACAGTCCCGCTGTCGCCCGGCGTCAGCGGGATTCCTCGCCGAGCAGCCCCGCCACCAGCGCGTCGGCCGCGGGACCCAGCAGGCGCCGGGCGTCCGGCACGTCCTCCAGGCCCACGACGAGCGCCAGGCAGATGTCCGCCGCCTCCGCCGGAGCGACCCCGTCCACGGTTCCGGCCTCCGTGAACAGGCCGACCAGCAGACCACGCAGATCCGCGCGGAACCTGGCGCACAGGCCACCGAAGCGGCGGCCCTTCCCGTCGAGCAGCTCGGCGGTGTGCGGGGAGTCCCCGGCGAGCCGCAGAGCCAGATCGAGCTTGGCGGCCAGGACGCCCGGCACCCGCCCGGCGTACGGGACGTCTTCCGCCGCGGCCGCCCACCTGGCCCGCTCCAGGGCCCGCTCGTGGAGCCGGGCGGCGACCCGCTGGAAGGCGTCGTCCTTGTTGCGGACGTACTGGTAGACAGCCGACCGGGACACGCCCATCGTCGAGGCGATGTCGTCCATCGTGGTCCGCCGCGCGCCGTACCGGGTCAGGCACTCGTACGTGGCGTCCAGGACCTCGGTGAGCCGGTCGGCGCCCACGGTCAGCCCAGCTTCTTCAGCAGCTCGGCGGCGAGCGGCGCGGAGGACGCGGGGTTCTGGCCGGTGACCAGGGAGCGGTCCACGACCACGTTCGGCGCCCACGGCTCGCCGACCTGCACGTCGACGCCCGCCTCGGTCAGCCGGTCCTGGAGCAGCCACCGGGCCTTCTCGCCGAGACCGGCCTGCAGCTCCTCGGCGTTGGTGAAGGCGGCGACCCGGTAGCCCGCGAAAGCGTTGGAGCCGTCCTCCTTCACCGCGGCCAGCAGCGCGGCCGGCCCGTGGCAGACCACCCCGAGGGGCTTGCCCGACTCCAGGACCTCGACCAGGACCCGGCCGGAGGTCGTGTCGACCGCGAGGTCCTCCATGGGACCGTGCCCGCCGGGGTAGAACACGGCCGCGTAGTCGCCGAGATCGACGTCCTCCAGGCGGACCGGGTGGCGCAGCTCTGTCATGGTGTCCAGCGCGGCGGCGACGCGGTCGGCTCCCTCCTGCCCACCGTTGACCTCGGCGGCGAGGCTGCCCTTGTCCACCGGCGGGACGACGCCGCCGGGCGTCGCGACGACGACCTCGTGACCGGCGGCCCGGAAGGCCTCGTAGGGGACGACGGCCTCCTCGGCCCAGAAGCCGGTGGCATGCCGGGTGCCGTCCTCGAGCGTCCAGTGGTCGGCGCCGGTCATCACGAAAAGGATCTTGGCCATGGTGTGTCTCCCACGATGCGAAGGGGTGTTGGCCGACGTTCCTGACGTTCTCGATGCGGAGCGTCAGCCTGTCGACGTCTTAGAAAGTAGGCGGATCTTCCATAGGGAACCAATGGGGAATCCAATGACTGGCATTGGAAAGACAATGGGACGGCCGGAATACTGGGGCCGGTGGAGCACACCCATCACCTGGACCTGAACCTGCTGCGCACCTTCCTCGCGGTGTACCGCTCGGGTTCCTTCACGGGCGCGGCGCAGCTTCTCGGCCTGTCCCAGCCGACGGTGACGACGCAGATGCGCGCTCTGGAACGGCAGGCCGGCCGGGAGCTGTTCGAACGGCTACCGCGCGGCGTGGCCCCCACGACCGTCGCCGACGAGCTGGCGGCCAGGGTCGCCGCCCCGCTCGACGCACTCGCCGCGGTGGCCGGCCCGGATCCGGCGGCGGTCGGCCGGGCCGACCCCGTGCACCTCGCCGGCCCCGCCGAACTGCTGTGCACCCGCGTCCTGCCCGCCCTGGCCCCGCTGGTGGCCGACGGGGTCCGGTTGCGCGTGTCGACCGGTCTGACCGACGCGCTGCTCGACGAACTGCGGTCCGGACGGCACGACCTCGTCATCGCCACGACCCGCCCGCGCGGCCGCGCCCTGACCTCGGCGCCCCTGGCCGACGAGGAGTTCGTGCTGGTCGCCGCGCCGGTGTGGGCCGAGCGGGTCCGCGACCGGGCGGCCACCGACCTGCCCGCGGCGCTCCACTCCGTGCCCCTGGTCACGTACGCGGAGGACCTGCCGATCGCCCGTCGCTACTGGCGGCATGTCTTCGGGCGGCGGCTGTCCGGCCCCGCCGCGGTGACCGTGCCCGACCTGCGCGGGGTGCAGGCCGCGGTCGTCGCCGGGGCGGGTTTCACCGTGCTGCCCCGCTACCTCTGCCTGGACGAGCTCTCCTCGGGCGCCCTCGTCGTCCTGCACGAACCGGACGACCCACCGATCAACACCGCCTTCCTCGTACAGCGTCCCGGCGCCGTGGAGAACCCGGACGTCAAGCGCGTCCGCGACCTTCTGCTGGGTGCGGGCCGCAGCTGGTGAGGCGGAGACAGAGACAGAGACTGCGGCCGGGGCCGGGGCCGGGGCCGGGGCCGGGGCCGGGGTAGAGGCAGGGGCAGAGGCTGGGGCTGGGCACGGGCAGAGGCTTGGGCGGGGGCGCGGACAGAGGTTCCCCGTGCACCTATATGAATACTCAAAAAGGTGACTATGCTGCGGGCGGCAGATCGATCCGGGGAACAGGGGACCGCCCATGACCAGCACGCAGATCCGGTACGCGCGGTACGTGGCCCTCGGCGACAGCCAGACCGAGGGGCTCGGCGACGGCGACGACGGCATCGGGCTGTGCGGCTGGGCGGACCGCCTCGCCGAACACCTCGCCCACCACAACCCCGGCCTGCGCTACGCCAATCTGGCCGTGCGCGGGCGCCTTGCGGGCCAGGTCCATACCGAGCAGCTCGGCCCCGCCCTCGCCCTCCGGCCCGACCTGGCCACCGTGGTGGCCGGCGTCAACGACCTCATGCGCCCCCGCTTCGACGCCGACGAGGTCGCCGGCCACCTGGAGGCCGTGTTCGCCGCGCTCACCGCGCAGGGCGCCCGCGTCGCCACCGTGACCTTCCCCGACGCCGCCCGCCTCACCCCGCTGGCCCGCCCCCTCACCCCACGCGTCCTCGCCCTCAACGCCCGCATCCGCGAGGCGGCCGGCCGCCACGGTGTCGCCGTAGCGGAGACGGCGGGCCACGCGGTGGTGACCGACCCGCGCCTGTGGAGCCCGGACCGGTTGCACGCCTCACCGCTCGGCCACGCCCGCATCGCCGCCGCCGTGGCGCACGCCCTGGGCCTGCCGGGCGGCGACGACTCCTGGACGCATCCGCTGCCCGCCCCGGACTCCTCCGCCCCGGCCGGGTGGCGGGCCGGCGTCGCCGAACTGCGCTGGGCCGCCGCTTTCCTGGGGCCCTGGCTCGGCCGACGCCTGCGGGGCCGTTCCTCCGGGGACGGTCGTACGGCCAAACGACCGGGGCTGCTGCCGGTCGCCGGCCCGTCCGGGCGGGGCGAGGCGGACGCGTCGCCCCTATGACCCCCGGCGACGCGACCCCCGTACGGACCGTCAGCCGTACGAGCGGGCCCGCTTGAACCTGGCCAGCCCCTCCGGCAGCCCGACGAGCGGATCCGGGTAGTCGATCGCCGCCCGGTCCGGCCCCGGCAGCTTCCACGGCTCGTGCACCGCCGGGCCCTCGATGCCGCCGAGTTCGGGCACCCAGCGCCGGACGTACGCCCCGTCCGGGTCGTAGCGCCTGGCCTGGGTGACGGGGTTGAGGACCCGGTTGGGCCGGGTGTCGGTGCCGGTTCCCGCGACCCACTGCCAGTTCAGCTGGTTGTTGGCCACGTCCCCGTCGACGAGCAGGTCCAGGAAGTGCCGGGCGCCGATCCGCCAGTCGACGTACAGCGTCTTGGTGAGGAAACTCGCGGTCAGGAGCCGTCCCCGGTTGTGCATCCAGCCCTCGTGGAGCAGTTGCCGCATCGCCGCATCGACGACCGGGTAGCCGGTGCGGCCCTCCCGCCATGCCTCGATGTCCGCGCGGGCCGTCCGCTCCGTGCGCCAGCGGTCGTACCGCGGGCGGTAGTCGGCGACGGACGCGTCCGGCCGGGCGGCCAGCAGTTGGCGGTGGAAGTCGCGCCAGGCGAGCTGCCGCACGAACGCCTCCGCGCCCGGACCGCCCACCGCGCGCGCCCGGTGGACCACTTCGACGGGGGAGAGGGTGCCGAAGTGCAGATGGGGGGAGAGCCGGGAGGTCGCGTCGCCCGCAAGGTCGTCGTGCCGGTCCTCGTAGGCGGACACCCCATGGCGCAGCCAGGTGGCCAGCCGCCTGCGGCCCTCCGTCTCGCCGCCCGGGGCCAGGTCCTCCGACACGCCCTTGTACGACGGCGGCTCCTGCGAGCCGAGCCCCTCCGGCACCCGCACGCTGCGGGGCGCCCCGAGCAGGTCCCGTGGCCGCCGTTCCGCCCAGCGCCGGTAGTACGGCGTGAAGACGGCGAAGTGGTCGGAGCCGGACGGGGTGACCGTGCCGGGCGCGACGACGGTCGTCACCGCGTCGTGGACGTGCAGGCGCACTCCCTCGCTCTCCAGCGCGCGCCGCAGCCGATCCTCACGGCGCTGGGCGTAGGCGCTCACGTCCGCCGCCAGGTGCACCTCGTCGGCGCCCGCCTCGGCGGCCACCCGGCACACCTCCCGGATCAGCTCCCCGGAGCGGACGACGAGCCGCCCGCCCCGCTGCCGCAACCCGGCGTCGAGGTCCCGCAGACAGTCGGCCAGGAACGCCAGCCGGTTGGCGGCGGCGAAACCGGCGTCGTCGACGGCCCGGTCCCGCACGAACAGCGGCACGACCTCACGGCCTCCCTCGAGCGCCGCGCACAGCGGCGGATGGTCGTGCAGGCGCAGGTCGGAGGTGAACAGGACGACCGAGACGTTCATGGGGATGACTCCGGACGAGGTGGGAGGGCCGCCCGTGATTCCGTCGCGGGGCGCCCGTCGGATGCGGGGTCAGACGGCGGTCTGCGGCACGGGCTCCTCCGCCGCCGCGACCCGGGCGATGTTGCGGGCCATGCCGCCGAACACGACCGCGTGGAAGGGCGAGACGCCCCACCAGTACGCCTGGCCGAGCAGCCCGTGCGGGTGGAACAGGGCGCGCTGGCGGTAGCGGGTGCGGCCGGCGCCGTCCGTCTCCGCGTACATCTCCAGCCACGCCAGGCCCGGCAGCCGCATCTCGGCCCGCAGCCGCAGCAGGCGTCCGGGCTCGATCTCCTCGACCCGCCAGAAGTCCAGCGAGTCGCCGACGCGCAGCCGGGCCGCGTCCCGCCGGCCCCGGCGCAGCCCCACTCCGCCGACCAGCCGGTCCAGCCAACCGCGCACCGCCCAGGCGAGCGGGAAGGAGTACCAGCCGTTGTCCCCGCCGATGCCCTCGATCACCCGCCAGAGAGCCTCGCGCGAGGCGTCCACGGACCGTTCGCGGCAGTCGGTGTACAGGCTGCCGCCGGCCCAGTCGGGGTCGGTCGGCAGCGGATCGCTGGGCGCGCCGGGGAGGGAGGCGGAGGACCAGCGGGTGGTGACCTGGGCGTCGCGCACGCGCCGCAGGGCCAGCCGCACCGCCTCGTCGAAGCCGACGGGGTGGCCCGGGGGATCCGGCACGTACCGGGCGATGTCGTGCTCGCTGCAGACCACCTCGTGCCGCAGCGACTCGGTGAGCGGCCGTGCGATGGAGGCCGGCACGGGCGTGACGAGGCCCACCCAGTGGCTGGACAGGCCGGGGGTGAGCACCGGCACCGGGAGGATGAGCCGGCGCGGCAGGCCCGCCACGGTGGCGTAGCGGATCATCATGTCGCGGTACGTCAGGACCTCCGGGCCGCCGATGTCGAACGACCGGTTGACGTCGGCGGGCATCCCGGCACTGCCGACGAGGGCGCGCAGCACGTCCCGCACCGCCACGGGCTGGATCCGGGTGTGCACCCAGCTCGGGGTCACCATGACGGGCAGGCGTTCGGTGAGATAGCGCAGCATCTCGAACGAGACCGAGCCGGAGCCGATGACCACCGCCGCCCGCAGGACCGTGGTGGGAACGCCGCAGCCGAGCAGGATGCGACCGACCTCCGCGCGGGAGCGCAGGTGAGGCGACAGCTCCCGCTCGGGCACGCCGGCCGGGGTGAGGCCGCCGAGATAGACGATGCGGCGCACCCCGGCGGCACGGGCCCGTTCCCCGAAGATCCGCGCGGCTCGCCGGTCGGTCTCCTCGAAGTCCTTGCCCCGGCCCAGGGCGTGCACCAGGTAGTAGGCGACGTCGACACCGCGCATCGCCTCCGCGACCGACGCGGCGTCCGTCACGTCCCCACGCACGATCCCGGCCTCGCCGGCCCACGGGTGGTCGCGCAACCGCTCCGGGGAGCGGGCCAGGCAGCGCACCCGCAGGCCCGCCGCCAGCAACTCCGGGACGAGCCGGCCGCCGATGTACCCCGTGGCGCCGGTCACGAGGGCGAGCGGCGCCCGGCCGTTGTCGCCGTCTGCGGTCATGGGTCCTCGGTCCTTCGCCTCGACGTCCCCCGGACAACACTTCCCCCCGGCAGCGGTTCGCGGATGCGGCCGCCGGGGGTACCGCTCCCGATCGGGTGATCGTGCGCAGCGACTACGCTGACCGCGTGGCCACAGCGAACGACCGTGAGCTCCACGCGCGCGGGGATCAGCCGGACGCGCCGGAGGCACCGACCGACCTGCACGCCTTCGCCGTCCGGCTGAGGCGCGTGAACGGCGAGATCAACCGGCTCGTGCACGCGTTCGCGGGGGACCACGGCCTGCACGCGACGGACGTCCAGGCGCTCGCCGCGATACTCGACGCCGACGAGCCGATGACCCCCAAGCGCCTGCGCGAACACCTCGGACTCACCTCCGGGGCCGTCACCGCGTGCGTGGACCGGCTGGAACGCGCCGGGCACATCCGACGGGTCCGCGAGAGCGCCGACCGGCGCGTGGTCCACCTCCACTACGCGGCCGACGCCCGGTCGGCCGCCCGCACCCACTTCCGGCCGCTGGCCGAGGCGACCGAGGCCGCCCGGTCCCGCTTCACCGCGGACGAGCTGACGGTGGTGCTGCGCTTCCTCACGGCGATGTGCGAGGAGCTCTCCGCCATCACGCCCCCCGGCCGCCGCTGAAAACAGGCCCGTGCGGCGCATCCGGGGACCGGGTACCCGCGGAAGGACGAGTGCCGTCTACGATCTCTCGCGGCAACTAACTCAATCATTGAGATTGTTTTTCGTCGAGATATCTCTCCTGGGAGAACCATGTCCATCACCCCCCGTCGCGCCCGCCGGCTCGTGCCGCTCCTCCTCGTCGCCGTATGGCTCGGCGTCGGCGGCGTCCTCGGCCCGTACGCCGGACGCCTGGGAGAGGTCGCCACCAACGACCAGGCCGCCTTCCTGCCGCGCAGCGCCGAGTCGACCGAGGTGATCACCGCGCAACGGGCCTTCCGGCAGGACGAGACGCTCCCGGCGATCGTCGTCTGGACGGCGACCGGGACCGGCGCCGCGACCGCGGCCGACGACACCGGCATCCAGGACCGGCGGGCGGCCGCCGACCGGGCGCTCGCCTCCCTCGCCGACGCCCCGGGCGTCAGGGGACAGGTCTCGCCGGCGCTCCTCTCGAAGGACGGCAAGGCCATCGAAGGCGTGGTTCCCCTGCGCACCGACCTCGGCGACGAGCTCGCCCCGGCCCTCGACCGCATCCGCGCCGCCGCCGAACGCGTCCCCGGCACCACGGTCCACCTGGCCGGGCCGGCCGCGACCCAGGCGGACCTGTCCGAGGCCTTCGCCGGCATCGACGGCCTGCTGCTCGCCGTCGCGCTGGCCACCGTCCTCGTCATCCTGCTGCTCGTCTACCGCAGCGTGCTGCTCCCCCTGGTGATCATCCTCGGCGCGGTCTTCGCCCTCGGTCTCGCCTGCGCGGTCGTCTACGCGCTCGCCGACCACGGCGTGGTGCGCGTCGACGGACAGGTCCAGGGCATCCTCTCCATCCTGGTGATCGGCGCGGCCACCGACTACGCCCTGCTGCTCACCGCCCGTTTCCGTGAGGAACTGGCCTCCCGCACCGACCGCTTCACCGCCGCCAGCGCCGCCCTGCGGCAGTCCTGGGGCGCCATCGTGGCCAGCGCCGCGACGGTCGCCCTCGGACTGCTCGCCCTGCTGCTCAGCGACCTCACCAACAACCGGGCCCTGGGACCGGTGGGAGCCATCGGCATCGCCTCCGCCGTCGTCAGCACCCTGACCTTCCTGCCCGCCGTCCTCGTCCTCCTCGGCCGCGCCGCCTACTGGCCCGCGGGTCCCCGCCCGGCGGACCGTCCGACCGCCGGCGCCGGCATCTGGCACCGCGTCGCCGACCTGGTCGACCGGGCTCCCCGCGCGGTCTGGGCGGCGTCGCTCGCCGGCCTCCTCGCCTGCGCCGCCTTCGCACCCACCCTCGCCTCCCGGGGCGTCCCGCTCGACGAGACCTTCGTCAACGACGCCCCGTCGGTGGCCGCCCAACGCACGCTCGCCCGGCACTTCCCCGGCGGCTCGGGCAATCCCACGGTGGTCATCGCCGACGCGGCACGCCTCGAGCGCGTGGTCGCGACGGCCGAGACGACCGAGGGCGTCGCCTCCGCCGCACCGGTCGGCGCCTCCGGACAGCTTGGCGGCAAGCCGCTCGTCGTCGACGGCCGGGTCCGTGTCGACGTCATCCTGCGCGCGGCGGCCGACAGTGACGATGCCAAGGACACCGTGGCGCGGCTGCGCACCGCCGTGCACGCCGTACCCGGCGCCCACGCCCTGGTCGGCGGCTACACCGCCCAGCAGTACGACACCCTGCGCACGGCCGAACGGGACCGCACCCTGATCGTGCCCGTCGTCCTCGCGATCATTTTCCTCATCCTGACCGTGCTGCTGCGCTCACTGCTGATGCCCGCCCTGCTCGTGGCCACGGTGGCCCTGAACTTCCTGGCCACCCTGGGCGTCTCCGCCCTCGTCTTCCGGCACGTCTTCGGCTTCACCGGAACCGACCCCTCCGTGCCGCTGTACGGCTTCGTCTTCCTGGTGGCGCTGGGCGTCGACTACAACATCTTCCTCATGACCCGGGTCCGCGAGGAGTCCCTGCTGCTCGGCGTGCGCGAAGGCGTCCGGCGCGGCCTGGTGACCACGGGCGGCGTCATCACCTCCGCGGGCGTGGTGCTCGCCGCCACCTTCGCCGCGCTCGGCGTGATCCCGCTGGCCTTCCTCGCGCAGATCGCCTTCATCATCGCCTTCGGCGTACTGCTCGACACGATCGTGGTGCGCTCCCTGCTGGTGCCCGCCCTGGCGCGGGACATCGGGCGGCGGGCCTGGTGGCCGGGACGGCTCAGCCGCAGCGGCGCCACGGGCGGCGGGGAACCGGCCGAACGGGCGTGAACATGCCCGCGCCGATCCAGGGAAGGCGCAGAGGAAGGGAGTTGTCCGTTCCGAGACGGGAGGTGTCTGCCGCTATGGGCGCGAAGGTGTTGGAGCGTTTTCCTGCGGGAGCTCCGCGCGGATCGTGGCCGGCGGAGGAGTACGCGGCGAGGCGAAGGGCCGAGGGACAGCCCGCGACGGTCGTCATGGATCTGAAGTCGGACGCCTTCCTCGTCGTCGAGCCGGCCGGCGACGACGAGTGAGCCGACGGGGGCCGCAGGCCCCCGTCCACCGGCGACCTGCCACGCGGCCGTGCCGCCTCCCCGCCGCTCCAGCAGCTCGCCGACCACGCCGCGAAGCGGGGTCGTGGCCGGTAGGAGAGGGGGCGGGGAACGGCACGCCGGCCCGGTGCTCCGCACCGTGTCCGGTCAACGTCGCTGCGCGGGCTGCCATTCGAACATCAGGATCGTCGCGTCGTCCCGGAGACTGTTGTCCTGCGAATCCAGGATGGAGTGGATGAGCCGGCGCAGGGTCTCCGGCGCCGGCTCGCCGGTGGCCGTGGCGCGGATGACGTAGTCGGCGAAGCGCTCCAGCCCCATCAGGGAGCCGTCGTGCGTACGCGCCTCGGTCACCCCGTCCGTGTAGAGCAGCACGCGGTCACCGGGTTCGAGCTGGAGGGTGTGCGTGCGCCGGGGCCGCGCGGCGAGGAGCGTCACCAGGCCCATGGGCGCCTCGGGCTCGCCCACCATGGCGTCGGCGATGAGCTGCTGGTCCCGGATCAGCAGGGGCGGAGGATGACCGCAGTTGCTCCACCGCAGCACGCCCTTCTCCAGGTCGAGCTGGGTGATGACCGCCGTGCAGAACTGGTCCGGAAGCCACTGGGCCAGTGCGTCGTCCACGCATTCCACGAGGCCGGGCAGGTCCACTCCGGTGCGGCGTGCGTTGCGGCAGGCGGCCAGCGCCACCGCGGTGGTCAGCCCCGACGCCAGGTCGTGCCCCATGGCGTCGAAGACGGAAGCGTGCAGCATCGAGCCGGTGAGCGCGTGGTCGAAGGCGTCGCCGCCGATCGAGTAGGCCGGTTCGAGGACCGCCGTGGACACGGCGCGCGCGGTGCCGATGGTGCGTGGCGGGAGGAAGGCGCGCAGCATCTCCGCCGGCAGTTCCATGGCCTCGGTGCGCGTACGCCGGACGAACGTGTCCTTGTAGGTCCGTTTCGAGGTGGTCATCATGGCCAGCAGGCCGGCCAGCGCCTTGCCGCGGACCAGGGTGGTCGCGGTGAGGGCCGAGGTGTGGACGGCCAGCACGCCCAGCCGCTCGGCCCCGTCCAGCAGCGGGAACCAGACGGTGACGACGTCCCCGGTCTCCGACTCCTCCACCCGCAGGGACTCCGTGCGGTAGGCCCAGCCGGCCAGCGAGCCGTCGATCGGAAGGGTGGACGCCACATCGGTGAGCGGCACGAGGTGACGCTGCTGGAGATCGGCGAGGTAGACCACGGCGTGCTGCAGCCCCAGAGCCTTGGAACAGCGCGCGACGGCCGTCGACAGATCGGCGGTCAGGTTGCGCCGGTCGGCGAGGAACACCTCCAGCGGTTCCTCCTGCGGCTGAGGCGACACGCCGCCACCACCACCTCACCTCTCGATCGGCCCGACAGCAGTCTCACACCGCCCACGCCTCCGCGCACGCTCGGCCGTTCCCTCCTGCGGCCCGTAGCGGAACCCGCCGGCACACCGACGGCGCCCGGACGCGGACCCCCACCGGCGCCGGCGCGACTGCCCACGGTGCCCGGTGACTCACGGGCTGCCTGGACGGCGCCGACTCGGCCGTCCGGTGGGCGGCCTCGGCCCCGACGCGCTCACCGGCGAGCTGATCGGCCGGCTCCAGGAGGACTCCGCACAGGAGTTCCTCGCCGGGTTCTTCGCCTCTCCCCACCTCGACAGGGACCAGATGCGGCACGGCCTGACCCTCGTTCGTCCCCACTGGCCCGCCGGCGGGCGCCCTTGCCGTGGCGGGCGGGAGGTCGCGCAGGCCAACCCCTGCGTACCTCTCAGCCGACGGGAGCGCCGAACCACTGCGGCAGCCGGCTGAGCAGCTCCCGCTGATCCTCACCGACCCACGCCACGTGCCCGTCCGGCCGCAGCAGCACCGCGGGCACGTCCAGGTCCTCGCTGACGTCGACGACGTGGTCGACCCGATCCGCCCAGCCCGCCACCGAGAGCCGCCCGGCCTGGTCGAGCAGCAGGCCGCGACCGCCGTGCATCAGCTCGTACAGGCGGCCCCGCTTCAGCTCCACGTCCCGCATCCGGCGGCCGAGCAGTTCATGGCCCTCGCCGAAGTCGTAGCGGACGTCGACCGCCGTGATGATGCCGGTCACGTACCGGTTCACCTCCTCGACGTCCATCAGCCTGGAGAACAGTTCCCGCAGAGCCGTGGCCCCCGGATCGGTCCCCAGCAGCGTGATCTGCGCACGGGTGTTGTCCAGGACGGCGGCGCCCACCGGGTGTCGTTCGGCGTGGTAGCTGTCCAGCAGCCCTTCCGGCGCCCAACCGTTGACCGCCGCGGCCAGCTTCCAGCCGAGGTTGAACGCGTCCTGCACGCCGAGGTTGAGTCCCTGCCCGCCGGTCGGCGGGTGGACGTGCGCCGCGTCGCCGGCCAGCAGCACCCGGCCCACCCGGTAGCGCTCGGCCTGCCGGGTGGCGTTTCCGAACCGGGACAGCCAGCGCGGTGAGTGCGCGCCGAAGTCCGTGCCGGCGACGCTCCGCAGCTGCTGCTTGAACTCCTCCAGGGTCGGCGCGGTCGTTCGGTCCTCGGACACCCCGTCGGCGGGTACGACGATGCGGTACACCCCCTCGTTGCCGTCCACGTCGGGCACGGCGCCGAACCGCAGTTGGGTCTTGCGGACCTCCGCGACGACGGCCGCGACCGTCGCCGGATCCTCCGTCAGCTCCATGTCCCCCAGCAGCGTCTCGACCGTGGACGGTTCACCGGGGAACCGGACGCCGAGCAGCTTGCGCACCGTGCTGCGGCCGCCGTCGCACCCCACGAGGTAGCGCGAGCGCAGGCGCGTGCCGTCCGCCAGCTCGACGGTCACCCCGTCGTCGTCCTGACTCAGCCTGACCACTTCGCAGCCGCGCCGGATCTCGGCGCCCAGTTCGAGGGCATGCTCGTTGAGCAGCCGCTCGGTGGCCGGCTGCGGGGTGGCGAGGCCGTAGGGGTGCGCCGTGTCCAACCCGTCCGGCCACGGTTTGGCGATGCCGCCGAACAGACCACCGGCCCGGAACTTCTCACTGACCGCCAGGAACCGTGCCAGCAGCCCGCGCTGGTCCATGATCTCGACGCTGCGCACGTGCAGGCCGCGCCCGCGGGACTGTCCGGTCGGCTCGGCCAACTTCTCGAGCACGATCGTTCGCACCCCGGCCAGCCGCAGCTCGCAGGCCAGCATCAGCCCGGTCGGTCCGCCCCCGGCAACGATCACATCGATCATCACAGCCCCCATTTCCGCAGGTCATCGCCTTCGGCCGGGAATTCTCCGGCACGACCGGGGCCTTGCCGCAAGCCCCCCTGTGCGCTATACGTTGAGAGTGGCAAGGAGCGGGTGTTCCCCCTTGCCCATCGTCATGTCGGGGGCCGGGGCGCGTCGTACGACGCAGTGCGGTGGATCGCCGAACGCCGGCCGCACGGCCGAACCCCCTGCGGCACGGTCGAGCGCCGGCCGCACGGCCGAACCCTTGGGGCATAGCCGAACGCCATCGGTGGGCCGAGCCCCTGCGGCATGGCCGAACCTCAACGCCATGGCCGGACCGCAGGCACCACTCCACGAGGACGTCGCCGGCACGCCACCAAGCCCACGGCTCCGCGTGCTCCGGAAGGAATTCCAATGGACCGATGACTTTCCGCGGCCGCGGGTGTCCACAGATGCGACAGCACGAACGAGCCGGAGACGAGGAGACGACAACACATGAGCACCGAGCAGACCACCGCGGCCGACGGTTTCTCCTACACACTGACCCGCGCGCTGGCCTCCCCCGCGGCGAAGGTGTGGCAGGCATGGACGACCCCCGAGCAGTACGCCCGGTGGGCCAACGCCGATGCCGGGTCCGTCGAGATGGACGTACGGCCGGGCGGAGCCTGGAAGGCCACGATGGTCACCCCCGACGGCGGTCGGTTCCCGCTGACCGGCTCCTACCTCGAGGTCGCGGAGAACCGCCGTCTGGTGGTCGGCATGGACGTACCCGGCAAGCCCGAGCCCTTGGCCATGACCATGGAACTCGCCGAACAGGACGGCCACCACACGCAGATCGTGCTCCACCAGACCTGCGACACCGCCGAGGAACGCGACATGGCCGAGCAGGGCAGCACCATGCTCCTCGACGGCCTGAGCGCCTTCCTGACCGACGAGGCGAGCAACTGAAGCTCCGTCAGTTCGCCGACGAGCGATGGCCCGACGGACGGTCATGCCCGCCGAGGTGCCGGGAAGTCAGCGATCGGCGCCGTCGCGGCGGTCGGGAGGGCTCCCATCAGCTCCGCCACATCGATCTCGATGCTGCTGTCGGGCCGACCACTACCGCAGTGCACGCGGCCGAGGCCGGGCACGGTCTCGTCGAACACCACCAGGGCGGAGCGGTCCGCGGACACGGGGCACACCCCGCCGGGCCGCATGCCGGCCCTCGCCAGCCGGCCGGCCCCTGCCGGGGCCAGGTCGACACGGCGGATCCCGACCGCCCGGGCGAGCGCGCCGTACCGCAGTCTCGCGTGGCCGGGGAGTGCCGCCAGCACGAGGTGGTCCTCGGGAGTGACGAAGGCCAACGTCTTGACGGTCCGCTCCAGCGGAACGCCCAGCGCGACGCACACCTCCGAGGGCACGACCAGGTCCGGATGCTCGTGCAGCCGGAAGCGCGCGCCGAGCGCCGTGAGGACGTCGATCGGGCCGGCCGGTACGGGATCGATCACCTCGCCGAGATTACCGTGCGCGGCGCCTCCGGCCGGTCGCGGCGACGGACGGCACCGCGAACGGACCCGAGCCTCTGAGACTCCTCAAGTCGCTTGGCGGTCAGTGGACATGACGGCCACGATGATCCACATGTCGGGATTCGCGGGACTGAACAAGAAACACAACGCCGTGCTGGTCATCCGGGACGCCGACATGGTCGCGGCGGCCCTGCGCCAGGCGCTGGCCGACGCCCCGCCGGAGGAACGCCCGGGCCTGGAACGCGCCGCCGCGCTCGTCGAGTCCACCGCGGCCGCCACCGAAACCGAGCTGCGCGCCCGCTGGGTCCGCTCCCGGCTGGAGGCCGTCGGTTTCACGGGGGACATCGCCTCGGTCGCGGCGGTGAAGGCGCTGCGCCAGGCCGAGCCGAAGCTGAGCCTGCTGGCGGCGGTGCAACTGCAGAAGCAGGCGGTGGCCCACCCGGAGTGATCGTCGCCGCGGCCGTGGGTGCCGGGCACCGGACCCGGTTCCCTTCCCGACACCTCGATGTCTGGGCGGTGACCCAGCGGTTCTCGTCGGAGACCAGTGTGGCGATCACCGCCCCGATGTCGCCGGGTTCACCGATCCGGCCGAGCGCGGTCTTCGCGGCGAGGGCCGGGATGACCTCGGGGAACCGGGTGGAGGCGCCGTCGGCGAGACGGGTGCGGGTCGACCCGGGCGACACGGCGTTGGCGCGGATGCCCCGCCCGCTCAGTTCCTCGGCCATGTACCGGGTGAGCACGTCCAGTCCCCCCTTCATCGACGCGTAGGCCGAGTAGCCGGGTTCCAGGCCGGTCGACGTCGCGTTGCTGCTCGTGTTGAGGATGGCCCCGCCGTCCGTCATCAGCGGCAGCAGCTTCTGCGTCAGGAAGTACGGTCCCTTGAGCAGTGCTCGCATGAGCCTGTCGACCGTCTCCTCGGTCGTGTCCTCGATCAGCGATGCCTGGGCGAGACGGGCGTTGTTCACCAGGTAGTCGAACGTGTCAGGCTGCCAGGTGTCGCGCAGCACCTCGGCCACCGTGTCGCGGAAGGCCGCGAAAGGGCCGGTCTCGCCGACGTCCAGCGGCAGCGCGACGGCCCTGCTGGCCCGGCATGCCCGGCCCGACTGGACCACCGCCATCGACGGCGTCCTCCTCTCCAGGGTCGACCGGCCGGATCCGCCGGCGCCCTCGATGTCCGGCACGGTGCTGGCGGTCATCGCCCAGGGCGCCAAACGACTCGCCCTGGGCGACCTGGTCCCCGAGTACGGTGCCGGTCAGTACCTGGTCGCATCCGTCGATCTGCCGTCACCGGCCATTTCACCCAGGCGGCCCCCGAGCAGCCGACACTCGGGTTCGGCCTCGTGTTGGAACCGTCCGCCGTGGCGGAGCTGCTGCTGCGGGCGGAGCCCGGAGACACCCCCCGCACCGGTGGGGGCGCGCCGCCGGGCATCGTCGTCAGCGACGCTCCTGCCGCGCTGCTGGACGCGGTGGTCCGGCTGCTGCGCCTGCTCGACGAGCCCCGCGACAGGGCCGTACTGGCCCCGATGGTCAAGCGCGAGATCCTGTGGCGCCTGATCACCGGCCCACAGGGCGCGACGGTTCGGCAGCTCGGCCTCGCCGACAGCAGCCTCAGCCATGTCTCCCGGGCCGTTCGCTGGATCCGCGAGCACTACGCGGAGCCCTTCCGGGGCGAGGACGTGGCACGCCTCTCCGGGATGAGCGTCTCCGCCTTCCACCGCAACTTCCGGGCGGTGACCGCGATGAGCCCCATCCAGTTCCAGAAGCAGATCCGGCTGCAGGAGGCCCGGCTGCCGCTCGCCACCCACCCGGGCGACGTCGTCGGAGTCGGCCGGCGCGTCGGCTACGACAACGCGTCGCAGTTCAGCCGGGAGTACCGTCGCCGGCTCGGTGCGCCACCGAGCCGGGACGCCGCCCGTCTGCGCCAGAGCGTACGCACACCGGCAGGTGTCCTTCCCTGAGCCGGCGGGACAACGGACGAGGAGCGCGTCACTGGCCCGTAACGCTGCCCGAGCCCGCGTCGGAGAGCACCGGGATGCCGTCACATCACAGCGGGCGTACTGTCCGTACATGGGTGATGCTCGCTGCGGCTGGTGCGGCGACCCGCTGCCGGAGTCGGCGGCTCGCGGCCGCCGGTACTGCCACCCGGCGCACCGGCAGGCGGCCTGGCGCGCCCGCAGGCGCTGGCGGGCGGCCGCGGAGGCGCGGAAGGAGATGGTGCTCGTCGGCGCGGAGCTGCTCGCCCACGTGCGGGCGGCGGCCCAGCACACCGATGACGCACCCTGGCGGGGGAAAGCAGCGCCGGGCCGCCACTGTACCGCCGTCGCCCATGTGCCCGGTCTGGCCGGGCAGTTGGTGCACTCTGCGGTGCTGGCCGACCGGCGGGCCGGAGCGAGCTGGGCGCAGATCGGCGCCGGCCTGGGCATCAGCGCGGAGGCCGCCCGGGGCCGCTACGGGCGTACGCGCGGTTCTCCACCCGGTGCGTGCGAGGGAAGGTGAGAGCGTGCCGGACGCCGCCAGCGCGGATCCCTCGGATGGCCGCGGCCTGGAGTCGCTGGATCCCGCGGTCGCCCAGGTCGCGCGGGAGACCGGGGCCCACGTGAGCGCCGTGTACCTGCTGCCGGCGGGCCGGCAGGTGCTGCGCCTCGCGCTGCTGAGCGGTGTCTCGTGGCAGATCGCCGCGCCCTGGGCGCGGGTGGACGTGGAGGCCACGACCCCGATCTCCGACGCCGTGCGGGAACGACGCCTGCTGTGGGTCGGAGATCAGGAGGAGCTGGCCCGCCGCTATCCGCAGCTCGCGCTCGTTCTGCCCTACCCTTTCGCGCTGGCCGCCGCACCCATCACCACCGACACCACCATCTGGGGCGGCCTGGTCCTGCATTGGCCCCCCGCACCCACACCGCGACTGAGCCCGCGGCAGCGCCAGATGATCATCGACGCCTGTGGCCGTCTGGGCGCGCTCCTGCAGCAGGCCGCCGACGACGGCCGCCCCGTGCTGCCGGGGCCGGAGCCACGCGTGCTGCCTCCGGAGCCCAGCCCTTCAGCCGAGTCGGCCCAGTCCGGGACCCGGGCCTCTGTCCAGTTCGCCGAGCGCCTGCCGGGTGGCTGCTGCGCGCTGGACATGGACGGCCGTATCACCTTCGTCACGGCCACCGCCGCGGACCTCGTGGGCGCCGAGGCGTCCGATCTGCTGGGCGCGCTTCCCCCGCAGGCGCTGCCGTGGCTGGGCGATCCGGTGTTCAAGGACCGCTACCGTGCCGCAGTCCTCAGCCGACAGCCCACATCGTTCACCGCGTTGCGCCCACCCGACCGATGGCTGTCCTTTCACCTCTACCCGGATGCCTCGGGCATCAGCGTCCGCATCGCCCCCGCCGCTTCGGTCCCCACCCCGGCCACCGCGAAGGTGCTGCACCCCGCGCCTCCCGTCGCGCCGAGCCGGGCGCGGGATCTGTACCACCTGATGCATCTGGCCGTCACGCTGACCGAGGCCGTGGGAGTGCAGGACGTCGTCGACCGCGTCGCCGACCACGTCCTGCCCGCCGCCGGCGCCAGGGCCATGGCGCTGATGACCGCGGAGGAGGGCCGACTGCGGGTCATCGGCTACCGCGGCTACGCAGCCGAACTCATGGACCGTGTCGACGGCGTCCCCCTCACTTCGGACACCCCCGCCGTGCAGGTGCTGAACACCGGCGTGCCGGACTTCTTCGCCACCTCCGCCGAACTGCAGCGCGCGTATCCACGGGCTCTCCTGCGGGACGGCATGGCGGCCTGGGTCTTCCTGCCGCTGATCACCTCCGGCCGCCCCGTCGGCTCGCTCGTCCTCGCCTACGACCGGCCCCAGTCGTTCGGCGCGGAGGAACGCGGCGGCCTCATCTCGATCGCCGGGCTCATCGCCCAGGCCCTGGACCGCGCCCTCCTCTACGACGCCAAACACCACCTCGCGCAGAACCTGCAGGCCGGCCTGCTGCCCCAGACGCTGCCCCGCATCCCCGGTCTGGAGGTGGCCGCCCGCTACCTCCCCGCCGGCCACGGCGTGGGCATCGGCGGCGACTTCTACGACCTCATCCGCCTCGACGTCACGACGGCCGCCGCGGCCATCGGCGACGTCCAGGGCCACAACGTCCACGCCGCCGTCCTGATGGGCCAGGTCCGCACCGCCGTCCACGCCACCGCCGGCGCGCCACCCGGCGAAGTCCTCGCCCGCACCAACCGCCTGCTCAACGACCTCGACCCCGGCCTGTTCACCAGCTGCCTGTACGCCCACCTCGACCTGGCCCGGCACACCGCGTGCCTGGCCACCGCAGGCCACCCGCCCCCGCTGCTGCGTCATCCCGACGGGCACACCGAAGTCCTCCACCTGCCTCCCGGACTCCTGCTCGGCATCGACCCCGGAGCCGACTATCCGACGACCGAGATCACCCTGCCGCCCGGCTCCGTGCTCGCCCTGTACACCGACGGACTCGTCGAAGCCGTCGGCATCGACCTCGACGACGCCACACAGGACCTCGCCGACCAGCTCACCCGAGCCGAACGCCACACCATGGATGACCTCGCCGACACCCTCATCCAGCACGCCCGGCAGTCAGCCCCCCGCTGCGACGACATCGCCCTCCTCCTCATCCACCCGCGATGAACACCGACTGCGGACCCGAGCGCTCCTATCCCTTCAGGCGCGGTGACGCCCCTTTGCGGAGCATCACGGGGCGGCTCCTGGTCAACGGCTTCGGTCTGCCCAGAGGTCTGCTCGGCCGTGTCGGCGGCCGGCTCATGGCCCACGGCAACGCCGCCACCGAACGCCATGCCGTCGCGCTCGCCGCGCCCGCCGAACAGGAGGTCGTCCTGGTCGTCGGCCCCGGCCCCGGCGTCGGCCTCGCAGCCGCCGCACGCCGCTCGGCCCACGTCATCGGCGTCGACCCGTCCGACGTCATGCTGGCCATGGCCGGCCGACGCTGCGCACCCCTGATCGCCCGCGGGCGCCTTCGCCTCGCCCCCGGCACTGCCGCCGACACGGGCGAACCGGACGCCTCCGTCGACGTGGTGATCTCCGTCAACAACGTCCAGCTCTGGCCCGACGTCCCCGCAACCCTCACCGAGCTCCACCGCGTCCTGCGCCCCGGCGGCCGCCTCGTCCTCTCCACCCACGAGAAGTGGCTCCCCACCGACCTCGGCACCCTCGCTGCCACCGCCCAGAGGGCCGGTTTCACCTCGGTCCGCACCTGGACCTGGGACCCCCCGACCCGCATGGCGGCGAGGGCGGCGCAGCTGAGCGCCGTCAGAACGTAGGACTTGTCCGGTCGATCACGTTCGGAGCCAGGCGGTGTGCCGGCCGGCGCGGTGCCGCAGGTACCCGAACAGCGGGCAGCCACCTGATCGACCGGGTGGGTCCTAATCGCCCGAGAAGCCGAAGATTCCCAGGTGAGTGGGCCTGTCATCGGAGGAGAGAACGACGTAACACCCGGTCCACCGCATCCGACACTCGCCGAGCGGGCTCCGTACGTGTTCCTCGTGGATCGTGGCCTCATGGGCAGCCGCGACGAGTTCCTCGGGAGGGACGGAATTGCGCCGGCGGGTCATCCGTGGCCACGACTCTGTCGATGTCGAGGATCGTATGGGTGCCCTCGTTCCCCATGAACTCCTCGTCCTCCTACAGGTCCTCCAGGCTGCGGTGGTCGGCGCCGTCGCCGTACTCCTCTTGGAACACCCTGTCCTGCAAAGCTGCCACAGCCGTCTCGACGTCCCCGTCGAACGTGGTGACGTAGTCCCAACCACTGGCGCCCATCGAGCCGCCCTCCCGCGAGAGCGCGAACGGCCGAACGGTGCCGGCGGGCGCTGAGACCGCGGCTTCACACCGAGCTCAGGCCGACTTCCCGGATCGCGGTGTCCGGGCCCACGGCCTGTGTTGGAGGGACATAGCCGGATTTCATTTCACATGAAACCGTATCGAGTGAACAGGTGGCTGTAGTGTGACCTCATGACAGCCGACGTCCCTCCCAGAACCAGCGTCCCGCGGGCGACCGGCCGCCCCGGGGACGCGTCGCCCTTCGCTCTCGGTCTGCTGCTGCGCCGGGCGCACATGCGCGCGGCCACGGTGATGTCGGAGGCACTCCGGCCGCTCGGCATCGAGTTGCGGCATTTCGCCGTGCTGATCGTGCTGGTCGACCGCGGGCCCACGGTGCAGCGGGACCTGGCGGCGGCGACGGGAGCGGACAAGGCGGGCATCATGCGCGTCGTCGACGACCTGGAGCGCAAGGGGCTGGCCGTACGCAAGACCGTTCCGGGGGACCGGCGGGTGCGCGCGGTGGAGATCACGCCACAGGGACTCGAGCTGTTCGACGCAGCTCATGTGGCGGCGGAGTCGCTGGCTGAGCGTCTGGTTGCCGAAATGGATGCCGGCGAGGCCGAGCAGCTGACGAACCTGCTCACCCGGTTCGCCTATCCCGCGGTCGACGAGGCGTAGGCGCGCCGACGCGTCGGTTGCCTGCCTGCCTGCCTGCCGCGTGCGCGCGCTCGCACGTCATGCGGGATGCGCGGCGACCCGGCGTGGGGCGCTGCGGCCGTCGAAGGGGCTGCGTCGGCCGGGTCGCCGGTGCGCGGCGTGCAAGCGCGGGCGCTATTCACCCCCGCACGCGTCGCCGTCGTCTCGACCTCGGGCCCATCGGTCGGTGAATCCCCAGGAGGCCCGCAGGGGCAGGGCACCGCGGTCACCGTCGGAGGACGTCGGAGACGAGGGCACCGTGTGACGCCCTGCGGGCGAGGCGTCACACGGCGGCTGCGGATCTGTGGGGCCGGGACTTACACCGCGAGGCGCTTCGCGAGTTCCTCGGCCTTGGCGGCTGCGTCCTCGAAGGCGCGCTTGCGGGAAACCTCGTAGAGGGGGACCAGCGTGGACATGGCCGGGTTCCGGGGCGCCATGGTGAGTTCCGGGACGATGAAGGCGAGGTCCAGACCGAGGGTGTCCTTGAGGACGGCCTCCAGATAGGTCTGCACGAACTCGAACCCTTCACGTGGCGTGCCCGGCGCGTAGGAGCCGCCGCGGCTGGCGACGACGACGGTCGGGGTGCCCTGGGCGGAGGGGGTCTCGCCCGAGGTGCGGCCGGGCAGCAGCACGTTGTCCAGCCAGGCTTTGAGGGTCGACGGGATCGAGAAGTTGTGCATGGGGGCGCCGATCAGGACGGCGTCCGCCTGCTCCAGCTCCTCGATGAGCTTCACGCGGGCGGCGAACGCGGCGGACTGCTCCGGGGTGCGCTCGGACGGGGAGGCGTACCCGGCGGACCAGGCGGCGGCGGTGATGTGGGGGACGGGGTCGGCGGCGAGGTCGCGGTGGATCACCGTGCCTCCCGGGTGCTGCTCCTCCCAGGACTTCCGGAAGGCGGCGGCGACCGAGCGGGACGAGGACGCCTCACCGGGGAGCACGGACGAGTCGATGTGCAGAAGCGTGGCCATGGCTTTCTCCAAGGAGCGGTGCCCGAGGCGGGGAACCAGGGGGACTGAAGATTCGTGTCAGCGATAGTCAAACACGAGATGGTATTGAATGATACCATCGCAAGTGCAACGGACTGGAAGCGTTGAGCGTGGAGGTGGACGAACGTGGACGTCTACGAGGCGGTCACGAGCCGTCGGGCAGTGCGCGGCTTCACCGACCGGGAAGTTCCGAGGGAGGTGCTGGAGCGTGTGCTGCGTGCCGCGGCGTGGACACCGTCCGCGTCGAACCTCCAGCCGTGGCACGTCTACGTGCTGACCGGCGGGCCGCTGGCCGAGCTCAAGAAGCGCGCCTGCGAGCGCCTGACCTCGGGTGACCCCTGGGACGAGCCGGAGTACGAGCAGTACCCGCCCGCGCTGAAGTCCCCGTACCGCGAGCGTCGATCCGCCTTCGGCGAGCAGCGCTACGGCGCACTCGGTATCGCCCGCGAGGACCTGGAGGCGCGCCAGCGGGCCGCTTCCGCGAACTGGGACTGTTTCGGCGCCCCCGCCGCCCTGTTCTTCTACATCGACCGCGACATGGGCTCGGCCCAGTGGTCCGACGTCGGCATGTACGTGCAGACCGTCATGCTGCTGCTCCGCGCCGAAGGGCTGCACAGTTGCACACAGATGGCGTGGGCGAAGTACCGCAGGACCGTCGCGGAGGTCCTGTCGCCGCCGGAGGAGCTCCTCCTCTTCTGTGGCATGTCGATCGGGTTCGAGGACACCACGGTGGGCTACACCCGTACGGGCCGGGCGCCGCTCGACGAGACGGTCACGTTCGTCGACGGTTGCTGATGGCCGCGGCTCTCGGCCGCGGTGGCCGGCTCGCCCGCCGTCGGATCTTCACACGGATTCACGCCCGGCCAGGGCCGTCGCGACGGTGTGAAGCGCTCTGATCGAGAACGGTCGCCGGAGAAGCGCGTACTCGGCCGCCTTGACCCGAGGTTCCGTCGGACGTCTTCCCTCGGGCCCTCCCTTGGCGCATGCCACGACCACATTACGGTTTATATGCCATATTGCGGACATGCTCCCCGACGAAAGGCATGTCATGAAGGTCGCAGTCATCGGCGGTACCGGGCTGATCGGGTCGCAGGTCGTCGAGAATCTGAATGCTGCCGGGCACGAGGCGGTCCCGCACTCGCTGTCCACCGGGGTCGACGTCATCAGCGGCCAGGGGCTGGACGAGGCGGTGGCGGGAGCCGACGTCGTCGTCAACCTGACGAACTCCCCGACTTTCGACGAAGCGTCCCCGGCCTTCTTCCAGACCTCGATGGACAATCTTCTGGCCGCGGCCCAGAAGGGCGGCGTCGGCCACTTCGTCATCCTCTCGATCGTCGGCGTGGACCAGGTGCCGGAGCTGGACTACTACCGGGCCAAGGCGCTCCAGGAGAACATCCTCGCGGCCGGGCCCGTCTCCTACTCGACCGTCCGGGCGACGCAGTTCATGGAATTCATGGAGGCCGTACTCTCCTGGACCGCCGACGGCGACACCGTCCGGTTGCCCGCCACGCCGATCCAGCCGATCGCCTCCAAGGACGTCGCCGCCGCGGTGGCGGAGGTCGCCGCGGGCCCACCGCTCAACGGCATCCGGAACATCGCCGGTCCCGAGATCTTCTCGCTGGACGAGTTCGGCCGGATCACCCTGTCCCACAAGGGCGACACCCGCACGGTCGTCACCGACTCCACCGCCGGTGCGTTCGCCGCCATCAAGGGTGACGTCCTCACCGACAAGCACGCGCACCTCGCCCCCACCCGCTACGCCGACTGGCTCTCCTGACCCGCTCACCACAGCGCTCTGTCCGGTGGCAGCAGGGGGTCGGTGCTCTGTCCGGTGGCCGCACGCGGTCGATGCGCTGCCCGCTGGCCGCAGGCGGTCGACCGCGTGCGGCCACCGGACAGACCTTGGCCCTTGCGTGGTGCGGCATGCGTGCCGCCATGATGTCGGCGAGTGGGCGAGTGATGCCGCGCACAGGGGAGACGGGGGCCGCGTCCGGGCGTGTTAGCGTCCGGCCGTGACTTCCCCGGCTCTGGACCCTTTCCCACCCGAGAGCGGGACTGCCGGGGCGGGCCCGGCCGTCCGCCACGGCGCCCTCGACACGCGTGATCCGCTCGGCCTCCTCGATCTGTTCGGCGACGCCTACGTCGGAGACCCGTACCCCTGGCTCGACGAACTGCGGTCCCAGTCCCCCGTGCACTACGACTCCGCCACCGGACTGTGGCTGGTCAGCCGTTACGACGACGTGCGCCACGTACTCCTCGACCCGGCGTTGTTCCACCCGGACAACGCGCTGCAGGCCGTCACCCCGCTGCCGGTCTCGGCACTGCGGATCCTGGCCCGGGCCGGCTTCACGCTCCCGCCCGCCCTCGCCAACAACGGCAGCCCCAGCCACCCCGGCCTGCGGCGCCTGGTGACCCGCTTCTTCAACGCGGAGCGCGTCGCCGCGGCCGTACCGATGATCCGGCGCATCGCGGACCAACTCCTCGACGCGGTGCGGTCGGACATCGACACCACGGGCCACTGCGACCTGTTCGCCTCCTTCGCGCAGGTCCTGCCCTGCCGTGTGCTGATGGAGCTCCTCGGCATCCAGGGGATCGCCCCGGCCACCCTGATCCGCTGGAGCGACGCCTCTCTCGAACTGTTCTGGGGCAGGCCCACACCCGACAGGCAACGAGAACTGGCGGAGCTCGTCGGCGAGTTCCACCAGTGGCTGACCGCCACCGTGCGCGACGGCACCGCCCCGCCCGAGTCCTTCGTCGGGGCGTTGGCCCGCCACCGCCTTCCCGACGGCGAGCCCCTGGACGTCGGAACAGCCGTGGCCGCGTGCTTCTTCGTGTTCATCGCCGGACAGTCCACCACCGGCCAGCTCATCGCCACAGTGCTGAGGCGAGGGCTCGCCGAACCCGGCCTCTGGCCACGCCTGCCGGGGGAGTCGGGTCTGGCCGAGGCGTGGGTGGAAGAGGTGCTGCGCCGTGAACCACCGGTCACCACCTGGCGCCGGATCACGGCCCGCCCGACCGACCTGGGCGGGGTGAGCCTCCCCGCCGGAGCCCAGCTGCTGCTGATGTTGCTCGGTACCGGCTCCGACCCGCAGGTCTTCCCCGAGCCGGAGCGCATGTGCCCGCACCGGACGAACATCCGTCACCACCTCGCGTTCGGCGTCGGCCGCCATCGCTGCCCGGGCGCGTCCCTGGCACGCACGGAGGCGGCGATCGCCCTGCGCGCGGCGGCCACTCGACTGCCCGGAGCACGGCCGGAGGCGGCGGGAGCGGCGGAGCCCCCGATGCTCGGTCTGCTGTCCTTCCGGGCACCCTTGCGGGTCACCGCCCTTAGGTGAACCAGCACCGGGTCCGCGGCCCGCTTGCGTCCGTTGCGGGTGAGCAGATCCGACGGCCCCACGGCCCCAGCGCGCAACCGGGCACCGCTGTGGTGGGTACACAGGCGTCACGGCGGCCGGCCTTCCGATGCACCGCCGTGCGCTCCCGCGGTGACCTCGTCACCGCGGACGCTGCGCGCAGGCTCGTCCCCCCACTCGCGACGGGCCGCTGCCCGGGGGCGAGGGAACGGCTTTTACACGAAGTGGGAACCCGAGCGCGGTGAGCGGTGTACCAGAAGCGACGGGACATCGCGGGCGAGTTGGATCGGGGGGTTCCATGCAGGGGGTCAAGTGCAGGGCGGTGGGGGTTGCCCTACTGGGCGTGTTGGCGTTGATCGCGGCGTGCTCGGGGTCGGGCACGAGCGCGGGCGAGCGTGTCGCGGTGGGGTCAGGGGGGCTGTCTCCCCTGATCCCGTCGGGATCACGAGTGATGTCTCCCCGGATCCCGTCGGCACCGGATCTGCCCGGCGACCCGGTCGATGTCGGCTTCGCCGGCGACGGCAGTGGATTCGCGCTGCTGGGTGAGTGCGGGAAGGCCGGGTGCCGGCACAGAGTCGCCGTGCTGGACCAGGGCGCGAGCGCGTGGCGGCTCGGGCGGTCGCCGCTGGCGGACACGACGGATGGCGACGGGATTTCGGCAGGGCTCACGGTGCTGGGACCCGGACGCGCACTGATGACCGAGGGCAGGTGGCCGCCGCCGGACCGTACCTGGTTCACGAGCGATGGCGGACGCCACTGGCGGCAGGGCTCCAGCAGTCCCTCGGGCACGATCGCGGTGGTGCCCGAGGGAGGTGTCCTGGTCGAGGGCTGCCTTCGGGCGGACCGGGAGGGCAACGGGTGCGCGCCGGCTCCTCTGCTCGTCGTCGAGCCCACGACCGGGCAGTTCTGGACCCTGGCCGCCCAGCCCCCGCTCAAGGGCGTGGTCGCCCCGGCGGGGGAGACCACGAGCTCAGCGGGGGAGAAGGCACGGGATCTGCTTTTCGTCTCCGGCCGAGAGCCGAGTTCAGGACGACCCGCGCTCGCCGTCAGCGAGGACCGGGGACGTAGCTGGCGCACCTCCCGGTTGACGGGGGCGGAGGGGCAGGAAAGGGCCGCATGGGTGGTCGGTGCCGGGGAGGTGTTGTACGCGGCGCGACCGGGTCAACTGCCGGACGAAGCCGACGTGAAGAACGGCCTTCTCAGCCTGCACCGCAGTACGGACGGCGGGCGCACCTGGGAGCAGGTCTGGAGACACCGCAAGGGTGTGGAGCCGCGCTCGATCCTTGGAACCCCGGTGGCCGGGTCCGACGGCAGTCTGACGGTCCACAGCGAGGACGGAGTCTGGCGCAGCCTCGACGGCGGTCGTTCCTTCACGCGCCACGGGAGATCCGCAGGCATCTCGGGCTGGGTGACCACGACCGCGTTCGGCTATCTGTGGGGCGACAGTTCCGGTGCCGGGAGCTGGCGCATATCCGCTGACGGTGTCCGCTGGACGTCCTTCCTTCTCGGCGGTGGCAGCTGAGAGGGCACCGGCTCCACTGGACGAGGTCGATGATGAGCTTGCGCGTCTTTGGACAGCCTCTCCGTAGTACTCTGCCTGGAGTGATTTGACTGTAGTGCTACGGTTGGAGTGGTCTCCATGGTGAGAAGGAACGACCAGCGGCGCGCCGCCCTCGTCGACGCGGCGATCGAGGTCCTGGCCAGGGAGGGTGCACGGGGCCTGACCTTCCGTGCGGTGGACACCGAGGCACGCGTACCCGTCGGGACGGCGTCCAACTACTTCGCCAGCCGAGACGACCTGCTGACCCAGGCGGGCGCCCGTGTCTATGAGCGGCTCCAGCCCGACGAGGCCACGATCGCCCGTCAGCAGGCGGCCGACCGCGACCGCGAAACCTACACGGAGCTGATGCGTGAACTCGTCGGCCGTGTCGCCTCCTTCCGCACCGGCTACCTCGCGCTGCTCGAACTCCGCCTCGAGGCCACTCGCCGCCCCGAGCTGCGCAAGGTCCTCACCGAGCGAGTCCGGGCAGACGTCGACGCCAACGTCGCCTACCACGAGGCCTCCGGCCTGCCCGGCGACGCGATGGCCGTCAAGTTGCTCATGCTGGCGCTGAACTGGCTGATCGTCGAGCAACTGACCCTGCCGGACGTCTTCACCGAGGCAGAGCGGGAACAACTGGTGACGGCCGCGGTCGAGCGCATCGTGGCGGCGGAGTAGGCGGCTGCAGGGCGGGCTTCGCCCTTAGTGACATCAGGGCCGCCCTCACCACCGCCCACCTCGGCCACGTCCCGACGACGCGCGGCGACCGCTACGGCCGTGACCACAGCGGCCTCCGCGCTTCGTGAGCCGCTCGGTGGTGCAACGACGCTCCGCTATCGCCTCCGCAGGCCCTCCGCGAAGTCAGCGACCTGTGCAACCATCGCGCCGATGAACGCGGCCGCGTCTCCCGCACTGCCCGGGCGAGGCCGAGGGAGCTCCTCCGCCGTGGCCGGGGACAGGAAGACGGTGGTGTCCGGCTCGGTCGGTGGCAGGGCCTGGGCGTGGTGAAGGATGAGCATGTCGGCGACCAGGCAGGTCACCTCGCCCTCCGCCGTACGTCCGATCCAAACCGGGTACGATCCGTCGCCCCTGCCGCTGTGATAAGCGATCAGGTTGGTACCCGTGTCGGGGTCGCTGGTCTCTCCCAACTTCGGCAGGTCCTCGAACGCCGCGGCCAGGACGTCACGCCCCGCCGCGTCGAGGAACGACCCCAAGCCGGAGTCCACGCCGAAGCCGTAGAACTCCCCCTTGCCCAGCAGCCGTGTGTCCTGACCGGGCCGGGTGGCGAGTTCCCAGCTCGCGGTGGGCTTGTCGAGGACGCGAAGCATGGCGGCGGTGCACTCGCCCCATCCCTCGGCCTCCCATTTCATGGTGGCGGTCAGTACGGGGTACTCGCCCTTCGGCACCGACACGGTGAACGGCTGGTCGCTCGCGCTCAGAGTGCCGGGGTCTGCGGCGATGACCGAGCCTGTGGGCAGCCGCAGGACTCCGGCCTCCTCCGGTGCCGTGACGACCGCCGTGCCGAAATGGGGGTCCACGAAGCGGCTGCCCGGGGTGAACAGGGCCTCCAGGTACCGGGGACGAAGCCCCGTCGGGACGGACCAGACTGCGGCGGCGGGTTCGGGCTGTCCGTCGTAGGTGGCGAGCGCCAGGGACAGAGCACCGTCCGCTGCGCATCCGAGCATCCGGCTGTCGACGTACGCCGCCCAGTCGCCGAATGCCGCGCGGCGCAGGGTCCGGTGGTGTTCGGGGAGGCCTCGTACGGTGTGCAGGCTGCCACGATGGCGCAGTCGGACACCCGCCGTCTCGCTTCCGGGTCTGGCGGTGAGCGTGAAGTGCCAACCGTTCTCCGGGAATTCGGGCTCGTCGGCAGAGGCCGGGCGCCATTCCTCGTAGCAGCGCAGATGCAGCAGGCCGGCCGACAGTTCCCGGTAGTCGTAGGCCCGGACGCGGCGCTCCTGTTCATCGAAGAGGAACACCCCGAGGTAGTGGTTCTTCCACTCCACCTGGAACAGCGCCCGCTGTCGGTCCCCGCCTCCGAGAAGCACCGCGTACGCCTCTCCCGCCGCGTCACGCTCGCGCGCCCGGTCCTCGCTCATCGCGCCCACAGGCAGCCGCATCCGCGGATCCCACCCCATGCAGTACATGACCTCAACGGTGTGATGCGAACGCATGATCCCACTCCCCGGTTCGAACGGCTCCCGCACCCTAACCGTGACCTCTGACAGTCAGTGGCACCGCCGGCGGACGCCGCCCGAACCGGGTGCCTGTGAGCGCCGTGGTCGGCCGGGTGCGTTCGTGAGCCGGCCTGCAGGTCCTCGATGTCGGACATCGCTGGCACGATGCGGGGCATGGATCTCGTACACCCGCTCGACGGCCTGGACTCCGTTCCCTGGTGCACCTTCAGCCACGCCTACGGCAGCGCGGAGGACCTCCCCGATCTGCTGCGGGCCTTGGCCGGTACCGACGCGGGCGCGGCGGGCGAAGCGCTGTCGGAGTTGTACGGAAGCGTGCTGCACCAGGGGACGGTCTATGCCGCCAGTGCGGAGGCGGCACCGTTCCTGGCGAGGATCGCGGCGGCCGGCCACCAGGTGGCGGACGTGCTGATGCTGCTCGGAGGCATGGCCGAGAGCCAGGACGAGCACGGCGTGGCACCAGGCACGGTCCGCGCGGCCGTGGCCGGACAACTCCCGCTACTTCTGCCCCTGCTGGGCGCCGCGGACCCGGAGGCCCGCCGGACCGCCGTGTGGGCGGTGTCCCACACCCGCGCGGACGCGCTCGTGCTGCCCGCCCTCCGCAGGCGCTGGGAGGAGGAGGCCGAGCCGCTGGTGCGTGCGGAGATCCTGGCCGGGATGTCCCGGCTCGACCCGGCTGCCGGCGCGGCGGCCGCCACCACCGTCCTGGAGCCCTCCGGGCCGGCCGAGCTGCGCTTGGCCGCCGTTTTCGCCTGCCTCGACGCGGAGCTGCCCTGGACGGAGGCGCACCGGGCGACGATGCTGTCCCTCCTGCCGGCCGGACCGCTCGGCGGCGACTCCCTCGACCTCGAACGCGACGAGCCGCTCGCGGCCGTCGTGGAGGCGCTGCTGAACAGGAACCGCCACGCGGACCGGGAGGCGGCGTTCGCGCTGCTCGACACCGCCCTGCGGGACGGCCGGGTCGAGGTGCGGGCCGAGGCCGTGTGGGCGGCCGACCGCGCCTGCATGCTCTCCCGCAGCGCTCCGCGGAGGCTGCTCGACGGCCTGCGCGCGGCGGCCGTCGACGAGGAGTCCGTGGTGGCGACGGCGTCGCTGCTGGGCCGTCTGGGCACCGCCGCCGCAGCGGCCGCGGACGTCCTGGCCCCGCTCGCCGGCCGGAACCCGCAGCAGGCGGACGACCACGCGGACCGCGCTCTTGCCGCGCTCGTCCTGGTCGCGCCGGGCCAGGCCGCGCCGCTCCTGGCCGCCGGCCTCGGACGACGGCCGCGGGCACTCGACGCCGCCGCCGGGGTCCCGCATCCCGCGGAATCCGCCGCCTTCCCGTACAGCGGCGAACTCCTCGCCGCGATCCGGCACCGCCTCGTCCGGCCCGAGGCCCTGAGCGGCAGGGAACCGGGGCTGCTGACGAGTCTGCTGAGCGGGTGGGGCGCGCAGGCCGAGTCGGCGCTGCCCGAGCTGTGCGAGGCGCTCGCGCACTTCCCGGGCCAGGCCGCCCCGGCCGTCGCCGCCATCGCCGTCGACAGCTCGCCCGGTGAACGCGCGCGGGCGGTCACGCTCTTGCGGACGACGGCGGGTCAAGGCTCGCTCCCGGCCGCGAAGGCCCTGTACGACCTCGTCGGAGAGCACGAACCCCTGGTGCACTGCCTCGACCGGGAGCTGCACAGCGGTGGTCGCCGACTCGCGGAGGCCGCGGCCACGGCCGGCGCGCTCGGTCCCCGGGCGGCCGCCCTGGTGCCGGCCCTGCGTGAGGCGCTCAGCGGTCCGACCGGCGCCACGATCACGCCCGTCCTCGACGCGGACACGGCGCTGGCCGAGGCTCTGTGGCGCGCCACGAAGGACGACGCCGCGGTGGTCGCCGCCCTCGACTCGGTCTTCGCCCGCGCCGCCCAGAACCCCTGGTCCCAGTGGGCGGCGGTGCGGGCCGCCCGGGTATCGGCACTCCTCGGCCCGGCAGGCCGGCCGCTCACCCCCCGCCTGGAGGCCCTGCTCGACCATCCCGTGCAGGTACCGGCCGCAGTGCTGGCCCTGGCGGCCGTGGCGGAGCCCGCCTCGCTGGACCGCACGGCGCTCGCCGCGGCCGTCCTGCTATCCGCCGAACGGGAAGCCGATCCGACGGGAGCCTGTGATGCCCTGGAGGCCCTCGGCTCCGCCGCCTTGACCTCCGACCACCTGCGCCGACTGTCCGCCCTCGCCGACGGCGACGCGCGGACCATCCGCTCGGGAGTGGAAGACCGGATCATCCGCGAGGACGAGACCTTCCGTCACCGCGCCCGGACGCTCGTCACCGCCTTCACGGCCCCCGCCCCCTGAGCCAACGGGGCATCACTCGCCGCCGTACGATCGCCCGAGCACGGCCGTGCCCCCGCCCCGTCGGGGATGTGCGTCGGCACAGGCGGCCGCCAGGGCGTGTGGGGGAGGGGCGATGAGTCGCAGCGTGTTCGTGCTCCGGTACAGGGAAGGGGAGCCGGAGCCCTTGGACATGGCTCTGGTGCGGGAGGTCCTGGGACCGTACGTCATCGCAGCCGACGAGGATTTCCAGGGCGGCGTGCTGATCCGGGCCGCCGACGGCCACGAGGTCGAGGTGGACGTCAACGAGGTCTGCCTGGCCGTCAGTCGTTACCCGCCCGGCCGGTTCTTCGACATCCTGGCCGAGCTGGTGGACCGTCTCGGCGCGAGCGTGTCCCCGACGGACCGGCCGGTCGTCCTTCGCAGGGAGGAGGACCGTGCCCACCTTCCCGCGGAGGCACAGCGAGGAGCGGTCACCGTCGCCATGACCGGGCGGGCCATGGAGAACTTCCTCGGCGGCTCCTGACGTTCACCACGTCCCCCACGCCGACGTGCGTTGCCGTCGTTACCTGATCATCGGGCTAGGGTGCCGTCATGACGAGGGATCAGGACGGAGTGATACTGCCCCGGCTGCGCGTGAGGGACGTCGTACGGCGAGGGGCTGTCTTCGGCGTGGTCGGCGTCGTACCGCTCGCGGTCGCGGCCTTGTCCATCGGTGACCACCACGACCGCGAGGAGTTCCTGTCCGTCGTCGGAGGCGTCTTCCTCCTCTTCGGGGCGCTCCTGCTCGTGATCGGTGCGTTCTTCTGGTGGGCCAGTGCGGGCGAGGTCCGGCGCTGGAGGGACTGGCGCACGATCACCGGCCAGACCGGAGCGGTGACCGTCGTGGCTCCCATGTGCCTGCGCGTGGGCATGCTCCTGCTGGTCCTCGGTCCAGCGGCGCTCGGCCTGTACCACGTCGTGGACGACGCCGCGTACGGCAGTTGGCTGTACAGCCACTGAGGTCTGTTCCCAGGACCACCGGCCGACCACCGGCCGACCACCGGCCGACCACCGGCCGATCGCCTGTGACGCCGAACAGCCTTGCCTGGTCACCAGCCGTCTGAGCACCGTGTCCGCGGCGCCTCACCCGTGACTCCGCCCGGCGCCGCCACGCCGGCTGTCCGTCCGGCGGTTACGGTGGGCTCATGGGCTGGACGCCGTGTCGTCCGGCACCGCCGGGCCAGGAGGGAGCCGGATGCGGGACCCGGGGATCATCGAGGCTCCGTCTGTGCTGGGGCTGCGTCCGACCGGGGTCGAGGACCTGCCGGAGGCTCTCCTCGGTGCGGGTCTCGCCACGGGGCTCGGTGCGGTGCGGGCAGGCCGGGTGCTGCCCCCTCCCTACGCACCGGAGCGGGACCCGGACACCGGCGTCCTCAACCCGGCGGGCATCGCCGCGTACTCCTCCGCCCTCGCCGACGCGGTGGGCGGTGTCCTCGACGACGGCCGGTTTCCGGTGGTCCTCGGTGGCGACTGCAGCATCCTGCTCGGCAATCTGCTCGCGCTGCGCCGCCGGGGCCGATACGGCCTGCTCTTCCTCGACGGCCACACCGACTTCTACCAGCCGTCGGCGGAACCGGCCGGCGAGGTGGCCTCCATGGAACTCGCCCTGGCCACCGGCCGCGGCCCCCGCGAACTGGCCGATCTGGAGGGTCATGGCCGGCTGGTGCAGGACGAGGACGTCGTCGCCCTCGGCTTCCGGGACACGGAGGAGTCCACGGAGGCCGGCTCGCAGCCGCTGCCACGCCAGCTTCGCGCGATGGATCTGGAGACGGTGCGCGCCTTGGGTGCGGCGGAGGCGGCGCGTCGCGCGATCGCACTGCTGACCGGTGACAGCGCGGTCGCCGGGTACTGGATCCACCTCGACGTCGACGTGCTGGACGACGCCGTCATGCCGGCCGTCGACTACCGGCTGCCCGGCGGCCTTGCCTGGCAGGAGCTGGAAACCATCCTGCACACGGCTCTGTCCGGCGGTGGCGCCGTCGGTTTCGACGTCACCATCTTCAATCCCCGCCTGGACCCGGACGGGGCCATCGCGGCACGGCTGACCGAGTGTCTGCTGCGCGCGTTCGGGAAGCGGGACTGACCGGCTCGCCACGGTTCGGGGTTGCCTACGGTGGCGGCCGCCGACGATGCGGCTGGCCCGCGATGCGGCTCGTCGGCACGGGCAGGCGCTGGCATCCGCAGGAGGACCTTCACCCCGCCCGAAACGGGCGACAACACGTGATACGGACGCTGCGAGACCGGCCGCTCCGAGACCGGCTGTGCAGCCCGCGTGGCAGACACCCGCCTCGTCCCGTCCCGGATAGCCCCGACGCGCGATCCGGCCGCGCCGAGACCGGCGGCTGCGGAGACCGGACGCTCAAAGACCGGCCCCTCCGAAACCGGAACCTCCGAGCCCGGCCCCTCCGCCCGCGCGGCCGGCACCCGCCTCGTCCCGTCCCGGACGGTCCACAGGGAACCCCTTCGTCGGGTACGACCGCCGTCACCCCCGCTCCCGGAAAGCCCACACCCCCGCCGCCCCCACCAGGGCCAACCCCGCCGACACGGCCAGCGCCACGTCCGCGCCCCGAGCCGGCCCCTCGCCGGTCCCGGCGACGATCGCGATCGTCAGTGCGACGCCCGCGCACGAGCCGACGTACCGCAGCGTCTGCTGTGCCCCCGAGCCCATGGCCGCGCGGGCCGCCGGCACCGACTCCACCGCGAGCAGGGGCAGGGCGGCGTTGAGCAGCCCGCTGCCCACGCCCGCGAGGATCAGGCCCGGCAGCAGTCGACGCCAGGAGCCGGCGTCGAGCGCGCCGAGCATCGCCAGGACACCCACCGCGTGCAGGGCGAAACCGAGGACGAGCTGGGCGCGCGTGGGGAGGCGGCCGGCCAGGCGACGGGCCTGGAGCGCGACCGCGAAGGAGAGGCCGGACCACAGCAGGAACAGCCAGGCCACGTCCATCGGGGACAGACCCAGCGTCTGCTGGTACAGCGTCGGCAGGAAGCTGAACAGGCCGATCACCGCCAGCCCCGTGAACAGTCCGCCGGCCGAGGACGCCAGGAATCGGGGGCTGCGCAACAGGGACAGGTCGATCATCGGAGTGGCAGTCCTGCGTTCGGCGGCCGCGAAGAGGGCCAGCAGGACGACGGTGGCCAGGAACAGCAGGCCCACCGACGGACGCAGCCAGCCGTCGCGGCCCAGGGTCAGCGCCGCGACCAGGGCCACCTGCGCCGCTCCGAAGGTGGCCGCGCCGAGCAGGTCGGGGCGGCCGCCACGCGGGGAGCGGGACTCGGTCAGGGTGCGGGTCCCGACGGCCGCGACCAGCAGCGTGGCGACGCCCAGGACGCCGTAGACCAGCCGCCAGCCGGGCAGGGCGCCGCTGAGGACGGGGCCCACCGCGATCCCGGCGCTGATGCACGCGCCCCACACGCCCGTCGCCCGCAGTCGGCCGCGCGGGCTGGGGAAGGCGTGCGCCAGCAGTCCCAGGCTGCTGGCGAGCAGCGCCGCGCTGGCCGCGCCCTGCGCGAACCGGGCCAGGGTGAACTGCCAGGTCGTCGTGGCGAACGCGCCGAGCAGGGTGGTCAGACCGAGGGCCAGGGTGCCCGCGACGAAGATCCGGCGGCGGCCGTGGTCGTCGGCCAGACTCCCCGCCACGAGCAGCGCCGCGGCCAGGCCCAGCGGGGTGCCGTTGATCAGCCACGCCTGGGCGGACGGCGAGGTGTGCAGGGAGGCGGCGGTGTCCACGAGCGTGACCGCCGGGGCGGTGTACGCCATCAGGGCGAGGGCGGTGGCGCCACTGGTGACGGCGAGGGTGGCGGCGGGGTGTACGGGCGTGGGCCCCGCAACGGGATCTGCGGCGGGATCCGCGGCATGTGCCGTTCGCTGAGGTCCTGCCGCGGCTGTTCCGGACGCAGAGGCGTCGGTTCTTTCAATGAATCCACTCACGTTCCGACCGTAACAGCTCAGGTTCGTTCATTGAACCTGTAGATCGGAAATGGCTACAGTGGACGTCATGCCCCTCGGCAAGGACTATGCGAATCAGGAGTGCCCGATCGCTCGGGCTCTGGAGATCGTCGGCGAGCGCTGGACGCTGCTCGTCGTGCGCGACGCGCTCTACGGCGTCCGGCGCTACAACGACTTCCTCGTCCACCTCGGCGCCCCGCGCGCCGTCCTGGCCGCCCGTCTGCGGGCGCTGACCACCGAGGGCATCCTCGTCAAGCGGCGCTACCAGCAGTCACCGCCGCGCGACGAGTACGTCCTGACCGAGCGCGGCCTCGCCCTGTGGCCCACCCTGCGCTCGCTCGGCGTCTGGGGACGCGAGCACTTCGGCGAGACCAAGCTGCGGATCTTCCAGCACGCCGACTGCGGCACCGAACTCGGCCCGTACGGTGAGTGCCCCACCTGCGGAAGCGTCGTGCCGGTGCCGGACGTCCTCATGCTTCCGGGGCCGGGGCTCGACCCCGACCCGGTCGATCCGGTCAGCCGGGCACTGCTGAGGCCCAAGAGGCTGCTGGAGCCGATCGAGACCGGTCAGGTGCAACCGGCGTGAGACGGGCGGCAGAGACAGGGCCGCCGCTCGGCAATGTCGATCTCGCCCCTCCCCGGCGCCGAGCGCCCCGCTGGAGCGGCGTGCGTCCAGGGATCGCGGGGCGGATTCCCTGCTCGCGCCGACGCGGTGGAGGTCATACAGGCGGCGTCGCCTTGTCCGTGTCCGGGCTTCGTCCCACCGCGGGGCTTCGCGTGGCCAGCAGCGCGGCGCCGAGGTCGGCCACGGTGCGCGGATCCGACAGGGAGCGGCCGGTCAGCTCCTCGACACGGCGCAGCCGGTAGCGGACGGTGTTGGGGTGGACGTAGAGGCGTTCCGCCGTGGCCGTCGCGGAGCCTCCGGCGGAGAACCAGCTCTCCAGAGTGTGCAGGAGCCGCGTGCGTTCGATACCCGGGAGGTCCAGGACGGGCTTCAGGACCACGTCCATCAGGTGCGCGGCCTCCGCGGGGGCTGCGGCGACGAGCATGGCGAGCGGATCGTCGTCGAAGCGAGCCACCCCGGGGGCGGTGCCCGGCAGACCTTCCAGGGCCAGCCGGGCGAAGCGCAGGGCCCGCGGTGTGTCGCGCAGCGAGGCGAACCGGGGACTGACGCCCACGCGGGCGCCGGCGCGGCGCAGGATGCGCAGGCCGGTGGCCTCCGCCTCCGGTGTGGCGAGGGCGATGAGGCCGATCTGCTGATCCGGCAACAGCCGCCAGGCGGATGCCAGATGGGCCTGGCGCAGCGAGGCTTCCACGCCCGGCAGCGGCTCCACACCGGGGGAGTCCGCCGCCGCCGCGACGACGGCGTAGGGGCCGCGTTCCGGCAGGCCCAGCTCGCGGGCCGCGTCCCACAGCGTGATGCGGTCGGCGAGCACGCCGGAGAACAGCGCCTCGACCAGTGCCGAGCGCCGGGCGCCGCGCTGCACGGCCAACTCCGCTGTGGTTTCGCGGTGCGCGGCCGCCACCGCCTCGGCGTACAGGCCGAACAGGTGCCAGATCTCCGCTGAGCGGTCCACCAGCTGGAAGTCGGGGAGCGCGGGATGGGTGCGGGCCTCCGTGACGATCTCCGACCACACGAATTCGAAGCCGATCCGGTACGCGTGCAGGATGTCCGCCAGCGGCATGCCCTGCTCGGCGCGGATCCTGCCGGTCTCACGGGCGGGTCCGGTCTCCGGGACCCCGGCGCGGTGCAGGTGTTTCAGGACGAGGTCCGCGTTGGCCGTGCAGGATCCGCGCAGCGAGTCGTACGGGATGAGCGACTCGTCCGCGTAGGCGGGGACGTCCGCGCGGATGCGTTCCGCGATCCGCTCACCCAGCCCGGGAAGCCGGCCATGGATCACCGCGATCACGTCTGAGAGGTCCATCAGCGCAGCTTAATGCCGTCGTTTTGTTCCCAGGAACAGTCAGGGGCGGGCGACGGTGTCACCGCCCCCATAGGCGTCGGCGGCGGATCGAAGCACGATGTCGCCCACGTGAACAACGGATGTCGACGGTGAGTCGGTGGAGGCGGTCCATGGCCAATCTGGCGGAGTTCCTGGTGGAGACGGCGGCTCGGCAGCCGGAACGTCCCGCACTGCGGTTGGGATCGCACCCCACCTCCTACGCGGAGCTCGACGAACGCAGCGCCCGTACCGCCGCGCTGCTGCGGGCGGAAGGCGTACGGCCCGGGGACCGCGTCGCCCTGATGCTGCCGAACGTTCCCGAGTTCGTCGTGCTCTACTACGGTGCGCTGCGCGCCGGGGCGATCGTGGTGCCGCTGAACCCGCTGCTGAAGGAGCGGGAGACCGCCTATCACCTCACCGACTCCGGGGCCGTGCTGCTCTTCGAATGGCACCAGGCGCCGGGGGAGGGCTCGCAGGGAGCCGCCACCGCCGGCGTGCGGCGCCTTGCGGTGGAGCCCTCGTCGTTCGCCGCGCTGCTGGCCGTGCACGAGCCGCTGACCGAAATGGCGCGGACGGCGGACGACGACGTGGCCGTCCTGCTGTACACCTCCGGCACCACCGGCAAGCCCAAGGGCGCCGCGCTCACCCACGGCGGGCTGCGGCACAACACCGAGACCAATGAGCTCCACGTCCAGCGGATGACGCCGGACGACGTGGTGGTGGGATGCCTGCCGCTGTTCCACGTCTTCGGCCAGATCTGCACGATGAGCGTGGCCGTCCGCAGCGGGGCCTCGCTCACGCTCATCCCGCGCTTCGATCCGCAGACCGTGCTGGACGCCATCGCCCGCGACCGGGCGACCGTGTTCGGTGGGGTGCCGACCATGTACGCGGCTCTGCTGCAGCACCCGACCGACGCGGACGTGTCGACGTTGCGGATGTGCGTCTCCGGCGGCGCCTCGCTGCCGGTGGAGGTTCTGCACGGCTTCGAGAGGCGCTTCGGCTGCGCGGTGCTGGAAGGTTTCGGCATGTCCGAGACGAGTCCGGTGGTCACCTTCAACCACCTGGACCGGCCCCGCAAGGCCGGCTCCATCGGCACCCCCATCCAGGACGTGGAGGTCCGGCTGCTGGACGACAAGGGCCAGGACGTGGGCCCCGGAGAGATCGGCGAACTCGCCGTGCGCGGCCCCAATCTGATGAAGGGCTACTGGAACCGTCCCGAGGAGACGGCGGTCGCCATCCCGGACGGCTGGCTGCGCACCGGCGATCTGGCCCGGCAGGACGAGGACGGCTACCTCTACATCGTCGACCGGAAGAAGGACATGATCATCCGCGGCGGCTACAACGTGTATCCCCGCGAGATCGAGGAGGTCCTGCACGAGCACCCGGCCGTCGCCCTCGCCGCGGTGGTGGGCGTACCGCATCAGGAGCTCGGCGAGGAGATCGCGGCCGCGGTGGTACTGCGCCCGGGTGCGCGGGCCACGGCAGAGGAACTGCGGCAGTACGTCAAGGACCGGGTCGCGGCGTACAAGTACCCCCGGACCGTGTGGCTCAGGGACACGCTGCCGATGGGGCCGAGCGGCAAGATCCTCAAGCGGGAGATCAGCGCTCCGGCGGCGGAAGCGATGGCCTGACGGCTGCTCGGTGGTTCACCGGTCCTCGGCGGACGGGACCGGCGGTGGGCGGGTGTCCGCCCACCGCCGGCGCGGCCACCGCCGACGCCTCAACGCCCGGGTCGGTACAGCGTTCCGCTGGACCATGTGCCGGCCACGGGGTTCCGCCGGGCCCCGTGCAGGCCACGGGGTTCCGCGCCGGGCCCCGTGCAGGCCACGGGGTTCCGCCGGGCCCGTGCAGGCCACGGCGTTCCGCCGGGCCCCGTGCAGGCCACGGCGTTCCGCCGGGCCCCGTGCCGGCCGGAGCCCCACCGCAGCGCCTCTCCGCGGGCCCGCCCCCCGGCACGGCTCCACCGGGGACCTCTCACCGAGGCGCGAAGGTCGCGAGCACTCCCCGCGCAGCCGTCCCGTCCGGCCAGGTCCACCCGGCGACGAGGCGTCCGGACTCCCCGTGTGCGGCCTCCCCAGGACGCAGGACGCGGTTGACGCGGACGTCGAGCCCGTCGCCGGGGCCGGTTCCGTCCACGGTGACGGTCGGGTCGGGGGCGTCGCTCCTGCTCTGGTGCTGTGGCGTCGCCTCACCGCGCAGGAGGGCGCGCAACTGCGCCATCACCACCGGGTCGTGGACGCCGTCGTAGATCCACCGCGTGCCGAGCACCCCGTGCTCGGAGGTGCCGATCAGCGCCTCGCCGGGGATGCCCTCCAGCGCCGCACCGCGGTATCCCATCGGCACCAGGTACGCCGCCGGCTCCCGGGCGCCGGAGTCCACCACGATCATGAACTCGATCCCGACCGCGCCCTCCGGATCGTCCAGCCGGAACCCACCGGCCCTGAACAGTTCCGGCGTACCCGCGTCGCCCACGTACCAGCTCTGCTTCGGCAGCCAGCCGGTGAGCAGTTCGAGCTTGGTGGGCGTCATGGTGGTGTGGTGGATCAAAGCCATGCGAGCTCCCTCAAGCGTAGGTCCGGACCCGTCCTCCGGACGGGCCGTCATCGAACCTATAGGAAACCGCCGTGCTTCCCGAGCGGCAGCGAACCGGCCTTGTGGGCCCTCCCGTTGCCGGACGCCGCGCATGAACCTCCGGGGACGGGATGAGACGCGGTCACAGCTGCCACACCACCGGGAGCGAGGCGTCCGCGCCCTCCGTCGAGTAGTCGTGGACCACGTCCAGCAGTTCGGCCATCCGCGCCTGCCAGGCGATGTTGACCGGCAGCTTCTCGAGTTCGGCGATCATCGACCGGTAGTCGTCGACCTCCAGCACGTGGAACAGGTCGGTGCCGCTGCGCCAGATGGTCCACTCGCGCACACCGGCGGAGCGGATGGCGGCGGTCAACTCTTCGGGCACCTCGCGGTGCGCGGCCTCGTACTCCTCGACGCGGTCGGCGCGGACCCTGGTGTGCAGGGCGACCCTCATGACGGCTCCTTCGACGGCGCTCCGGGGACGGGGGCACCCTCCGCCAGCAGCCCCTCGGCGCGCAGGTCGTCCCACAGCGCGTCGGGGAGCGGGCGGCGCGACTGCTCCACCGTGTCGCGCACTTCCCCGGCAGACCGCGCACCCGTCAGGACACTCGCGACCGAGGGATGGCCGAAGGGGAAGCGCAGGGCGGCGGCACGCAGCGGCACGCCGTGGCGTTCGGTGACCGCCAGCAGGCGCAGTGCCCGGTCGAGCACAGGCTGTGGCGCGGGCGCGTAGTCGTACGTGGCGCCAGGCCTCGGGCCGATCAGCAGCCCGGAGTTGAAGACGCCGCCGATGACCACGCTCCGGCCACGGGCGGCTGCCTCCGGCAGCAGCTCGGCGAGCCCGTCCTGCTCCAGGAGGGTGTAGCGCCCGGCCAGAAGCACCACGTCGACGTCGGTCTCGCGCAGGAAGCGGGTGGGCAGCGCGGACTGGTTCATCCCTACGCCGATCGCCCCGACCACGCCCTCTGCGCGCAGCCGCTCCAGCGCCGGGTACGCCTCGCGCAGCGCCTGCTCGGCGTGGTCGTCCGGGTCGTGCAGCAGGACGATGTCGACCCGGTCGAGGCCGAGACGCTCCAGGCTCGCCTCGAGGGAGCGCAGCACCCCGTCGGCGCTGAAGTCCCAGACGCGGCGACGGGTCGCGGGGACGGCGAAGCCGTTCGCGAGGTCGTCGCCGTGACCGTCCTCCCCGTTCGGGGCAAGGATGCGGCCCACCTTGGTGGAGACGGTGTACATGTCCCGGGGGCGGCCGCGCAGGGCCGCGCCGAGCCGTCGCTCCGACAGGCCGAGGCCGTAGTGAGGGGCGGTGTCGAACGTGCGGATGCCGGCGTCCCAGGCCGCGTCCACCGTGGCGTGGGCGGCCTCGTCGGTGACCGGGCGGTAGAGGTTGCCGATGCCCGCGCAGCCGAGCGCCAGTCGCGTGACCTCGACCGCGCTGCCGCCCAGCGTCGTCGCCCTCACGGCTTGGCCGCCGGGCGCAGCCGGAGCCCCTGCATGCCGCCGTCCACCGCGAGCGCGGTGCCGGTGACGCCGGCGGCGGCGGGACCCGCGAGGTAGACGATGGCGGCCGCCACCTCGTCGGCGGTCACCAGACGGCCCATGGGCTGGCGGGCGTTGAGGGCGGCGCGCTCGGCCTCGGGGTCGTCGGCGGCCTCCAGCAGCCGCGACACCCAGGGGGTGTCGGCGGTGCCCGGGTTGACGCAGTTGACGCGGATGCCCTCACGGACGTGGTCGGCGGCCATGGCGAGGGTGAGGGCCAGCACGGCGCCCTTGCTGGCGGAGTACAGGGCGCGCTGCGGAAGTCCGGCGGTGGCCGCGATGGAGCAGGTGTTGACGACGGACGCGTGCGCGGACCGGCGCAGGTGCGGCAGGGCAGCCCTGGTGGTGCGGACCATGCCGACGACGTTGACGTCGAGGACGCGGTGCCACTGCTCGTCGGGGTTGTCCTCGACGGTGCCCGCGGCGCCGATCCCCGCGTTGTTGACGAGGATGTCGAGGCCGCCGAGCCGGGCGGCGGCGGCCTCCACGGCCGCGCGCACCGAGGCGTCGTCGGCGACGTCGGCCGTGAAAGCCGCCAGCGGCTCCGGCACCCCCTCCGGGGCGATGTCGAGCACCGCCACCGCGGCACCCCGGGCGGCCAGTGCGCGGGCGGTGGCCAGTCCGATCCCGGACGCACCACCGGTGACCAGGGCTTTGAGACCTGACAGGTCGTTCACGCCACATCCTCCTGCCCGGCGCGGTCGGCGACCCAGAACGTTCCGTCCGGGTAGCGGTACTCGGCGATGGACTCCTCCCGCATAGTGGCGGAGAAACCGGGCGCCAGCGGAGCCGTGTAGTGGCCGGCGCGCATCACCACGGGATCGACGAAGTGCTGGTGGAGGTGGTCGACGTACTCGATCATGCGGTTCTCCGTGGTGCCCGACAGCGCCAGGTAGTCGAACATCGACAGGTGCTGCACCAGCTCGCACAGCCCCACTCCGCCGGCGTGGGGGCACACCGGCACCCCGAACTTCGCGGCCAGCAGCAGGATGGCGAGGTTCTCGTTGACCCCGGCGACCCTGGCGGCATCGATCTGGAGGACGTCCAGGGCGCCGGCCTGGAGGAGCTGCTTGAAGACGACGCGGTTCTGCACGTGCTCGCCCGTGGCGACCTTCACCGGCGCCACCGCCTGTCGGACGGTCGCGTGGCCGAGGACGTCGTCGGGGCTGGTGGGCTCCTCGATCCAGTACGGGTCGAACTCGGCGAGCGCGTTGGTCCACTCGATCGCCTCGTCCACGTTCCAGCGCTGGTTGGCGTCGATGGCGATGCGGATGCCGTCGCCGACGGCGGCTCGGGCGGTGCGCAGCCGCCGGACGTCGTCCTGCACGTCGGCGCCGACCTTGAGCTTGATCTGGGTGAAGCCGTCGGCGACGGCCTGCTCGGCCAGCCGGGTGAGCTTGTCGTCGGAGTAGCCGAGCCAGCCGGGCGAGGTGGTGTAGCCGGGGTAGCCGCGCTCCAGCAGGACCGCCTCGCGTTCGGCCAGGCCCGTCCGGCCCTCGCGGAGGAGGGCGAGGGCCTCCTCGGGCGTGAGGGCGTCGGCGATGTAGCGGAAGTCGACCTGGGAGACCAGCCACTCGGGTTCGGCACGGGCGAGTAGCCGCCACAGCGGTACGCCCTCGTACTTGGCGGCCAGGTCCCACACGGCGTTGACGACCGCGCCGATCGCCATGTGCATCACGCCCTTCTCGGGGCCGAGCCAGCGCAACTGGCTGTCTCCGATCAGGTCGCGGCTGAGCGAGGCCGGGTCGGCGCGCAGCTCCGCCACGGAACGTCCCACGAGGTGGGACCGCAGTGCGTCGATCGCGGCGACCTGGACGTCGTTGCCGCGTCCGATGGTGAAGGTGAAGCCGTGGCCTTCGAGCCCGTCGCCGGCGTCGGTGCGCAGCACGACATAGGCGGCGGAGTAGTCGGGGTCCGGGTTCATCGCGTCCGAGCCGTCCAGCTCCCGCGAGGTGGGGAAGCGGATGTCGAAGGTGTCGACCGCGGTGATCCGGGCGGAGGTTGCAGTCAAGGAGGTGCTGCCTTTCACGCTCGTCCGAAGGTCTGGCGCTGGCTGCCGAGCCCGTCCACGGACAGTTCCACGGTGTCACCGGGGCGCAGGAACGGCGTACCGGGCAGGCCGAGGGCCACGCCCGCGGGGGTACCGGTGTTGATCACGTCGCCCGGCTCCAGAACCATGTACTGGCTCAGGTACGACACGATGTGGTCGACGGGGAAGACCATGTCGCCTGTATGGCCGTCCTGCCGCTTCACGCCGTTGACACTCAGGTGCAGTCCGAGGTTCTGGGGATCGTCGACCTCGTCGGCGGTGACCAGCCAGGGGCCGAGGGGGTTGAAGGTCTCGCAGGACTTGCCCAGGTCCCACTGGGGCGAGTACTCCAACTGGAACTCGCGCTCGGAGACGTCGTGGCTGGTCGCGTAGCCCGCGATCACGGCCCGCGCGGCGGCGGGTCCCTCGAGGTAGCGCGCCCGGCGGCCGATGACGACCGCCAGTTCGACCTCCCAGTCCGTCTTCACCGAGCCACGAGGGACCAGCACCTCGTCGTACGGGCCGACGACCGTGCCCGGGTCCTTCATGAACACCACGGGACGCGGGGGGATCGGCGCGCCGGTCTCGGCGGCGTGGTCACGGTAGTTGAGGCCGACGCAGACGACCTTGCCGGGACGGGCGACGGGCGCGCCGATCCGCAGCCCGTCCGCGTCCAGTCCGGGGAGCGTGCCCTCGGCGATCGCCGCCCGGGCCCGGTCGACACCGCCCGAGGCGAGGAAGGAGCCGTCGATGTCGGAGGTGATCGAGGACAGGTCCAGCAGCCGGCCGTCGTCGGTGCGGACAGCGGGCCGCTCCTCGCCGGGGGCGCCGACGCGTAGCAGTTTCACTGAGCAACTCCCTTGCCATGGACGGTTCGTCGCGTGGGGGTGGCCGCAAGGGGGACGTCGATGGCCTGCACCCTGAGCCATCGGGCGGAGTCATCGGATGTATGGCGGCACCGCGACTGTAGACGTAGGAGGCGCGACTGGCAATGCATACGTCGGATGTATCGGCGTCCGTATGCGGTTCCAGCAGGTGAGGCACGGTCTGCACGTGCGTCGTCCCAGGTGTGACCGTGCGTCAGGAGGCTCCGCTCCGGTGAAGTGGCGTAAAGCCCCCTTCGCGCCCCCCTCGATCGGAGCCTGCGGCGACGAGTCCTCGGTCACCTGGGCCGCCGTGTCGCGGAAATCCGGGTGAGCGGAGTCTTGTCAACGTCGGCAACGCCGTCGTAACGTCCTCGACGTCCGAGATACATCGGAGGAATGGTTCGGATATTTCCGGCGTTCCGCCTGTCCGCCTGCGCGATCCGGCCGCTCGGCCTCCGTCACCTCGGCCACCGGCTGACCCTCACTTTCCGTCCCCGTCGGGCGGGTCCGCATGCTGTGTGCCGGACCACCACCTGCCCGGCCGGCGTGCCCGCACTCCCCGGCAGGCGAGCACGCCACCTCCCACCGTCGCCCTGAGGCTCCGGCCCCGGCTAAGGAGAGAACACGGCCATGAAGCTCGCTCGCACCCGCTCCACCGCCGCGGCAGCCACCGCTGTCCTCGCGGTCCTGTCCCTCGCCACCGCGTGCAACCGCGACAGCTCGGCCTCGGCCGCGTCCGGCGGCGGGAAGTCGGCCATCGGCATCGACCTGCCGCGTTCCGACTCCGACTTCTGGAACTCCTACGCGCAGTACCTGAAGAAGGACATCAAGTCCGAAGGCATCGACGCGCTGCCGCTGAGCAACTCGCAGAACGACATCACCAAGCTGGTCGCCAACGTGCAGGTGTTCCAGAACACCGGGGCCAAGGCCGTCGTCATGGCGCCGCAGGACACCGGCGCCATCGCCTCCACCCTCGACACCCTGTCGGCGGCGAGGATACCGGTGGTCAGCGTCGACACCCGGCCGGACAAGGGCGACGTCTACATGGTGGTCCGCGCCGACAACAGGGCGTACGGCACCAAGGCCTGCGAGTTCCTCGGCAAGCAGCTGAAGGGCGAGGGCAAGGTGGCCGAGCTGCAGGGCGCCCTGGACTCCATCAACGGGCGCGACCGCTCCGAGGCGTTCGCGGAGTGCATGAAGACCAAGTTCCCGAAGATCGAGGTCTTCGAGCTGCCCACCGACTGGAAAGGCGACGTGGCCTCCGCCAAGCTCCAGTCGCTGCTCGCCCAGCACCCCGACCTCAACGGCATCTACATGCAGGCAGGCGGTGTCTTCCTCCAGCCCACCCTCGCGCTGCTGGAGCAGAAGGGCCTGCTCAAGCCGGCCGGCCAGAAGGGCCACATCGCGATCATCTCCAACGACGGCATCCCGCAGGAGTTCGACGCGATCCGCAAGGGCCACATCGACGCCACCGTCTCCCAGCCCGCCGACCTCTACGCCAAGTACGCGCTCTACTACGCCGAGGCCGCGGTGGAGGGCAAGACCTTCGAGCCGGGGGCGACCGACCACGGCTCCACCATCGTCAAGATCCCCAACGGACTGGAGGACCAGCTGCCCGCCCCGCTGGTCACCAAGGAGAACGTGGACGACAAGGCACTGTGGGGCAACAACGTCGGCTGACCGCCGGCAGTACACACCCGCACCTCTCCCGGGCGAGGGTGCCGACGCGCGGTGTGGAGAGACGGGCGGTCCCCTCTCCCACACCGCCCCACGCCCCGCGTTCCCCGGCCCCCAGCCTCCCCACACGAAGGACGGAACCTCCATGGCGGACACCGCGACCGCCCCGGCGACCGGCCCCGGGCATCCGGCCCCGGTGGCCGAGGCGACCGGCATCAGCAAACGCTTCGGCGCGACCGTCGCCCTGCGCGACGCACGCATCAGCATCGCAGCGGGCGAGTCGCACGCCCTGGTCGGCCGCAACGGCGCCGGCAAGTCGACGCTCGTGTCCATCCTCACCGGTCTCCAGCAGCCCGACACCGGATCCCTGCGCTTCTCGGGCGAGCCGGCGCCGGCCGTGGGCGACATCGACGCCTGGCGGTCCCGCGTCGCCTGCGTCTACCAGCGCTCCACGGTCATCGGAGACCTGACCGTCGCCGAGAACCTCTTCCTGAACCGGCAGAGTTCCGGCGCCGTGCGGCCCATCCGCTGGAAGCACCTCCGGCTCCGTGCCGCGGACCTGCTCGGTGAGTACGGTGTGGCCGTCGACCCCGCCGCACGGGCGAAGGACCTCACCGTCGAGCAGCGGCAGTTCGTGGAGATCGCCCGGGCGCTGTCCTTCGGCGCCCGCTTCATCATCCTCGACGAGCCGACCGCCAAGCTCGACGCCCGCGGCATCGCCCGGCTCTTCGACAAGCTCCGCGACCTCCAGGACCAGGGCGTCGCCTTCCTCTTCATCTCCCACCACCTGCAAGAGGTGTACGACCTCTGCACCACGGTCACCGTCTACCGCGACGCGCGCCACATCCTCACCGCGCCCGTGGCCGACCTCGGCCACCAGGCGCTGGTGGAGGCCATGACCGGCGAGTCCGCCTCCGTCCGGGCCGCGGCCGGGAGCACGGCCCCGGCCGCACGGACCGGCTCCGCGGAGCTGCTGGCGATCGACGGGCTGACGCTGCCCGGTGCCTGCGAGGACCTGTCCCTCTCGGTCCGCTCGGGCGAGGTGGTCGGGCTCGCCGGTGCCGCGGCCAGCGGCAATGTGCGGGTGGGGGAGGCCGTCGCCGGTCTGCACCGCGCCAAGGCCGGCAGCATCGCGGTCGGCGGCCGGAGCGTGCGCTCCGGAAGCGTGCCGTCCGCCCTCACGGCCGGGGTCGGCCTGGTTCCCGAGGACCGCCATCTCCAGGGCCTGGTCAACAACCGCAGCGTGGCGGAGAACGCGACGCTCACCGTCACCGACCAGCTCGGCCCGTTCGGCATGGTGCTGCCCTCCCGGACCAAGATCTTCGCCCAGCGCATGATCCGCGACCTCGACATCAAGACCCCGGGAGCCGCCACCCCCGTCTCCGCCCTCTCCGGCGGCAACCAGCAAAAGGTCGTCGTCGCCCGTGCCCTGGCCACCGACCCGCACGTCCTGGTGGCCGTCCGGCCCACCAACGGCGTGGACGTCAGGTCCAAGGAGTTCCTGCTCGCCAGGATCCGGCAGGTCGCCGACGGCGGCAAGGCCGCGCTGATCGTCTCCGACGAACTGGACGACCTCAGGGTGTGCGACCGGGTCGTCGTCATGTTCCACGGCCGGGTGGTCGCCGAGTTCGAACGCGGCTGGAAGGACGAGGACGTCGTCGCCGCGATCGAAGGCATCCCCGGCTCCAGCACCGCACCCCCCGCATCCGGCACCGACGAGCACGGAAGGTAGTCATGTCCGCCACCACAGATCTCACCGAGCCCGCGGCGAGCGCGGCGGAGCCGGCCGCCGCGGACAGCGCCCGTCGCCGGGTCGACCTCGGCCGCTTCCGCGAACTGTCCCTGGTCCCCGCCATCCTCGTCCTGATGGTGATCGGGTTCATCGTCTCGCCGGCCTTCCTCACCGCCGACAACCTCATCGGCGTCGCCCAGCAGTCCACCGAGCTGAGCCTGCTGGTCCTCGCCACGACGTTCATCCTGATCTGCGGGCGGATGGACCTGTCCCTGGAGTCCACCATCGGCGTGGCTCCGGTCATAGCCGTCTGGCTGGTCCTGCCGACCAGCGGCGGCCGGTTCAACGGGCTCGGACTCCTCCCCGAGTGGACGGCCGTCCCGCTCTGCCTGCTGGTCGGCGCGGTGATCGGCGCCGTCAACGGCTTCCTCATCCTCAAGCTGCGCCTGAACGGCTTCATCGTCACGCTCGGCGCCCTGACCATGCTCCGGGGCCTCCAGGTCGCCCTGTCCGAGGGCCAGTCCATCGTCGAACTCCCCTCCTCCTTCACCTACCTGGGCAAGGCGTCCTGGCTGGGCGTGCCGGCCGCCATCTGGGTGTGCGCGGTGCTCTTCGCGATCGGCGGCAGCGCGCTGGCCTGGCTGCGGCACGGCCGCGCGCTGTACGCGATCGGCGGCAACGCCGAGGCGGCCCGCACCGCCGGTATACGTGCCGACCGGATCGTGTGGGCCGTCCTCATCCTCGGCAGCCTGCTCGCCGCGTTCGCCGGCATCCTCTACAGCGGTCACTACGGCTCCGTCTCCGCGACCCAGGGCAGCGGCTGGATCTTCCAGGTCTTCGCCGCGACCGTCATCGGCGGGGTGAGTCTCAACGGCGGCAAGGGCTCGGTGTTCGGCGCCCTGACCGGTGTGCTGACCCTCCAGCTCGTCGTCAACGTCATGACGCTGGCAGGCGTGCCGCCCCTGTGGAACCAGTTCCTCAACGGCGTCATCATCATCGTCGCCCTGATCATCTCCCGCTTCGCCTCCGGCGAGAAGCAGGAGTAGCCGCGCCCCGCGAACGGCTCCGCCCGCCCTCGGCGCCGGGCGGAGCCGTCGTCGCAGCGCACCCGACCGGCACGGAGAGGCACGCTCGTGGCACTGACCGACGAGGCCATCGACAAGATCAAGGCGATGATCGTCGCCGGCGAACTCGCCCCCGGCTCCCGACTCCCCAAGGAGGAGATCCTCGCCGGACAACTCGGCCTGTCCCGCAGCTCGCTGCGCGAGGCCGTCCGGGCCCTGACCGCCATGCGGATCCTGATCACCCGGCAGGGCGACGGCACCTACGTCTCCAGCCTGGAGCCCCATCTGCTGCTGGAGAGCCTCTCCTTCGCCGCCGACGTCTCCCAGGGCCGGGCCGCCCTCCAACTGCTCCAGGTGCGCAGGCTCCTCGAACCGCAGGCCACCGGACTGGCGGCCGCGCTGCTGCGGCCGGACGACCTCCGGGAACTGCGTCACATCCTCGACCGGTGCCGGTCCGCGGCCACCGTCGAGGAGTTCGTCGCCCACGACATCGCCTTCCACCTCAGGATCGCGGAAGCCGTCGGCAACCCGGTGCTGTCCATGCTGCTGTGCGTGCTCTCCACCCGCACCCAGCGCGTACGCATCATCCGCGGCACCCGCACCCGCCATGCCCTGGACAACGCCCACGAGGACCACGAGGAGATCCTCCGCGCACTCCAGGCACGCGACGCCCTGCTGGCCGTCTCCGCCGCGACCGTCCACATCACCGCCGTCGAACAGTGGCTGGCGGCCGGCCTGGACGACGACTCACTGCGAGCGATCGACGGCTGACCTTCCCCGCAGCGCAGGAAAATGACGGGCCGTTCGGCGGGCGTCGAGGCAGGATGCCCGTGTGCATCATGTGCTGTGCGGGCTCGCTGCGAACCCGGCCCTGCCGACGGACCTGGTCGACCGCCTGATCGAGGTCGCGGACGACGACATCGCCTGGGATCTGGCCGGCCGCGAGGATCTCAGCCGCGCACAGGCGGTCGCGTTGGCCTCGCGTGTCGAGGACAGCGCTGTCCGGCTGGCGTATCAGGGCAGGTTGACGGCCGCCGACATCGATCCCGCGGCACTGCCGCAGGCCGCGTTCGCACTGCTCGCGGAAGGGGGCGGCAGCCCGGAGTGGGCGCGACTGTTCGCGGCGGACCCGGTCGTCGAGCACCGGGAGAAGCTGGCCGCCTGCCCCGGTCTGCCGCCCGACGTGGTGGAGACGCTGGCCGCGGACCCGGACGTACGGGTCGTCGCGGAGCTCGCCCTGTGGACGACGGCGGACGTGGCCGCCCGCCTCGCGGAACATCCGCATGCCGAGGTCCGACGGGCGGTGGCGGCCAACGAGGCGACCCCTCCGGCCGTTCTGGCGATGCTGATCAGCGGCGAGGGGCTGCCTGCGATCCGGCGGTGCCTCGTCTGCGACCGTGAACAGACCCCGTTCGTGCACGATCCGCACTGTCCGCGGCCCGATTGCGACCTGCGGCCGGGCGCCTCCTGTGACGGCTCGCACGAGTCCACCCTGCACGACATCCAGCAGATGGCGCTGCGGAACCCGGCCCTGCCCACCGAAGCCGTCGTCGGCTTCGCCGACCACCCCTCGGCACTGCTGCGCCGGGAGCTCGCCGCCCGCGCCGACCTGCCGCCGGAGGCGGCGGGACGACTCGCCGTGGATCCCCACCCCGGCATCCGTGCCGACCTCGCCGAGAATCCCGCCGTCGACGAGACGCTGATCCGTGCACTGGCCGGCGACCGTGACCGCGTCGTCCTGCGCGGACTGGCCCACAACCCGCACGTACCGCTCGACGTGCTCACCCATCTGGCCGGGACTGCCAAGATCGGCTCGACCCTTCTGCCGCGGATCGCCGCGGCCTCGCCCGACGAGATCGAGGAGTTGGCCGCGTCCCCGGATCCGGCCGTGCGGATGCTGCCGGCCCAACGACGCGATCTGCCCGTCGGCATCCGCGACGCGCTGGCCGCCGACCCCGACGCCAAAGTGCTCAAGTCCATCGCCGGCCATCCGGGCCTCTCCGAAGCACGGTTGCGCGCGATGGTCGACCGACACGGCATCCGCGTCCTCGCCAAGGTGGCCGCCAACCCCGACGCGCCCGGGACGCTGCTGGAGGACCTGACGCGGCACGCGCCACCGGTACACAGGGCGTTCCGCGAGATCGCCGGGCACCGCAACGCTACGGCCCCGGCACTGCTCGCCTGCCTGGCGGACGAACGGGCGAGGCCCGTGGCCGCCGGCCACCCGGCACTCCCGCCGCCGGTCATCGCGGAGCTGCTCGACGACACCGACCGGCGGGTCGTGGAAGCGGCCGCCGCCAACCCGTCACTGCCACGCGCCGTGATGGCCGATCTGGTCGCCGGCCTGCGGTGAGGACGGCGTCGCGGTCTCCGGGCTGTCGCGGGCGAGACCAGGAGTGGGCACTGCTTCGACGAGGCGGTCCGCACACCGTCCAGAGCCCTACGGCCCATCAGCACCGTCCACGCCCGCCGGCCCGGCGGCCGACACCGGGCCTGGGTACGCCCAGCCCGGGAGCGGACGCCTGCGCGCGTCCGCACCACCGCCGTCCCGACCCGGCGGTGGTGCGGACCGGGTGGCCGCCGGGCCGCGCAGGTCAGGCGGCGGCTCGTGAGCGGGTGCGGGCGATGAGCCACATGAGGTACGGCGCGCCGATCGCCGCCGTCAGCACCCCGACGGGCAGTTCCAGCGGGGAGAACAGGCGCCGGGCCAGCAGGTCCGCGAGCACCACGATGAGGGCGCCCGACAGGGCCGAGCAGACCAGGGGGATCTGGGGCGTGCGCGTGAGGCGGCGGGCGATCTGGGGGGCCAGCAGGGCGACGAAGTCGACCGGGCCGGCGGCGCCCGTCGCCACGGACGCCAGCACCACGCCGAGCGCGGTGAGCCCCAGCCTGACCGACCCGAGGCGTACGCCGAGTGCGGTCGCCGTGTCGTCGTCCAAGGCGACGACACGCTGCGCGTGCGCCGCCCACAGCAGTGCGGGCAGGAGGACGAGCAGGGTCAGAGCGAGAGGGGCGGAGTGGTCGTAACCCCGACCGTTGAGTGAGCCGGTGAGCCACACCTTGGCCTGCTGGGCCACCAGATAGTCGCCCTTGGTCAGGAACAGCCGGGTGACCGAGCCGAGCGCGATCGACACACCGATGCCGATGAGGACGAACCGCGTGGCCTGCAGGCCGTGCCGCCAGGCGAAGACGTAGACGAGCGCGGCGGCGCTCAGCCCGCCGGCGACCGAGACGTACGGCAGGACCGCGTAGGAGGTGACTCCGAACGTCATCGCGGTCACGGTGGCCGCGCCCGCGCCGTGCGTGACGCCGATGACGTCGGGACTGGCCAGGGAGTTGCGGGCGACGGTCTGTATCAGCGCGCCGGAGACGCCGAACGCCGTGCCGACCAGGAGACCGGTGACCAGCCGCGGCAGGCGGAGCGTGCCGACGACCAGTTCGTCGGGGCTCGGCTGCCCGAGCAGGACCCTGACGACCTCGGTGGGGGAGACGAAGGACTCGCCCACGCACAGGGACGTGACGACGGTCGCCGCCAGTGCGGCGGCCAGGAGGAGGGCCACCACCGCCGCCCGGCGGTGCAGGAGGAGGCTTCCGCCGCCTGCCCGTACGACGGAGTGACCGAAGGGAGTGACCGCCCTCTGACGGACATCGGTCGGATCGAGCCGTGTCACGCCGCCACCGTCGCCCTTCTGCGCACCAGCGCGACCAGGAACGGCACGCCCAACAGGGCCGTCATCACGGCCACCGGCACCTCCGAAGGCGGGAAGACGATCCGGCCGACCACGTCCGAGACCAGGATCACGGTCGGGCCCAGCAGGGCTGACAGGGGCAGCACCCAGCGGTGGCCTCCGCCGACCAGCGCCCGCGCGATGTGCGGGACCGCGAGCCCGACGAAGGCGATGGGACCGGCGGCCGCCACCGCGGCACCGGTCAGGACGGTGGCGGCCAGCGCGCCCAGGATCCGCAGACGGACGACGTGATGGCCGAGGCTCCTGGCGACGTCGTCACCCAGCGCGAGTGCGTCCAGGCCGCGCGCCAGGGCCGCGACCAGCAACAGCCCCGCGACGAGAAACGGCCAGGTCTGCGCCACGACGTCCCCGTCACGGCCGCCGATCGAACCGACGTCCCAGAAACGGAACTCGTCGAGCGCCTCGGCGTCGGTCGTGACGATGCCGGAGACCAGGGAGGCGAGGAACGCGTTCATCGCGGCCCCGGCCAGGGCGAGTTTGACCGGTGAGGCGCCGCCGCGTCCGCTGCTGGCCACGGCGTAGGCGGCCACCGCGGCCACTCCCGCGCCGGCGAAGGCGAACCAGACGTATCCGCTCAGGGTGTGCACGCCGAGGAACGCGATCGCGCAGACCACACCCAATGAGGCGCCCTGGCTCACGCCGAGCACACCGGGGTCGGCGATCGGGTTGCGGGTGACGCCCTGCATGACCACTCCGGCGACCGCCAGGGCAACGCCGACCAGCAGGCCGATGGCGGTGCGGGGCACGCGCAGGGCGCCCACCACCTGGGCGTTGTCGCTCGTGCCGCCGTGCAGCAGGGCGTCGACGACCTCCGTCGGGGCGATCTGGCGGCTGCCGACGGCCAGGCTGAGGAGCACGGAGAGGAGCAGCAGGAGGGCGCCCGTGACCAGCCAGACGAGGGGGCGTCGGGTGGTGGGGGACATGCGGTTCCTCTGCGTGTGGTGCGTGTGGTGCTGGGATGACCTTGAGCCGACGACGACCCGCCGTGGAAAAGCGGATCGGGTGGGTGGGGTGGGGGAGCGCCGGCCGCCCGGTGACCGGGTACGGCTCGGCGCTCCGCCCTCCCGCTTGTTACGTGGTCAGGTACTTCTCGAGGTCGGCGAGGACCTGGTGGGAGGCCGTGACGCCGAGTCCGAGGTACCAGGTCTCGTCGGGGACGTCGTAGGCGTGCCCGGCCTTGACCGCCGCGAGGTTCTTCCACAGCGGATTGCCCTGGGCGCGGGACTTGTCGGTGGCCTTCGGGTCGCCGTAGACGCCGGTGAAGATGTAGTCGGCGTCGGCCTGGTCGATGTTCTCGGCGCTGACCTCGGCGGCCAGGTCCTCGATGTCCTGGTTCTTGGGCCGCGGGATGCCGACGTCCTTGAGGATGGTGCCGATGAAGGACGCGTTGCCGTACAGGCGGATCACGCCGTCGGGCAGGTAACGGACCATCGAGACGGTTGGCTTGGCGGAGCCCAGCTTGGTGTCGAGTGCCTTCACCCGGGTGTCGTACTCGGCGAGCTTCGCCTTGGCCTCGGCGGTCTTGTCGAGGGCCGCGGCGTTGAGGAGGTAGTTCTCCTTCCAGGTGAAGCCCGGCCGGATCGAGAAGACGGTGGGTGCGATCCGGGACAGCTCGTCGTACTTGTCCGCGGCGCGCAGTTGGCTGCCGAGGATGAGATCCGGGCGCAGACCGGCGATCGCCTCGAGGTTGAGGTTGTTGATGGTGCCGACGTTCTTTGGCGTGCCGGCGTCCTTCTTCAGGTACGAAGGCAGCTCGGGAGAGCCCTCGGTGGGCGCGAGTCCGACCGGCTTGATGCCGAGCGACACCACGTTGTCGAGTTCACCGACGTCCAGGACGACCACGCGCTCGGGCCGGGACTTGATGACGGTCTCGCCCATGGCGTGCGTGATGGTGCGCGGCCACTGCCCCGGCTTGGCGTCGGTCCCCATGGCGGCGGTCTTCTGCGCGGCGGACCCGAAGTCCTCACCGCCCTGCGCCACGGCCTTCTTGTCGCCGGCCGCCGCGGACGCCGAGGCGTCCTTCCCGCTGTCCGAAGAGCCGCCGCAGGCCGCGAGGGACAGCGCGGCGGCGACCGCGAGAGCGATGGCGGCCGGGCCGCGACGCCGGTGGAACATGGTGGAACTCCTTTTGTGCAGATCAGCGACCGTAAGGCCAGCCTTACCTTAACTTGATCTCTCCTTTGCTCGGAGGTGCGGGTGTGTGCTTCCTGTCACGCTTCTGTGAACCCCACCGGCACCGCATCGGGTGCACCACCGGGTCGCCGCGCTCGGTCCCGGCGGTGGCGTGTCTCTCCTGGAGACCAACCACTCCGGCAGCGCGCCGAGTTGGCGCGAGGGCTCGACGCGCCGGTCTCGTCGGCGCCGGTCTCGTCCGCGTGAAGGCGGACAACGGGTGCTCCGCGACGGAGGCGTGTCGGGTTCACGTCCGGGACCGTCGCCGGCTCGATGACGATGCCGCCGGGCGAATCCCGTTGCCGAGGACACTCGCCGCCCGAGATCATGAGGCCATGAGGTACGCCGAATGCGGCTGAGGCTGCGCCAGTTCAGGCCCCGGACCGGGCCCCACGAGCACCGTGTCGTCCAGCCCCGGCAGCCCCTTCGCCACACCTCGCTGCGCGCCCCCGACCCCATCGGCTTGCTGCTCGGCGACCACGACGGGCTGAACCGGCTCGCGGGCCTGTTCTCCTTCGCCGCCTACTCCCGGCACACGATCGTCCACGTGCCGCTGCGCGACAGCGTCCCGCCCGACGAGGGCGTCGGCGAGCTGGTCGACCTCGTGCTGGCCCACCACACGCTGGGCCTGCGCCCCAGCAAGTGGCCCGAGCTGCGGCGCAAGCTCGTCAACGGCACTCCGCTGACCGTCCGCACCGACGAGGCGCGTACCGCGCGGGACGCCGCCTCCTGGCGGGAACGACGGGAGCGGGCCGACTTCAGGGACGAGCTGCGGCACGCCACCCACGCCCGCACGTTCTTCCTCTTCGGCAACCGGGACGTCTTCGCCGAGACCGCCACGGACTTCGCGCACGCGGCGGGCTGGGGTCCGCGTCAGAAAGGCGTCGTCAAGGGGTACTCGGTGCTGATGGCGGGGCTCCCGGCGCTGGTCCAGGAGCCCGGCGGAGGGCACCCCCTGGAAGTGCTGATCTGCTTCAAGGCGTATCCGCCCTATGCCCACTTCAAGAGGCCGGGCCGCTGAGCCGGCGACCACAGGGCAAAGCGGGCACGCGTCATCGGGACGCCTCGGTCGTGTGGTGGGCGGCGGGTCGCGGCTGGTTCTCCCGGCGGACCAGGCCGGCCAGGGAGAGGGCGCCCGGGCCGAAGAACACCAGCAGCAGGAACCCCCAGCAGAAGAGCGCCGGGGCGAGACCGCCGTTCTGCAGCGGGAAGAGACCGTCCTCCTGGTGTTCGGTGAAGTAGGCGAAGGCCATGATGCCCGAGCTGAGGAAGGCGGCGCTGCGGGTCACGACGCCGAGCAGGACGAGGGCGCCGCAGACCAGCTCGATCACCCCGGCGTACCAGAACGGCCAGTCACCTGTCGGGCTGGCCTTGCGCCCCAGCACGCCGAAGACCGTCGCGGCGCCCTCCGTGGTGAACAACAGGCCCAGAACCATCCGGAACAGGCCCAGCACGAGGGGCTGGCGTGTCGTCAGCCAGTCGCTCAGGCGCGGAGCGGTCATCGGTGTACTCCTCGAATGTGTCAATACGGGCTGCAGGGACGCGGGCCCCGGCGATACAGGCGCGCTTCCCGGTTGTCCGTACGTGTGCGCATTGCGCTGGGTTCAAGCGGGCGGTCATTTTCCGGAGGACTTCGCCGTGGAGCCGGCCGCCGGCCGCACGGGAGCGGGTCGCCGGCGAACCCCCTGCGCGCGGTGCAGGTCAGGTTGCGGAAGGACCGGGCGGCAGGTGGACCGTCATGACGAAGTGGCAGGTCTCATCACCCGAGCCGCGGTAGGTGTGGGAGGTGTCGCCGTCGAACGTGGCGGTCTGTCCCGCTTCGACGGTGTGCTCGCTGCCGTCGACGACCAGGGTCATTCGTCCTGAGGTGACGCTGACGGTTTCCACGACTCCGGCCTGGTGCGGGTGGCTGGGATATTCCTCGTCCGGTTGCAGACGCCAGCGCCAGACCTCGACGGGAGCCGGGCCCGAGGTGGTCAGCATGAGCCTGGCCTCGCTGCCCTGCTCGCCGGTCCACAGGGGTGCCACGTCGGCGGCGGACACGACGCGGACGCGGCCCTCCGCGGGTCCCTGCATCAGGGCGGACACCGAGATGCCGAGGGTGTCGGCCAGTCGGACCAGCGTGGCGAGATTGGGGTTGCCCTGGGCCTTCTCCAAACCCACCAAGGCGCCCTTGCTGACCTGGGCGCGCCGGCTGAGTTCCTCCAGGGACAGGCCCGCGCGGATACGGGCCGCCCGGACGTTGTGCGCGACCGTCCGCAGTGCTGCGGCTGTCTCGGTCACCTGATCACCTTCCTCGCCGCCGGGTCATTGCAATGGACCGCGCGGTCATTCTGTTGGCACTGGCCGGTCGTTCTGTTGTACGGTCTGGTCGTTCCACTGAATGGTAAGGGATGTGCTGTGGTCGCTCTGCTACTGGCTCTGGGCAGCTCACTCGCCTACGGGTGCGCCGACTTCCTCGGAGGGCTCGGCGCCCGCAAGGCTCACGTACTGCGTACCGTGATGATCGCAGCCCCGGCCAGTCTCTCGGTCGAGCTGCTGTTGTGGCCGGTGCTCGGCGCCTCGTTCAGCGCCGGCGCCCTCGGCTGGGGCGCCGCGTCGGGAGTCGCCTCGGCCGCCGCGTTCGCCCTGCTCTACCGCACCCTGGCGATCGGTCCCATGAACGTTCTCTCACCGGTGACCGCGCTGGTGTCCGCCGCGCTTCCCGTCGGGGTGGGTCTGCTGCGGGGCGAGCGCCTGACCACCGTGGGAATGGTGGGTCTTCCGCTCGCGCTGGTGGCCGTGGTGCTGGTCAGCGCCGGGCACGACGCCGGGTCGGCGCGTCCCTCACGGACCGCGCTGCTGCTGGCGTGCGGAGCGGGCGCCGCCATCGCCCTGCAACTGGTCTTCCTGGACCGGGCGCCGTCCGACAGCGGAGTGGCTCCGCTGATCATCGGCAGGGCGGTCTCCTCGGCCGTCACCCTGGCCGCGGCGGGATTGATGCACCGCAGGCTGGGCTCCGAACGGCCCGCGTACGCGATGGCGGCAGCCGCGGGTGTGCTGGACTCCGTGGCGAACCTGCTGTTCCTGCTCGCCACCCGCAACGGGGACCTCACCGTCGTCGCCGTGATCACCGCCCTCTATCCGGCCGGCACGGTTCTGCTGGCCCGCTGCGTCCTCGCCGAACGCATCCACCGCGGCCAGCTCGCCGGTCTGGGCGCCGCCGCCGTCGCCGTCGGCCTCCTGGCCCTGACCTGAACCGTAAGCCCCGACACCACCCCACCCGACGCGGACAGGCCCCGACGCGGCCGCCGCGCGCCGGCAGCGCCGACGCCCGGACCGCACGGGCCCCCGGAAGCCCTGCACCCCTGCTCGCCGCACGCACGTAGGAAACGGAGACCCCCGTCCATGACCGCCTTCCGCCTCGCCCCCGCCGTCGCCGAAGCCTTCCCCGACACCCTCATCGCCCTGGTCACCGCCACCGGCCTGCGCGGCCACGCACCCTGGCCCCACACCGCCACCGGCCTGGAGGAACTGGAGCAACAGCTCGCCGACGGCACCTGGCACCCCGCGGACGAGACCGACCCCCGCATCGAGGCCTGGCACGCCGCCTACCGCTCGTTCGGCACCAACCCGCGCCGCGTCCGTCCCAGCGTCGACGCGCTCGGCCGCCGCCTCGCCAAGAAGGGAACGCTGCCGCGCATCAACCCGGCCGTCGACTCCTACAACGCCGTCTCCGTCCGCCACGGCCTGCCCGCCGGCGCCTTCGACCTGGACCACGTCACCGGCGACGTCGTCATCCGCGACGCGGACGGCACCGAGTCCTTCACCCCGCTCGGCGAACCCGGCACCGTCGAACACCCGAAGCCCGGCGAGATCATCTACGCGGACGCCACCGGCGTCCTCACCCGCCACTGGAACCACCGCGACGCCCACCGCACCCGCGTCACCGAGGACTCCACACGCGTCACCTTCGTCCTCGAAACCCTCCACGCCGCCCGCGACGGCGACCTTCTCAAGGTCGCGACGGAGGAACTGCAGGGCCTGCTCATCCCTCATGCGGGGCAGACCGCCGTCCACTACCTCAGCCCGGCACAACCCCAGGTCACGACAGGCACCTGATCGTCCAGGACTCCGAGACCTCAGAAGGCGTAGCGGACGCGCAACCAGGGAGCCCGGTCGGCGATCAGCGCACGGAGCCGGTCCACCGCCCGCGCCTTGACGCGGCCCGCGTAGCGCACGTTGAGGGCCCCGTTCTCCGAGCGCTTGGCCTCCTGCAGGTCCGGCCGCCACAGGACGTCCTCGGCGCGGGGGTGCCAGCCGAGGTTGACCTCGTGCAGATCCTGGTTGTGCGTCAGCATGATCACCTCGGCGGCGGCCTGCCGCTTCACGCGGGCCGGCACGACATCGTCGAGGTGGCCGAGCAGTTCCGTCCAGGCCTCCTCCCAGCCGGGTCGGACGACGACGGGGGAGAGGTTGAAGTGGACCTCGTAGCCCGCGTCCAGGAAGTCCGCGGCGGCGGCGATCCGCTCGGCGACCGGTGAGGTGCGCACGTCCAGCAGCCGCGAGTCCTCCGGAGGCATCACCGAGAAACGGATGCGCGTCCTGCCGCGCGGGTCCAGCGCGAGCAGGTCCGGGTTGACGAACTTGGTCGCGAACGATGCCTTGGCCGTCGGCCACTGCCGGAAGGCGTGCACGAGATCCGCGGTGTTGTCGCAGATCAAGGCGTCCACCGAACAGTCGCCGTTCTCGCCGATGTCGTACACCCAGGCTTCGGGGTCGCACTGGTTCGGCTCGGGCTTCGGGCCCTGGCGGGCGACGTGCCGGCCGATGTGGGAGACGATCTGGTCGATGTTGGTGAAGACGGTGATCGGGTTGGCGTACCCCTTGCGACGCGGCACGTAGCAGTAGGCGCAGGCCATCGCGCAGCCGTTGGAGGCGCCCGGAGCGATCCAGTCGGCGGAACGGCCGTTGGGACGCGTCCTCGGCGACTTCCGCTCGCCGAGCACGAGCGTCTCACCCTTGACCCGCACCCAACGGGAGACGTTGCCCTCATTGCCGTGGAGCCCGGGAATGCGCCAGTGGGACTCCACCTCGACGACCCGCGCCTCGGGGAACCGTGCGATGATCTGCCGGCCGCGCGGGGAGGCGGCCGCGGCCGGTTCGGCGTGGATCTCCCGTACGGGCAGCAGGCGCCGCGCGGTGGCGGAGTCCCGGAAGGACGGTCGGCCGGTGGTCGGCGCCGGGGCCTCGATGCCGAGGGCGTCGAGCCCGAACAGGGTGTCGGAGCCGTCGTCCCAGGTGGTGGACGGGTGGTGCATGAGCGCTCCGGGTTGGGGCGGCGTGCGCTGACCGGGTCAGACGCGGACGAATCCGTACCTCCCACTGTACGGGTAGCCCGACAAGTGCAGAATGTGGTCATTTGGTGGCGAGATGTGCTCGTGCTTGTCGCCGTGGGCGTCCGGTACGGCCGGGCGCTGGCCTCCGGCCTGCGGTCTCAGGCGGGTCGGCCGATGCTGCCGCGCCCCGGACACCCCAGGCGGTCGAGGCGGTCACCTGCCGGGTGGGCTTGCCCCGGAACGAACGGTTCCGGGCCGGGCGCATCGCACCTGCCGATCAGCCCGCCAGACCGGCGAACATGCCGGGCTCGTACGAACCACCGGAATTGTGCACGATCACGTTCATCCGGGTGGCCGCGTTGATCAGCGCCACCAGGCAGACCAGCGCACCGACCTGGTCGTCGTAGTGCCTGCGCACCTCGGCCCAGGTCTCGTCGGACACGCCCCGCTCGCCGAGCCGGGTGCCTTCCTCGGCGAGCGCCAGCGCGGCCCGCTCGTCGTCGGTGAACACGGTGGAACGGCGCCAGGCGGTCTTCAGGTTGAGCCGGAGCGCGGTCTCACCGGCGGCCGCGGCCTCCTTGGCGTGGATGCCGACGCAGAAACCGCAGCCGTTGAGCTGGCCGACCCGCAGCTCCACCAGTTCCCCGAGCGTCTTCGGCAGCGCCGACTGCTCCAAAGGCAATGAAGCGTTGTAGCGCGGCGCCTGGCAGGGCCTGTGCCGGCAGCTTTGGGGTGACCTGGCCGAAGAGGACGGTTCTCGTGCGGGAGCAGGGATGCTCCTGATGGGTTTGCGTTGCGGGCTTGGCGGAACCTTTGCCCGGACGTGGCCGTTGCCCGGGTGAGAGTTGACACAGACGAGCACTGAGGTGACGGCAATGGCACTGTTCGACCGGCTCAAGGACCAGGCCAAGAACCTGCAGCAGCAGGTTCAGGGCGGCGGGCACGGCGGGACCGGGGGACACGGCGGCGCGGGGTTCGGCGGCGGTTCGCACGGCGGTGCGCAGGGTGGGTCGCGCGGCGGGTCGCGCGCTCAGCTGGTCGGCCTGCTGAAGACGCAGCTCGGTTCCCTCAAGACCGAGTTGAAGAGCGGTGCGTACCGGGACGCGAGCATGGCGATGTGCGCCCTGGTCGCGGCGGCGGACGGCCACGTGGACGCGGCCGAGCGGCAGCAGATGGAGTCGATGATCCTCAGCAACGACGTGCTGCAGAACTTCCCCCCGGACCAGCTGCGCCAGCGCTTCAACAAGCACGTGGACCAGCTCACTCGTAACTTCCCGCAGGGCAAGGCCGAGGCCCTGGCGGAGATCGCCAAGGCCGCGAAGAAGCCGACCGAGGCCCGGGCGGTGATCCAGACCGGCATCGTCATCGCCGGCGCCGACGGCTACTTCTCCCAGGCGGAACAGGCGATCCTCAGGGAAGCCTGTGCGGCTCTGGGCGTGTCTCCCGCGGAGTTCCAGCTCTGACGGACATCTGACGACCCGGATCGGTCGGCGACTACGTCATGGACCGATGCGCCTCCGCTAACGGGTGTCCCGACCACCGGTCGGTTCGTGTCGCTCTCCCCTGTCCGACGCAGGAGGTCGGACAGGGGAGTCGCTCAGAACGTCCACCGCGTATGCGTGTAGACACCGTCGTCCCGGCCGAAGCCGTACGCCGTGTCCGGGGCCAGGGCGAAAACCACCGCGTCCCCCTTGCGGAAGGCGTCCCCGATCCCGTGGAACGTGCCCTCGGGCGAGGTGATGTGCGGCCCGTACTTCGCCTCGTACGCCGCGATCACCTTCTCCAGCACCGCCGGCTCGGCAACCGGCTCCGCCTTGCCCTCGACCACGAGGTCGAGCCCCTCGGTGAGGGCGTTCCTCCCGGTGGTCAACGCGCAGTGCGGGTTTCGAGCGAGATTCCTCGCCTTCTGTTCCCCCGGGCCGGTGGAGAAGTACAGCACCCCGTCGTGCCAGGCGGCGATCACGGGCGTGACGTGCAGCCTGCCGTCGGGCCGCACCGTGGACGCCCAGAAGATCTCGGCGGTCTCCAGCTGCCGCTGGGCCTCGGCCCACTCGGTGGCGGTGACGTCGGCGGCCCCCGGGCGGGGATGGAGCGCAGAGCTGTAGCGGGCGTCGAGGTCGGTCGTGGGTTGCTTCGAGGGTCCCTGTGTCGGCATGGCGGAACTCCTTCCTCTGCTCCCTGTAACGACCGACGGCCCCCGCCGAAATCATCGCCACGCCGAATGTCGTGCCCACCACGGCTGGAGGACGTACGGGTCACCAGGTGCAGTCGGGTACTCCCGCGATCTTCTCGCCGCCCTGGATGTAGATGTTGTTGACCCAGCCGATCCTTCCGTCGGCCAGCTCGACCAGCGTCCACCAGCGGTTGCTGTAGCCGCTGTCGTGGATGGTCTCGCCCTCGCGCTGGCAGTGGGCCCGGGCCGTCGTACGGGAGACGGTGGCCACGACGGTGGGGCAGGAGGCGCGGGAGGGATAGAAGACGCAGTCCGCGTCCGCGCCGTCGTGGCGCACGTTCACGTTCGTCGCCCAGATGTAGACGGGCGTGAGGGCCGCCGCCGACGCTCGGGCCGAGGCGGTCGTGGGGGCGGCTCCGGCCGTGGTCGCCGAGGCGGCCGGTGCCAGGGTCAGGAGCCCGGCTGTCACCGCCGCGGCGGTCAGAGCTGTGATCAGGCGTCCCCTGTTCATGCTTCCTCCTCTTCTCTGCGGCTCACATGACGCGCAGCCGACGGTGGGGTCGGTGGGACCGCGGTGGTCGCGGGCGACGGCGGACGTGCCGCGCCGTCCACCCCCGGGACGGAAGGTGATCGCCTCCCGTATGAGTACGAGGAGGAGCACCGGGCCGAACTGCTCGTGGTATGGGGCGGGAGTCTCAGCGTCCTGGGTCGTGGTACGGCTTCGGGGAGTCCGGGATCTCAGGGATCTGAGGGATCTGGGGGATCTCAGGGGGCGTCCGAGGCGTCCGGGGGAGCCGGGAGGTCCGCGGGATCCGGCGTCTCCAAGGCCTCCCGGCTGCCGAGTTCGCGGAAGACGCGGTACGCCTCCGCCTCGAGGTCGCGCGCTGTTCCGGCCGCGCCCCCGGCCCGTTCGGCCTGAGCGAGATCCCGCAGCGTGCGGGCGCGCCACAGCGGCAGACCCAGCTTCTCCCACAGGCGGAGGGCCTGTCGCAGGGTCTCGGCCGCGGTCTCCCCGTCGGACACGGCGAGGTGCCACTCGCCGATCGTGCGCAGGACCAGGGCCTCCCCGAACATGTCCTGACGCTCGCGGGTGATCTCCAGGCACCGGTCGAGACGCCGCCGGGCCTCGGCCATCCGGCCCTGCCGGAACTCGACCTTCGCCAGGGACTGGCTCGCGTACATCACGCCGAAGGCGTCGTCCGTCTCCTCGAAGTGGGCGAGGGACCGGCGCAACAGGGCCTCCGCGCCCGGCAGGTCGCCCCGCGCGCGGTGACACAGGCCAAGTGCGCGCAGCGCGAGCGCCTCGCCGTGCCGGTCACCGGCGGTCACGAACAGGCGGTGCGAGCGGGAGAGAGCCTCCCACGCCTCGTCGTGGCGGCCCTGATCCCGGTACACGCATCCGATGCCGTACAGCGCGTGGGCCATGGACGCGGTGTCCTCAGGCTCCCGGTACTGCTCGAGCGCCGAGGTCAGCAGGGTCAGGGCCTCCTCGAAGCGCGCCTGTTCGCGGCGGGCAGCGCCCATGCCGGCCAACGCGTCCGCGCGACCGCGCCGTACGTCTCGTTCCTCGAACAGGCGCAGGGCCGCCGCGAAGAACGCGTGCGCCTCGTCGAAGCGGTCCTGCTCGAGGCGGAGCTGACCCAGACCGTTCAGCAGCCAGGCCTCGCCCTCCACGTCTCCGCCGCGGCGTACCGCCTCCAGGGCCACGTCGTGCGAGCGGGACCAGGCGTCGAACCGGTTGTAGAGCGCCGCGGAGGCGGCCATGAGGGCGCCGGCCAGTGCGCGGGCGGCGTCGGGCATGCCGTGCTCCGCGCAGTGGGTGACCGCGGCGAGCAGACACCGCTGTTCGGCCGCGAACCAGGCCGTCGGCTCGCCCGCCAGGTGTGCCAGGTGTGCCGGGTGCGCAGGGTCCGCCAGGTGTGCGCCCGCGGGCGTCGGCTCGTTCGGCGCGGTGGTGGCCGGGAGGAGCCGCGACGCGCCGCCCGGGCCTCGGGCCGCCGCGGCGCGCGCCATGGCCAGCCAGCGGTCGACGAGCCTCCGTACCGCCGCCTCCCGCTCGTGCCGTTCCTCGTCGGCCAGACAGCGCTCCCGGGCGTGCTCGCGCGCCAGGTCGTGGATGCGGTAGCGCGTTCTGCCCGTCTCGTCGGTGCGTACGACCTCCACGAAGTGGCAGTCCACGAGTTGCTCGACCGCGTCCTCCGCCGCGTCCTCGGTCACGTCGAGGAGCGGCCCGGCGACCCATGCCTCGAAGTCCGGCAGGTCCATCAGCGCCAGGCGGCGCAGGGCGCGCTGCTCCTGCGGGGCGAGGTCGGCGTAGCCGAGTCCGAGGCTCGCGCGCACTTCCAGGTCGCCGGCCTGCAGTTCGTCCAGCCGGCGGCGCTCGTCCTGGAGGCGGGAGGCCAGGCGTGCCGGTGTCCAGTGGGGGCGGGCGGCGAGACGGGCACCGGCGATGCGGACGGCGAGCGGGAGCCGGCCGCACAGTGCGACGATCTCGGCGGCCCGGTCGGCATCGAGGGCGGGCCGTGTCGGACCGGCCACGCGCGCGAGCAACTCCCGTGCTTCCGTCTCGGACGGCACACCCAGATCGAGGTGCGCGGCTCCCTCCAGGGCGACGAGCCGGCGGCGGCCGGTGATCAGGACGGCCGAGCCGCCGCCCGGTGGGAGGAGCGGCCGCAGCAGGGCCTCGCTGACGGCGTTGTCGAGGATGAGCAGGACCCGGCGGCGCGCGATGTGCGTGCGGTACAGGCCGAGGAGGTCCTCCTCGTCGCGTGCCGGGGTGTCGGAGTCCACCCCGAGGGCGCGCAGCAGCCGGGCCAGGGCGTCCGCGGTCCGTACGGGCTCGGAGTCCGAGGCGCGCAGGTCGACGAAGAGCTGTCCGTCGGGGAAGAGCGCGGCGGTGCGGTGGCCCACGTGGACGGCCAGGGCGGTCTTGCCGGTGCCCGACCGTCCGGAGATCACCCCGATCGGCGGTGCGGTGCGCAGCGGGTCCCGCACCTGCTCCAGAAGGGCCGTCCCCCAGCTGATCTGCTCGGCGCGCCCTATGAAGTCGGCGACGTCGGGCGGCAGTTGGGAGGGAGCCGGACGTCCGCCACCGTCGTGGAGCAGCTCGGTACGGCGGTGTGACGGTGGGTCTCCGTCCGCGTGGGAGAGAGCCGCCACGTCCGTGTCTCCCTTGCCCGGGGGCGTGGCCGCGCGGCGGGCCGGCGCTCCCAGCACCGCGGTGTCCGCTCGGAGCAGGGCCTGGTGCAGCCGGCGCAGCTCAGGGCCGGGGTCGACACCCAGCTCCGTGCGGAGCAGACGGCGGCCCTCGTCGTAGCAGCGCAGTGCGTCGGCCACCCGGCCGGTGCGGAACAGCGCGGTCATCAGCTGACCGCGCGGCCGCTCCCTGAGGGGGTGGGCGGCGACGTGTGCGACGAGTTCGGCGACGAGATCCGTACGGCGGTCCAGGTCCAGCTCGGCGGCGAAACGGAACTCCTGCGCCTCGAGCCGGAGTTCGTTCAGACGCATGGCCTCGACGCGGGCGAAGGACTGGCCGAGCCCCTCCAGGGCCTCCTGGCCCCGCCACATGCGTAACGCCGTCTGAAGCGTGTCGACGGCCTCCTCGGCCCGCCCGTCGAGGGCAGCGTCCCGACCGGCGGCGAACGCGCTCTCGAAGCACCGGGCGTCCACGGCGGAGGGAGGGAACTCGGCGACGTATCCGGGGGAGCGGGTGCGGATGGCGTCGCCGGCCTCGGCACGGGCCAGCGCGCGGCGCAGTCCGGAGACGTGCGAGGCGACGAGCGCGCGTGCGGTGGCGGGCGGTTCCTCCTCCCAGATGAGGTCGACCAGCCGATCGGCGGACAGGACCTCACCGAGATGGACGACGAGAGCCGCGAGTATCGCCGTCGGTTTGGCTCCGTTCAGCGGAATGCGGCGCCCCCCGCTCGACACTTCGACCGGACCCAGAAGGCGAACGTCCACCGTGTCCCCCGATTTCACGTTCCCGCACGTCAGGGACAACATACCGGCACCCGCCGACAGGCATGCCGAAAACCGGACTGCCCGTTTTTCACGGCAGACCGGTAAGCACCGGCGGGTGGCCGGAATGCGCTGGGTGTCCGGTGAGAATTCCCCCTAATTCGAAGAGAAGACTGTCCGACTTTCAGTCGGTGGACGGATATCCACCCCCCTCCGTATGAGCGCATCTCCGTGCGACGCATACGGCGGGGTCCCCGGAACCGTCATCCCAGCGCATCGACGACCCGACACGAACCGACCGGAGGGCTCCATGACCGGATCACCGACCAAGCGACTCAGCCGACTGCGCCGGACGGCGTTCGCCGCGGCGGCGGCGTGCGGCGCCGGACTGTCCCTGGTCGCGGCCGCCCCCTCACCGCAGGCGGCGGACACGACCAGGGTCTACGTCTGGGCGTCCGACGTGAACATGCGCGCGTGCAGTTCGTTCTCCTGCCCTCCGTACAGCGGGATCAAGGTGAGCCGGATGAACGTCACCGCGTACTGCCAGTCCACGGGTGACACCGTCCGGGACGGGCAGTACGTGAACAATTACTGGGTCCAGGTGGACGCCGGCGGGCCACGCGGCTGGATCAGCGCCGTGTATGTCAGCGGAGGCGTCAACTGGGGGCCCATTCCAGGGGTGTCCGAGAACTTCGAGGACTGCTTCTGACGGGATCGGCCAGCGGCACGCGGTGAGGTTCCCCAGACGGGCGGTGCACGGGGCGATGGCGGCCATTCAGGCCACATCGCCCCCGCACCGCCCGCTTTCCGTGTGCCCGTGTACGGGCTGCCGGTCGCACGAGGCGGCACGGCCCCTGAACCGCCCTGCACAGCCGCTGCGTTCTCTCCGCAGTGCCTCTGCAGTGCCCCTGCAGGGCGTGCTGCAGAAGATCTGCATCGGCTTTGCAGAGCCCGCCTCCACGCTGTGAGCGTGACGGACATCATCCTGCTTTCGGATCACCGCGTGGCCGCGACGCCTGTCGCCGACAACGGCGAACCCCTGGTCGACGCCCGGGGGATCGGCTCACTGAGGGTGGACGCGCGAAAGGCCGACGACGACGGCTCGTTCGCGCACCTGAGGGCCGACGTTCTGCGCCGGCTCCTGCTCGCCCAGGACGCGCTGCCGCCGGGCATCCACCTGCTGATGGTGGAGGGATTCCGGCCGCCCGCGCTGCAGCGCCGCTACTTCGACGAGTACGCGGCGACGCTGCGCACCGCCCATCCCGACGCACGGCCGGAGCGGATACGCGAACTGGCCAGCGCCTACATCTCGCCTCCGGAGGTCGCGCCGCACGTCAGCGGAGGGGCGGTGGATCTGACGCTGTGCACGGGGGACGGTGCGGAGCTTCCGCTCGGTACCGAGGTCAACGCCACTCCGGAGGAGAGCGAGGGCGGCTGCCGTACCGCCGCGGTCAACATCGACGCCGAGGCACGGGCCAACCGGGCCGTGATGGGCCGGGCGATGAAGGCCGCGGGGTTCGTCAACTACCCGACCGAGTGGTGGCACTGGTCGTACGGCGACCGCTACTGGGCGCTGCTGACCGAGGCGCCTGCGGCCAAGTACGGGCCCGCCACTCCGACCCGCCCGTAGCGCCTCGGCGCCGAAGGCGCGTGCCCGACCGCAGCCCGACCGCAGCCCGACCCAGACGGACCCAGACGGACCCGGGGGAACACCGTGGAGAACACCTGCATCGCGACGACCCTGACCAAGTCGTACGCGATCACCGACCACACGACCAGCACCGCCCACACGACCAGCACCGACCACACGACCAGCACCGACCACACGACCAGCACCGCCACCACGAGCACGGCCGCCTTCACCGACCACATGACGGCGGCCGAGTTCGACGAGGCGTTCACCGCCGCGATGCCGAGGCTGCGGCGCCGACTGCTGGCCCTGACCGGCAATCCGCACGACGCCGACGACCTGCTCCAGGAGACGTACCTGAGACTCTCCCGCCGCGCGCGGGCCCGCACGCTGAGGCGTCAGCAGCAGCCGTACGCCTACACCTGCGCGGCGGCGCTGAACCTGCTGCGCGACCTGTGGCGGCATCCGTCGCGTCAGGAGCGCTGTACGGACCGGGTGCCCGAGCACAGCTGGGACGGAGGCTTCGCGCGCAGGGAGGCCGAGGCGGCGGCGACCGCGCTGTTGCGCGGGCTGTCCGACAAGGAGGCGGCCGCCGTGATCCTGGTCGACATCGAGGGCCTGACCCACGACATGGCGGGGGAGCGGCTCGGTGCCCACCGCGGCACGGTGCAGCGCAACCGCATGCGCGGCCTCGCCAAGATTCGTGCCGCACTCGACGCATACGAACCGGCCTCCGCCTCCGTTGGCTCCATGAAGGGCGACGGGCCTGCGCGGCCCGGTCCGAACGGATGAACCAGGACGGCCGGAGGCAGCCCGACCGACCGCCGAACACGGCCCGTCCGCCGCGGTTCGTCCGTACGCCGCTCACCCACGCCACTCACCCGCACATCCCGCGAACCACCTCAGGGGGACCCGCATGCGCCGCACACACCACACACTGACGGCGGCAGGAGGACTGCTGCTCGCCACCACGTTGAGCCTCACCGGTACGGCGACGGCCGCCGCCTCCCCGCCGTCCGCCGCGAAGACCGCGGCCGCCGCCGACTGCCGTCCCCTGGCGAACGCACCCACCGCGGCGCAGGCGATCGTCAACGCCGCGTGCTCGCAGATCGGAGTGCCGTACTCGTGGGGCGGCGGCTCCATCCACGGGCCGACGTACGGTCAGGACTACCCCGGCGGAGGCCCCGGCGCCCACGACAGCCAGGTCAAGGGCTTCGACTGCTCGCACCTGGTGCAGTACGCGGCGTGGCAGGGCGCTCGGATCGCCCTGCCCGAGGGCTCCTGGAACCAGGCCCAGTGGAGCGGAGCCACCGCCCGCTTCAGCCGCGACCAGGGTCTCGGCCCGCTGCAGCCGGGCGATCTGCTGCTGTGGGGGTCTAACCCGGGCAACCTCAACAGCGTCCACCACATCGCCATCTACCTCGGTGGCGGCAAGATGGTCGAGGCGCGGGAGTCCGGAACGCTGGTGATGGTCAGCGACGTGCGGCTGAACGCGCAGTACGCGGGCGCCCTGCGCATCGCGGGCGGCGAGCAGCCGCCGGCCGGCACCAAGCGGTTCATGACCTGGGGCACCGATGTGGGCCTCCGTCCGCAGGCCGGTACCCAGAAGCCCGCCGTGACCCGTCTGCCCGGCCCGACGGCGGTGGACGTGCTGTGCCAGGCGCACGGCGAGATGGTCCACGCCGAGGGCTACAGCAACGACGCCTGGTCGTACCTGCCCAAGTACAAGGCCTGGATCTCGAACATCTACATCGACGACCCGGCGGCCTGGCTGCCCGGAGTCCCCACCTGCTGAACACGGGCGCCGCCCGTCCCGGCGCACCGATCCACCCGACGCCCTGTCACCCACCTTCCTGCACGGAGGAGATCTCGCCATGCGCGTGCTCAAGCGCACCAAGTCCCTCGGGATGCTCGTCGCCACGGTCGCCGCGACCGGACTGATCCCGCTCACCGCCGGCGCGGCCGACGCCGCTCCGCCCGCCCTGCCCGCCGGTTACGCCGGGTCCTGCCCGACCGCGGGAACGGTCACCCAGTGGTGGCACTCCGGCCACGACGGCGTCGACATCGCCAACAACCGCGGTACGCCGATCTACTCCACCGGCCCGGGCACGGTCATCGTCTCCGGCCCCGCCAGCGGCTACGGCCAGTGGATCCGCATCAGGCACGACGACGGCACGGTCACCGAGTACGGCCACATGTACGAGCGTCTCGTCTCCGTGAACCAGCGGGTCAGCGGTGGACAGCTGATCGCCCGCATGGGCTCCGAGGGCCAATCCACCGGACCCCACCTGCACTTCGAGGCGCACAGCTCCACGTCCAGCACCCGCGGCATGGACCCCGTCCCCTACCTGCGGGAGCGCGGGGTGAGCCTGCCGTGCACGCCGGGCAGCGGCACGCCCGGGACCAACTTCACCACCTGGGGCACGTCCGTCCGGGTGCGCGCCGACGCGCGGCTGAACGCGGCGATCGTGCGCACGCTGACCGGACCGACGCCGGTCTTCGTGGAGTGCCAGAAGCGCGGTGACGTGGTCAACGCCGAGGGCTACAGCAACGACGCCTGGGCCTACATCCCGGCGCTCGGCGGCTACATCAGCAACATCTACATCGACCACCCCGACGCCTGGCTGCCGGGGGTGCGGGCGTGCTGACCGGCGTCCGTGCCGGTACGAGGGGTGCCGCGGCGGTCGTCCTGGCCGCCGCGGCGCTCCTCACCCCCGGCCTCACCTCGTCCGCGCGCGCCGCCGACTCGGCGCCGTGCACTCCCGACCGCGACTACCCGGGCACCTTCCGGTGCCCGATCTGGGGAACGAACGTCAACCTGCGGTCCGCGCCCGACCAGCAGGCCCAGGTCATCGCCACGTCACCCGACAGCGGGTTCCTCAGGGTGCTGTGCCAGACGAAGGGCGGTCGCGCGACCTACGGCGGCTACTGGCACACCTGGTGGGTCAAGACCCCGGCGGTGGGCATGGCGCCGTCGGCCTACATGAGCGAGATCTTCCTCGTCGGAGGCGGTGACGACGAGCCGGACGCAGGACTGCCGACCTGCTGAACGGCCTCCCGCACATGAACAAGACGCCCCTGGGACCGCGAAGGTCCCAGGGGCGTCCGCGTGAGGTGGTCGACGCTGGGTGCTGGGTGCTGGGTGCTGGGTGCTGGGTGCTGGGCGCCGAGCGGACGTTGCTGTTCGTCTGCAACGGCACGAAGACGCCGTGGGACGGGCGTGGGTGGCGCCGGTCGTGGCGAGGGCACAGACGGCCGTACGAAAGTCCCCGCGGGAGCTCGCGGCCCGAACGTCCCTCGACACGGCCTCATACGGTGCGGGACCTGGCGCCGTCCTGCCGGTGGTGCGAGAGACGCACCTCCGCCGAACCCGAGGATGACCATGAGGACCTTGAGCAGAGCACCGGGCGGGACGTTCCCCCGCATCGCCCGCCGTGGCGTGGTACGGGCGGGCATACTGGCCGCCGCCGTCGTGGCGCTCGTGTGCCCCACCGCGACCACCGCGTCCGCCGAGTCCCCGTCGCCGCCCCCGGCGGTGCGGGCCGACGTGCCGGCCGGGGTCACGGCGGGCGTCGCCGTCTTCGACCGCCAGACCGGCACGTTCACCGAGCAGCTGAACTCCGCCGGGCAGTTCCGGTCGGCGTCCGTGGTGAAACTGCTGATCGCCCTGGACCTGCTCTGGAACCGAGGCCCCGACGCCCTGCCGGCCGCCGACCGGGCCCGGATCGACACCATGCTGCGCGGCAGCGATGACGCGGCCGCGAGCACGTTCTGGGCGAACAACGGCTCGGGCGCGATCATCGACCGGATGGTGGCACGGCTCGGCCTGACGGACACCGCCCGGCCTCCGTCGACCCACCCCGGCTACTGGGGCTACACGGCCCTCTCGGCGCGCGACACCGTTCGGATCTACCGCTACCTGCTCGACTCCGCTCCCACGGCCGTACGCGACTACGTCCTCGGCAACCTGCGGCAGTCCACCCGCTGCGCCACCGACGGCTACGACCAGCACTTCGGAATCGCCGGTTCCTTCAACCGCCCCTGGGCCGTCAAGCAGGGCTGGTCGGGCTTCAGTTCCGGAGGGTGCACGGCGACGACGGCGACGCCGACGGCCGTGAGGGAACCGTCCGCCACGGCGGACCCGCGGACGCCCACCGGCGCCGACGCGGTGGACCTCACGCGTCCGGCACTGCACACCACGGGAGTGGTGGGCGCGGGCGACCGTTCCGTCGTGGCCGTCTTCACCCTGCATCCCACAGGGACGTCCTACGGCAAGGCCTACACGGACGTGGGGCGTCTGACCCGCTCGCTGAACGTCCCCGGCGCCACACGCCCCGCCGGAACCTGGATCGGTACCTGGGGCAGCGGGGTCCGCGTCCGCACCCAGGCGACGACCACCTCCGGTGCGGTCACGACACTGCCCGCCGGCGTCGAGGTGCTGGTCGGCTGCCAGAAACGCGGCCAGCAGGTCAGCTCGCCGCCCTACGTCAACGACTGGTGGGCCTACCTGCCCCAATACGGCGGCTACATGTCCAACATCTACCTCAGCGTGCCGGAGAACCAGGTCCCGGGCGTCCCGGTCTGCTGACCGGGCGGCAGCCGGGGACGACAGCGGCGGGCGACGGCGCGGCGCTCATACGGCGTGCGCCGGCGCACCGTCCCCGTCGTGAGACGACCTACCAGAGTGAGGGAGAACAGCGATGGGCAAGCGCGTGCTCGGAGCCCTGGCCGCGGTGGCGGCGGTCGCCGGCGTGCTGGGAACGGCGCCTGCGGCCTCGGCCGAGCCGAACCCGCCCGGCTGCGACAAGGGCAACTTCTGCATCTATTCCGAGATGATGGAGGAGGGCCGGCTCGTCCTGAAGTCGGCCGGCAACTGGTCGGGCAGGGTGACCGGCAGGTCGATCTTCAACAACGGCACTCCTTTCCCCGGGTTCGACCACATCCAGGTCGAGTGGGGCTGGGAGGACGGCGGCCACTTCTCGGAGTGCTTCCACTTCAACCCCGGCCCGGGCGAGTACTCCCGCAGCTTCGGCGCCAACGCCGTCTTCACGAAGGTGACGTGGCGCGGCGAGTGCTAGGTCGTGTCCCACGTTGATCTCGTGGTGGCACACTCGATCGCGTCGCTGGTGCTGTGGCTGAGGGACACCACGCCCTGAGCCGACGGCTGATGGCAGCCGAGCCGGTCCGATGTCTTGCCGTGGAAGGCGGCAAGCGTGGGACCGGCGGGTCAGGGGTAGGCGGTGACGCCCGGTCGGTTCCAGGGGCGGAGCTTGTCGGGGTTGAGGACGACCCAGATCTGTATGACGTGGTGGTCGGCGACGTCGAGGCTGATGACCGCGGCGACCTCGTGGTCGTAATACACCACGAGGCCGGTCCGTCCGTTGACGGACCGGGTGCGCAGACGGGTGCGCGGGCACGGTGGCAGCAGCGTCAGCAGGCTGCGGGCGACCTGCTGGTTGCCGTGGACCGGCTTGACCCGGGCCCGGACCTTGCCGCCGCCGTCGAAGAACGCTGTGGCATCGGGCGCCAGCATGGACGCCAGCAGCGCGGCGTCCTCGGCGAGGCACGCCCGCCGGAAGGCTCGGACCACCGCGTCGTGCTGCCGCGAGGGCGCGGGCCGCGAGCGTCGGATCCGAAGGCCGCGCAGTGCGCGGTCCGTCGGCTCGGCGCGGTCCGACGGCCCCATGGTGTCGGCTACTGCGTCCGGTGCCGCGCCGAAGACCGCATGGACGATGAACGCCGCCCGCTCCGCCGGTGACAGGGAATCCAGCGCGTCCCGCAGAACGTCGCCGACCTCCCTCCCGAGCATCTCGTAGCGTTCCACCCTCCTCTCACCGGCCTCTTCCCCCGCCTCCCAGCTCTTCCCGCGGCCGGGCGGGTTCAGCCGAGCCAGGCAGATGCCGCCGGCGATCTTGGCGAGCCAGGAACGGGGCGCCGAGATCCGCGCCCGCGCCGGAACGGGCAGCTCGTACCACCGCCGGTAGGTCTCATCGATGACGGTCTCGGCCTCGCTGCTGCTGCCCAGCATCCAGTGGGCGACACCCAGCAGATGCCGCCGCTCGTCGAGGAGCTCGAAGAGAGGCACCGCGTCGTCGGCACGGTCCATACGGCATCCATCCCTTTCATCCGGCGCCAGAGCGCGGCCACCCCGTCGATCAGCCGGCTCCGTTCAGACAGGGCCGTGGTGCTCGGCCCGGTTCTTGCGCGGCGCAATGGTGGCATGGGGCAGTGCCGGCGCGGGGAGACGGTCGCCGTCGTACCCCTCCACCCGGCCGAACCTGTCGGATCCGCTCTGCCAGGCGTCCCGGGCCTGGACGATGTCCTCGTGCGTGCGGCCGATGAAGTTCCACCACATGACGATCTCTTCCCGGAACGGCGGACCACCCAGCAGGACCATCCGCGCCCGCTGCGGAGACGCATTGGTCAGTGCGAGCATCGTGAGTCCGGGAGCGGCGTAGCCGAGTTCGGCGGCTTTCAGCGACGTTCCGTTCATGCGGACCTCGCCTCTGTCGACGATGACACCGTGCTCGAACTGCTCGTCGACACTGAGACGCACCGTGGCGTTCGGTTCGATGGACACCTCCGCGCCGAGCAGAGGGGGGAAGGTGGGCACGGCCGATGCGTCACCGGCGAGAGAGCCGAGGAACACGCGCGCCTCGCCGCCGTCCAGGGTGACAACGCCGGGAACATGGTGCTGAAAGTCCCGTCCGGTGTGGCGATGCGGCTCGGGGAGGGCGACCCACAGCTGCAGGCCGTGCAGCACCGTGGTCCGTGGCGTCGACACCTCGGAGTGGCAGATCCCGAAGCCGCCCGTCATGAGGTTCAGCTCGCCGGGCCTGACGAGCGCATGGTTGCCGAGACTGTCCCGATGCTCGATCTCGCCGCTGAACAGCCAGCTCACCGTCTGCAAACCGGTGTGCGGGTGGGGTGGTACCCGCATGCCTCCGGTCAGGGCGACATCGTCGGGGCCGTAGTGATCAGCGAAGCACCACGCGCCGATGAGCGTTCGTGCTCGCTGAGGCAACGTGCGGCGCACGGTCATGGCGCGAGGGCCGCCCAGCGGCACCTCCCGCGCGCTGAGGATCTCGATACTCCGCTCAGGGCCCGCCTCGGGGGCGCACACCATTTCCGCGGAGTGCGTCTCCATATTGCTCACAGGATGCACCCCTTCTCGAACTGTTCGCATACACGCGTGATGCCACCTACAAGAGACGACAGAGTGGCGACCGTTTCTGTGACAGGGCGCACGGGTGGATCCGGTGAACCGCAGGGGCCACGGCCTCGTGGCCCCTCCCCCCGTACACGTCCGGTGACTTTGAGTAGGTGGGCGGCAGGTGTGTCGTCACGCTTGTCGCCGGAGCGATTCACGACGTTCACGGCCGGCGAAGTCGGTCGGCGTCGATGTTGCTCCAGCACCATCGGATCACCCGCCCGTGCGGCGGCGAAAACGCTCGAGCGGGATATGTGATGAGCCCCACCGGACGCTCCTGTCACACCTCTCGTGAACCGCCTGTCTGATGTATAGCCCACGGAAAAGCGGAACAGGAATTGAGGGCTGAGTATGTCGGGTGTGCGTGACCGCAAGCCGCGCAGACGTGGTTCCGAACAGGGCGATGCAGAGGCGGCGGACGCTGACGTGGGGAGTTTCTTCCCCTGTCGTGACCTCACCGTGATGCTCATATCGGAAGACGAGCGGGAGGTGTCGGCCGTTCGTCATATGCTGACGCCGGGACGGCTCGTCCACGCGCTGGTCTGGAGCAGGACGGTCGACGAAGCGGTATGTCTGCTCGGACCACGTGAGGGGCTGGTGTGCGTCCTTGTCGGGCGCAGCCTTTCGGAGCACACGCCGACCGAGGTCGTCCGCCGAATACGGCAATACGTGCCGCACGCGGCCCTGGTGGTCATCAATGACCCGGAGTCAAGCGCACGAGCGACACTTCTCGGTGGCGCAGTGGAAGGCTACGTGAACGGAGAAGGAGACGGTCCAGGAGAACTCTCCCATGTCGTTTGGCTGGCTTTGCAGCGAAGGTACGCGGAGACGGTGAGGACCACTTTGGAGGCCAGCGCGCTGGCCGCTCGCGAGAATGCCTCGTTCGAGCGTGGTCTCCTTCCCGCGCCGGTGCTCCTCGGTGACGACTTCACGGCGGCTTCACGTTATGAACCGGGGCGCTCCCACGCATTGCTGAGCGGTGACTTTTACGATGTGGTTCAGACCGAGGATTCGACCGTCCACGTCGTCCTGGGAGACGTTTCCGGGCATGGAGCGGCTGAAGCCGCGTTGGCTGTCCACCTGCGTGTGGCCTGGCGGACGGCCGTTCACTGCGGAAAGACTCCGATCGAGCAACTGGGCATCCTCGAAAAGGTCCTGGTCGACGAGAGAGCCGACGACGACACCTACGCCACGGTCGTGTCGTTGGTGTTCTCTCCTGAACGGACTTCTGTGAGGTCGGTGAGCGCAGGCCATCACGGTCTCCTCCTGCGAGGACCGTTCGGAGACGTCCGATGGGTGGAGCCGCAGGCGGGGATCGCGCTCGGGCTCTTTCCAGGAACCATGGACTGGGCGGAGACCGAGATGGAGATCTCTCCCCGGGACAGTGTCGTGCTCTTCACCGACGGGCTCATCGAGGGAAAGACCGATGCCTGCGCACGGCTCGGGGAAGAGGGCCTCCTGCAATTGGCCACGCGGTACGCGCACTTGCCGTCTCAGCAGTTCATCGACGCTCTGGTGGCGTCCGCCGCGTCCATGGCTTCTCCCTTCGGAGGGCTGGCGGATGACGTGGCCGTCCTCCATCTCGGGTGGAACCCGTCGAAAATACCCCGGGCATGCGGTACCTGAGCAGACCCCTATCGCTATGAACCGCCCGCGCAGGGCCGTCCATAACGTGCGGTCGACGGTACGCGCAGCCCTTTGACACCGTTGGCCGCCGCATATGACGAGGGCGAGCCGGCTCCGGCCGCACCTCCGGCCTTCGCAGGGGGCGCGGCCGGCCGGAACACACTGCCTCACGAGTCCCACTGATCGCGACACGTTGTCACAGTATTACGATGCATCCAGCGTCGTCCCGGAGCCGGACCGTCTCGCGTCCGCACCCGCAGTGTGCCGGGACGCTGCATGATGGTCACTCAGTTTCCTTTGTGCGGCGGGGTATCGGTTATTTCATCTGACCGGGCGACGCCCACCTGATCCCACACCAGAAAGACTCGGATGCGCATCAAGAACGTGAGCATCGTGCTCGCAGGCTCCGCCGTGCTGGCCTCCATGGCCGCCTCCCCGGCCGGCGCAGCCCCTTCCTCCCTGCCCAACCCTTCTGTCACCTCAGTCCTCAACGTGCAGAAGCAGGCCATCGCCAACGGGGCGCCGGGGGCCCTCACCCGCATCGACTCGGGCACCTCGACCTACCGCATCTCGACGGGGTGGGCGGACACCGCCGCCCACACCGCGATGGACGCCGACCGCCGGTTCCGGGTCGGCAGCGTCAGCAAGAGCTTCACCACGGTGGTGCTCATGCAGCTGGTCGCCGAGGGGCTCGTCGATCTCGACGCGTCGGCGAACACCTATCTCCCGAAGCCCCTGCCGGACGACCGCATCACCGTGCGGCACCTGCTCAGTCACCGCAGTGGTCTGTGGGACTACACGAACGAGATGTTCTACTACACGGTTCCGGGCTTCGAGTCCGTACGGAACAAGGTGTTCACCTACCAGGAGCTGATCGACCTGTCGACGGCCCACAAGGTGAACAACGAGCCGGGAGCCGCCTACAGCTACTCCAACACCAACTTCGTGGTGCTGGGCCAGCTCATCGAGCACATCACCGGTACGCCGATGGCCACCCACTACCAGCAGCGCATCTTCACGCCGCTGCAGCTGAAGAACACGTCCTACGTGCATCCGCGGACCACCATCGCGGGTTCCTACGCACGTGGTTACCTGCGCCAGGACGACACCACGCTGCCGCTTGTGGACTCCACCGAGCAGACCGTCTCGTGGGCGCAGTCGGCCGGAGCGGTCATCTCCAACTCGGCCGACCTCAACCGGTTCTTCTCCTCCCTGGTCTCCGGCAAGCTCGTCCCTCCGGCGCAGCTGCAGGAGATGATGAGCATGGTTCCGGTCAACTCGGACGGCACCCAGTCCTACGGTCTCGGCCTGCGCGGCCGCCAGCTGTCCTGCGGCGTGAAGGTGTACGGCCACACGGGCACCGTCCAGGGCTACTACACCTATGCCTTCACCACGGCCGACGGCAAGCGCAGCATGACGTCCCTGGCCAACACCTCCAACAACGGAACCGTCAACACGACCCTCGGCGGCACGCTGGAGGCCGCGTTCTGCGGCACCACCATCGCGAAGGACTCCAAGTTCGCGATCTCCGGAGCCGAGGAGTTCACCGAGGACATCGCTCCTCAGGTGCTCCGCCGATGATCGGCCCCACCCTGATGGGTGCGTGAACCGACACCGGTAAGGGTCGACGCGCCCCCGCCCACCGGCCCTGCGAGCCGTGTGCGGGGGCGCGTTCGCTGTCGCGGCGAAGCGTCCGCGTGCGCGGGGGGCGGGTCCGGAGCGGCGCCCCGCGGATGGGCGGGCACATGGGGACGTGGGCGCTCGTCAGTACAGGGTTTCCTGAGTTCAGGAATCCCTGTACTCTCCTGCCGTGCTGACCGTAGCCTCCGACATCGACGTGCTGGCCCGCTTCGGCCGCGCGCTCGCCGACCCGATCCGCTGTCGCATCCTGCTCGCCCTGCGCCGGGACGCGGCCTACCCGGCCGACCTGGCCGATGCGCTCGGCATCTCCCGGACCCGACTGTCGAACCATCTGGCGTGCCTTCGGGACTGCGGCCTGGTCCTCACGGTTCCGAACGGGCGCCGCACCCGCTACGAGCTGGCCGACCCCCGCCTCGGCCAGGCTCTGGACCAACTGCACGCCGCCGTGGTCGCGGTCGAGTCGGACAGGACCTGCCCGGACGCCGCGACGGAGGACTGCTGCTGATGTCCGCGATATCGCTCGGCCCGTCCCCGGCCCGCCGCGACGCGCTGACCCGCCGGATACGGTGGCTGGTCGCCGCCACCATCACCTACAACGTCGTCGAGGCGGTCGTCGCGATCACCGCCGGCGCGGTGGCATCCTCCACGGCCCTGATCGGCTTCGGCCTGGACTCGGTCATCGAGGTCTCCTCGGCCGCCGCGGTCGCCTGGCAGTTCTCCGCCCGGGACCATCACGCGCGCGAAGCGCGGGAGAGGACCGCGCTGCGGATCATCGCCGTCTCCTTCTTCGCCCTCGCCGCGTACGTCAGCGTCGACGCCGTGCGCGCGCTTGCCGGGACCGGCCAGGCCGACCGCTCGATCGCCGGTATCGTGCTGGCCGCCCTCTCCCTCGCGATCATGCCGTTCCTGTCCGCTGCCCAGCGCAAGGCCGGCCGGGAACTGGGTTCCGCCAGCGCGATCGCCGACTCCAGGCAAACGCTGCTGTGCACCTACCTCTCGGCCGTTCTCCTGGTCGGCCTGGTCGCCAACGCGGCCTTCGGCTGGTCCTGGGCGGACCCGATCGCCGCGCTCGTCATCGCCGCCGTCGCGGTCAAGGAGGGCCGCGACGCGTGGCAGGGCAAGGGCTGCTGCGCGCCCACCGCCCCACCGGCGGTCGGCCACCGTGCGGGCGCCCCGAGCGCGCGAGCGGACGCCTGCGCTTGCAGCCCGGGCTGCTCCTGCTGTTCGTGAGGTGCTTTTGAACCTCTTCGGCGGAGGGCGCCGCCGCTCCGGCGAGGAGGGCCACCGTCGCGATGACGAACCCTGGAGGGGCGGGCCGGTGATGTGGGTGCGGCGGGACCGTGCTCGTCGCGTACCTCGCCGACCGGGCGCCCCCTGCGCGGGTTGGGCGTCCCGACCGGGAGCGGTAGCGACCGCGGCAGTGTGGCTGACTCCGCCGGCCTGCTGACTCCGCCGACCCGTTGGCCCGCCGGCCCGCCGGCCCGCCGGCTCGATCGCTCGCCCGCTCGCGCGGCGTCCGCGCGCCTGTCCGCCCCCGGTTGCCGGCGGGCTCCCGAGCCTTGACGCGCAGAGCCCAGGGCTGCGCTACGGGTTCAGTACGACCTTCCCGGCGACCGTGCCGGATTCCGCCAGCCGAAGAGCCTCCGCGACGCGGCTCAGCGGCAGTTGGGCGGCGATCTGGGCGGTGACGTCACCGCCTTGGAAGGCGGCGAAGACCTGGGTGAGGTCGGCGTGCAGCCGGGCCCGGAACCGGTTCCTGGTCAGCGCGCGCCCGGCCCAGAGGTTGAAGAAGTAGGCGCGGCGGCCGTTGGGCAGGGCGTTCCACAGCCACACCCGGCCGAGCAGCTTGAGCACGGGCCACTGCTTGGACCCCTCGTCGTCCCGCGTTGAGGCGCTGCCGTAGGAGACGAGCGTGCCGCCGGGGGCGAGGAGGGACCAGGAGTCGGCGATGCCCCGGCCGCCGACGTGGTCGAACACGGCGTCCACACCGCCGGGGGCGAGCTCACGGATCCGCGCGGCGACGTTCTCGGTGCGGTAGTCGACGGGGATGACGCCGCGTTCCCGCAGGGCGTCGTGGTGGCGCGCGGAAGCCGTGCCGATCACCTTCACGCCCGCGGCCCGCGCCAACTGGATCAGGACCGATCCGACGCCACCGTTGGCGCCGAGCACCACGATGGTCTGCCCCGCGCGGACCCGTGCCGTGCGGTGCAGCATCTGCCAGGCGGTGATGCCGTTGACCACCAACGTCTCCGCCTCCGCCGCGCCGATGCCGTCGGGTACGGGCACCACGTCCGCCGCGTCGACGAGCACGTGGCTGGCCCAGCCGCCGACCTTGACCAGTGCGGCCACGCGGGTGCCGGACAGTCCGGGCTCGACGCCCTCGCCGGTCGCGAGCACCGTGCCGACCAGGTCGTAGCCGGGGACGAACGGGAAGGCCGGCTGGTCGTAGTAGCGGCCACGGCGCATCTGCTGCTCGGCGAAGGAGACCCCGGTGGCCTCCATCCGGATGACGACCTGGCCGGGGCCCGCGACGGGCACCGCTCCGTACCGGATCTGCAGCCCCTCGGGCTCCACCTTGCCCGGGAGTACGACTTCGACGAGTCCTTCGGGGTTCATGACGACCTCCACCACGTTCAACGACAGTTACTGGCTTTCGTGTTCGTTAGAGGTTGTAACGTGAAGCGCCGGCGAGTGTCAATAGCTACCGTGATAGCCTCTAACTAAATCTTGCGGCTGTAGTGGTGTCGGATGACGAGGGGCGGCAGACCATGGTGGACAGCGGTACGAAAACCCCGCGCGAGCGCTACCGCTCGCAGGTCCGCGCGGAGATCAAGGAACACGCCTGGGAGCAGATCGCCGCGGCGGGGGCGTCCGCGCTCTCCCTCAACGCGATCGCCAAGCGGATGGGCATGAGCGGCCCCGCGCTCTACCGGTACTTCTCCAGCCGCGACGAGCTCATCACCGAACTCATCGGAGACGCGTACCGCAGCCTCGCCGACGCCTTCGGCGCCGCCTCCGCCTCCGGCCCCGACCTGGCCGCGCTCGCGCACGCCCTGCGCGGCTGGGCCGTCGAGGACCCCCAGCGGTACTTCCTCATCTACGGCACACCGGTCCCGGGCTACCAGGCGCCCGACGACGTCACCGCCATCGCGTCCGAGATCATGGCGACCCTGCTCGACGCCTGCGTCGACGCCATGCCGGCGGAGAGTCCCGCGACGAGTGCGGCGACGAGTGCGGCGCGCGCGTTCGACGCGCACCTCGAAGGTCACCGGCAGTGGGCGGACGGCCACCCCGCCCCGCCTGCGGCCCTCCGTCGGGCCCTGACCTTCTGGACCCGGCTGCACGGCATCCTGTCCCTGGAACTCGCGGGCCACTTCACCGGCATGGGATTCGACCCCGCGCTGCTGTTCACGGCCGAACTGGACGACCTGCGGGCCCGCTGACCACGCTCCGGGCCGCTCAGCGGGTAGTCGCGGCGCCTCCCGACTCGCGCAGGCCGCGGACCCTGGCGGGATGCCGGCGGACCGCCGGGGCCTTCCGCCGGCCGCGCCGCCGACTGTCCCCCCTGGCGGGGGACGACTAGCCTTGATGAGTGAGAGCCGCCCCCGGGTACGCCCGCCGACGACGAGGCCCTGTTCACGTACTCAGGCGGCAACACCTACGACCGCGCCCCACGGTTTCCGCTGCGGCCGCGGCCATCCGTCTCGTGCACCGACATACCGCACGAGGGGTGGAAGGAAGGTAAATCCATGAATGCACAACGTGCGAGGCGTCTCTTCGCGATCTCTGCCGTCGGGGTTCTGATGGGCGGGGGCGCCGCGGTCGGCGCAGCAGGTACGGCTTCGGCAGCCGCCCCGTCCGACCTTCCGACCAACCACAGCCGCGACTGGTGTGATCGCGATCGCCACCACGACTGGTGGGGCCACGGCTGCGACTTCCGCGACGACTTCGACGACGGATCCGTCGTAGTCATCGTGGTCGGCTGAACCGGTTCGCCGGAGCACGGCCAAGGGCCGCCACCTGCGATGCAGGGGCGGCCCTCATGATTCCGGGCACTCAGGGGAAGCTGATCCGGGCAGCGAGTGGCAGCGCGGCCTCGGCCACGGGTGGGGCGCGAGCGGTGCCCCGCGGCCGTCGACACCGGGACGGACCCGTTCGCGCGGTCGGCACCCATGCGCGCCGGTGGGACCCGTGTGCACCGACGGGACCCGCGTGCGCCGGCGGGACCCGCGTGCACCGACGGGACCCGCGTGCACCGACGGGACCCGCGTGCACCGACGGGACCCGCGTGCGCCGGCGGGACCCGCGTGCGCCGGACGACCAGTGCGCGCAGGACGACGAGTGCGCGCGGCGCGCAGGACGACGAATGCGCGCAGGACGGCCGGTGCGCGCAGGACGGCCACTGCGCGCCGGACCGACCGGTGCGCTCCGGCCGGCAACAGGACGTCACCGCCGCCCGGCGGGTCGGCGGGCCGGGTCTCACGCCATCTGCGGGCCCCGCAGCAGGAGCAGCGTCACCGCCATGCCGGCCACCACGATCGCCGCCCGGAACGGCCACCGGCTCCGGGGCCCCGTCGGCAACGCCGTCCCCGCGACCGCGACGGCTCCCGCCGATACCGCCAGCACCCAGTCCGGGAGCCGCACGGCACCGGGTGGCCCGGCGACCACCACGCCCACGGCCGCCAGCATCACGAACGGGGCCAGCCATCGGCAGGCGGGCCGGCCCAGTCGCTGCGGCAGTCCGCGTACACCGGTCTCGAGATCGTCCTCGATGTCAGGAAGGACGTTCACCAGGTGCGCCCCCACGCCCAGCAGCCCTCCCGCCGTCAACGCCCACCAGGCAGGCCATGACGGTGACGGCAGGCCGAGCGTGACGAAGGCCGGCAGCGAGCCGAAGCCCGCGGCATAGGGGAGCGGCGAGAGCACGGTGTGCTTCCAGCGCAGGTTGTAGACCCAGCCGGCGGCCACGCCCCCCAGGTGCGCGGCCCCCGCGGCGAGACCACTCAGCAGCGACAGCGGCACGCACAGCGTCAGGGCGGCCCCGGCCGCGACAGCGGCCGCCAGGGGCGGGAGTTCGCCCGTCGCCACCGGCTTGTCGCCTCGTCCGCAGGCCGTGTCGCGCTGCGCGTCGGCCGCGTCGTTGCACCACCCCACCGACAGCTGACCGGCCAGCACCGCCGCGGCCACCGCCGCCGACCCCGCTGCCCCGCGGCCCGCGGCCGCGGCCAGGGCGGTCACGAACAGCGTCACGGCGACCGCCGGCTCCAGATGGCAGGAGCGCAGCAACACCGGGAACCGGTGTACCCGGTGTGCCGTACGCGCGGGAACCCCAGACGGGTGGACAGACACGTGTGCAAGGTAATCGGGCGTCCGGAGCGAGGAAGGCATTACCGACATGCGTGTCCCCGCGATCGTCGACCACGACCCGTCCCCGTCCCCGGCCACGGCGACCACCACGATCGCCGCCGTCCGCACCGCTCTGCCACCACACCGCTACGCCCAGGACGATCTCACCGAGCCGATCGGCGACCTGTGCCTGCCTCCGGGCGCGGACCGCACCGTGCTGCGCCGCCTGCACGCGGCTGCCGGTGTGCGCACGCGACACCTCACCCTGCCGATCGAGCGGTACGCCGGTCTCGGCGACTTCGGCCAGAGCAACGACACCTGGATGGCGGCCGGCCTAGAACTCGGCGGGGAAGCCCTCACCGGCGCGCTGGAGGAGGCGGGGCTCCGAGCGGAGGACGTCGACCTGCTGGTGTGCGCCTCCATCACCGGTGTCGCCGCCCCGTCGCTCGACGCCCGGCTTGCCGGTCGCATGGGGCTGCGGCCCGACGTCAAGAGGATTCCGGTGTTCGGCCTGGGCTGCGTGGCGGGCGCCGCCGGTCTTGCCCGGGTGCACGACTACCTGCGCGGGCATCCCGACGACGTCGCGGTGCTGCTCACCGTCGAACTGTGCTCGCTGACGCTCCAGCAGCGCGACGACTCCCGCGCCAACCTCGTCGCCGGCGCCCTCTTCGGCGACGGTGCGGCAGCGCTCGTCGCGCGGGGCACTGGCGGTACCGACGGCAGCGGTGGTGGCGGTGGCAGCAGCAGTGGTGGCGGGAGCGGTGGTGGCGGGAGCGGTGGTGGTGGCAGTGTCAGGGCCGGGCGGCCGGACGCGGCCGGGCCCTCGGTGGTCGGGACGCGCAGCCACCTGTACCCGGACACCGAGCGGCTCCTGGGGTGGGACATCGGCGCCGGCGGATTCCGCGTCGTGATCGACGCCGGCGTACCCGGTATCGTGCGGGACCGCTTCGGGCGCCACCTGCGTGCCTTCCTGGCCGAACACGGCCTCACGACCGACGACATCGTGACCTGGGTGTGCCATCCGGGAGGCCCCAGGGTGCTCTCCGCCGTGACCGACGCCCTCGGCCTGCCCGGCGACGCCCTGGACTCCTCCCGGCGCTCCCTGGCGACGGTGGGGAACATGTCCTCCGTCTCCGTACTGCACATCCTGCAGAGCATCCGGGAATCCGGTCGGCCCGAGCCCGGTACGTGGGGGCTGCTCCTGGCCATGGGCCCGGGGTTCTGCTCCGAACTCGTCCTGTTGCGTTGGTGAGTGGTTCTCATGGAGTGGTACGCGCTCATCGTCCTCGCCGTCGCCGCGGAACGCGTTGCCGAGCTCGTCGTCGCCCGGCGCAACGCGGCATGGACCCTCGCCCGTGCCGGTGTCGAGCACGGCCGTGGCCACTACCCGGTCATGGTCGCCCTGCACACGGGCCTGCTCGCCTGCTGTCTGCTCGAACCCGTGCTGGCGCACCGGCCGTTCCTGCCCGCTCTGGGATGGTCCGCGCTGGCGCTCGCCCTGCTGGCCCAGGCCCTGCGCTGGTGGTGCATCACGACCCTCGGGCCGTACTGGAACACCCGGGTGATCGTCGTTCCGGGGGCGCGACTGGTCGGCACAGGGCCCTACCGTTTCCTGCGCCACCCCAACTACGTCGCCGTGGTCGTGGAAGTCGCCGCGCTGCCCCTCGTGCACACCGCCTGGCTCACTGCGGCGGTGTTCACCGTCGCCAACGCGGTGCTGCTCGCGGTCCGCATCCGCTGCGAGAACACGGCCCTCGCGCAAGCGGTGCCCGCGTGAGCGGCTGCCACGACCTGCTGATCGCCGGAGGAGGACCCGCCGGCCTCGCCACCGCGCTGCACGCCGTGCGCGCCGGTCTCGACACCGTCGTCGCCGAACCCCGCCGGGCACCGGTCGACAAGGCGTGCGGCGAGGGCCTCATGCCCGGCGCCGTCCGCGCCCTGACCGCCCTCGGCCTGGAGATCCCCGGCCACCTCATCCGAGGCATCCGCTACGTCCAGGGACCCCGCCGAGTCGAGGCCGCCTTCCGGCACGGCCCGGGCCTGGGAGCGCGCCGCACCGGCCTGCACACCGCCCTGCACGGGGCCGTCGTGGACGCAGGGGTCCCGGTACTGCCGCTGCGGGTCGAGGAAGTCCGGCAGGACGCCACGGGCGTGACCGTTCCCGGCACCGGGCTGCGTGCGAGGTGGCTGGTCGCCGCCGACGGACTGCACTCACCCGTGCGCCGTTCCCTCAAGCTGGAGAGGACGCCCCGGAGCACGGGTACGCCCCGGTACGGGCTGCGCCGGCACTACGCGGTGCCCCCCTGGTCGCCTTACGTCGAGGTGCACTGGGGAGCGTACGCGGAGGCGTACGTCACCCCGCTCGGCCCCGCACTCGTCGGCGTCGCCCTGCTCACGTCCCGGCGAGCGCCGTTCACGACCCAGTTGGCGAGCTTCCCGGAACTCGCGGCCCGCCTCCCCCCGGAAGCGGCCGTCACCGCGGTGCGAGGTGCGGGCCCGCTGCGCCAGCGGGCCCGCACCCGGGTCCACGGACGCGTCCTGCTCGTCGGTGACGCCGCCGGGTACATCGACGCGCTGACCGGTGAGGGCCTGTCCCTCGCCCTCACCGGCGCGAAAGCCCTGGTCGCCAACGTGTGCCGCGGCACACCGAGCCGCTACGAGACCGACTGGCGCCGCGCCACCCGCCGTCACCGGCTGCTGACGGACCTTCTGGTGAGAGCCCGCCAGCAGCCCGCGCTCGCCCCGCACATCATGCCTACGGCCGAACGCGCGCCGCGCCTCTTCGCGGCGGTGGTGAACGCGTTGGCCTGAGACTCGACCACTGCCGGAAGAACCCCGTCGCAGCACCCCCGGCTCCCCGCAGCCGCGCCGCCGCCGACGATGCCCCGCAAGCTGCGGGTCTCTGCACTTGGCGCGGCATTCGGCCGCCCAGGGACGTGCGTCGCCCGACAGAAGACGGCGGACGACCACGACCACGCTCTCAGTGCACCCCGCCGGCCACCGTCAGGCGATCCGCCCCCTCCCGGGCCGCCCGCAGCAGTCGGCGTAGGGCGTCGGGGGTCAGGGGCGGGGTTGTTCGCCGGGACGACCTCCAGGATCGCCGGGGCGACCTCCAGGATCGCCGGGGCGACCTCCAGGATCGCCGGGACGACCTCCAGGATCGCCTGGACGGCGTCCTCGATGTGGGCCTCGCCGAACCCGTGGTCGCGCAGGGTCTGCGGTGCGTCCACGGCGCGCCGCAGCCGCTGCGGGCCCTCGACGGCCGATCCGGCGCCGAGGGCGTCCGCGATCCGGCGCTCGGCGTCCGGCGTGGCGGAGGCGTTGAACGCCAGCACATAGGGCGGCACGACCGCGTGCGTCCGGGCGTGCGGCAGCGTACCTGCCGCCCAGCACATGGCAGATTGTGTGGTGCAGTCCCGAGCCCGCCGAGGAGAACGCCACGGCCGCCAGGTAGGCGCCGTACAGCAGCTGCTCGCGGCCTCGAGGCCGGACGGGGCGGCCACCACGGCCGGCAGTCCGGCCGCCGGCGCACGGATGACCTCTCCGGCCAGCGCCTGGTCGATCGGATCGTTGCGGGGAGCCCACAGGGAGCCACATTGTGGGCGAGCGCGTTCAGTCCCGAAGCCACGCTCATGGCCACCGGCAGCGTCAGCGTCAGCGTCGCGTCGTACACGATGGAGCGGGGCAGCACCCGCGCGTCGTCCACGCCCGTGGCTTGCGGGCTCCCTCGGTCAGTCCCCGGACGCTGGTGGCCTCCGAGCCCGCGTAGGTCGTGGGGACGGCCACGACGGGGACGCCGGTGGTCAGCGCGATCGCCTTCGCCAGGCCGCTCCTCGAGCCCTCGCCGACACTGACGACCAGGTCGACCGCCTGACCAGGGACGGCCCACCGTCCGCAACGCGCCGCGCCGCGTCGTGCGCCGACCGGTGTGCTTCCGCAACCCGAGCAGTTTCCTCGAGACGGACCGCGACCCGCCCTGCCGCACCGGTGCGCCATCGCGGTCGGCGATCACCCGCACCGGTGTCACCACCGCAGTCGCCGGTCACCGACACGGAGTCGTCTCCGGACGCGGTTAGCGGGAAGCCACGCCGTCGGCGGCCGTGCGCCGGTCCGTCGAAGGGTTTCGAGCCATGATGGAGTCGTACGACGGCGCCTGCGGCCCGTCCGGTGCCCTGACCGCACGCGCGGTGAAAGGTGATCGTCCATGGAGCTCACCCTGGTGGTGTTGATCATCATCGTCGGGCTGACGTTCGACTTCACCAACGGCTTCCACGATGCCGCGAACGCGATCGCCACCTCCATCTCCACCAGAGCCCTCACACCCCGCGTTGCGCTGGCCATGGCCGCCGTCATGAATTTCTTCGGAGCCTTTCTGGGCACCGAGGTGGCCAAGACCGTCGGCAGTGGCATCATCGCCGCGCCTGAAAACCTGTCAGGCCTGTTGCTGGTGATGTGCGCGCTCATCGGCGCGATCGGCTGGAACATCTTCACCTGGTGGCGGGGACTGCCGACCTCGTCATCCCACGCCCTGATCGGCGGACTCGTCGGCGCCGCTCTCGCCGCCTCGGCCACCGTGCACTGGTCCGGCGTCGTGGACAAGGTCCTGCTCCCCATGCTGCTGTCCCCGCTGGTCGGCATCATCCTCGGCTACACGCTGCACACGCTCATCCTGTGGACGTTCCGCCACGCCGCTCCTCGCCCCACCACCCGTCGCTTCCGCATTCTGCAAAGCGTCTCGGCCGCCGCCATGGGCCTCGGCCACGGACTGCAGGACGCACAGAAGACGATGGGCGTGATCGTGCTCGCCCTGGTCACCGCGGGCTGGCAGGACGACTTCTCCGTACCCATCTGGGTGATCGCCGTGGTGGCCCTGGCCATGGCCGCGGGCACCTACAGCGGCGGGCGCCGCATCATCACCACGCTCGGCCGACGCATCGTCCACCTCGACCCGCCGCGCGGATTCGCCGCGGAGACCGCCGCCGCGACCGTCCTCTACACCACCGCGTTCGTGGTCAAGGCCCCCATCTCCACCACCCAGACGATCACCGCGGCCATCCTGGGCGCCGGCGCCACTCGCCGTGCGTCGGCCGTACGCTGGCAGGTGGCCCGCTCCATCGTCGCCGCGTGGTTCCTGACCTTCCCAGGTGCGGGGGTGCCCGCTGCCGCGATCTACCTCATCCTGCACGCCATCACCGGGCTGTAACCCTCGCAGGAGGCCGCTCATGCCTGCCACGCCCATGTCCCGACCCCCCGGGGCGTTCCGAGCCGGGTTTCCCGACGGCCTGCCGGCGCCGGGCCGCTTCGCCCACCTCCACCCCGACGACGGCGCCTGCCTGATGGAAGCCGCGGCCCTGCTCGCCTCCGGCCGTTTCACCGACAGCCCGCCCGGCAGCCACCCGGTGCTCGCCGCCCTCGCCCGCGCGGTCAACGACAGCGTCAGTGAGCCCGCCCGCCACGCCCTGTGGCCGTTGGCCGCCGACCTCGCCGACGCCCATCCCCTCGACCGGACCTACGCCCCCCTGCTGATCGCGACGGTCGTGGACGACGCGCGTCGGCTGCGACCGGCGTCCCGGCGCCTGAGGCGAGGCAGCACGGCCTGCCGCGCTCGGGCCGACCGGCTCGCCCACGCCCGCACGCCCGACGTACCGGCCCGCATCGCCGACCTGCTGTGGTGGTACGGCCCGGGCCACCACCACCTCGAACGCGCCCTCCGTGTTCTGAGCGCCGCACCGGACGCCGACCGTCTCCTGTCACAGCTCCTGCGTCAGGCCGTGGCCGCCGCACGGACCACGACGGCCGGCTCGTCCGGGGCGACGGCACACGGGCCCGGACCAGATGGCGCCGCCGTACACCCCGGCCGTCCGTGACGGGGATACCGCGCCGGTCGCACTCCTCAAGGTGTCGCCTCGCACAAAGGCGTTGCCGCTTCGCTCACGCCTCGGGTATCACGAAGCCGGGGCTCGGTCCGGCCTGGGGCGCAGGGCCCAGGGCCCAGGGACCAGAAACCACGGAACTAGGTCCCATGTGCCGTCCACCTGGGCCCGCGGGCCGATTCGCCGGGTTCCGAGAAGCGGCTAGCGTCGCGGCCATGCGTATAGGACTACTTGGCACAGGCAACGTCGCCCGAGCGCTGGGCCGGGGCTGGAGCACCGCGGGACACGACGTGCTCCTCGGTTCACGTCACCCCCAGGACCGGACAGACATCGGTTTGCCCGTGGCCGGACTGAGCGAGACGGCCGCGCACGCGGAGGTCCTGGTCAACGCGACCCCGGGGACCGTGTCCGTGGAGCTGCTGCGCTCCATCGGGGCTCCGGCGCTGGCCGGCACATTGCTGATCGACGTCGGGGTCGGCCTCTCCGACGACTTCACCGAGCTGTCGCACCCCAACAGCAGTCTGGGCGAACAGATTCAGCAGGCATTCCCCGAGACCCCCGTCGTCAAGACGCTGTGCACCATGGACTCCACCGTGATGATCGCCCCGGACGGTCTGGACGGCCCGAGCACCGTCTTCCTCTCCGGCGACGACGCCGAAGCCAAACGCACCACCGGCCGGCTGCTCACCGACCTCGGCTGGCCCCCGTCGTCCCAGCTGGACATCGGCGGCATCACCACCGCACGCGGACAGGAGCACTTCGCCCTGCTCTTCATGGGCATCGCGGCCGGTCTGGGGGCCCACACCTTCAACATCAACGTGGTCACCCGCCGCCCTTCGGAGGCCGAGCCGTCCATCGCGACGACCGGGCCGTAGGCGTTGAGCTGGGCGCGGGCTCCTGTGCACCTGTCTCTTTCCGTCTGACAGGGAAGACGGGCCCATCGCGGTCCGCGGATGAAGTCCTGCCCCCGGGAATGGCCCGTACTGGAGTCGGGGCGCACGCCACACAGTGGGCTCAGAGCGTGTCGCGTTGCGGTAGCGTCATCACAGTGTTTCCGGCGCTCGATGGGCAATCCCGCGAAGGCGTCGGCGACGCCGTCGCACCCGCTGCACAGAGCCGAGCGGGGGCCGCCCCGGACGCTTGTCGGTCCCCCGAGAGCCGGCGTCCGGGGCCACTGGCTTCGCCCCCGAATGAGTATTTTTCAGGGCCGCTCGCTGGGCGCGGCCGAGCGGTAGAGCCCTCGGCCGGTGCGCCGGACACGGGACGCGCCGACGAGACGGTCGAGTGTGCTGCGGATCGCGTTGATGCTGCCACGGGGGCCGCCGATCGAGTGCGTGCGACAGGAACGACACGGCAAGAGTCCGCCGCGCCAGCCCTCCGTCTACGCGGCGTGCCGGCGGTTCGTACGGTGTGACGACTTCTCAACCGTCCTGTGTACCGCGCTCGTCGGTGAGAGTGTGAGAGCGGTTCCAGGCGCGCAGTTTGTCGGGATTGAGAACCGCCCAGACGTGGGTGACCTGGTGATCGGTGACGTCGAAGCCGATGACGGCGGCGACCTGGTCGTTGTGGCGTACGACGATCGCCATGCGGCCGTTGGCGGAGCGGAGGTGCAGGGTGGTGTGAGGGCGGGGGCTGAGGAGGGTGAGGAGGGCGCGGCCGACATGCTGGTTGCCGTGCACCGGGCGGGACAGGGCGCGGACCTTGCCGCCGCCGTCGAAGAACGCGGTGGCGTCGGGTGCCAGCAGGGCTGCCAGGCGCGTGCCATCGGTCGTGGCGCAGGCCCGCCGGACGGCGCGGACGATCCTGTCGTGCTGTTGCGGTGTGGTGGGGTGGGCGCGGCCGGCGCGCAGGCTGTGGCGGGCGCGGTCGGCGAGGTCGGCGCATTCGCGGGGCGTCTGCCCCACGATGTCAGCGACTGTCTGCGGTGGCATGGCGAAGACGTCGTTGAGGACGAACGCCGCCCGTTCGGCCGGGGGCAGGGTGTCCAGGGCGTCGAGCAGGACGTCGCTGACCTTCTGCGTCAGTGCCCCGTCGAGTTCGGTGGCGGTTTCGGCGTCCTCGCCGCCGGCGTTCGCGGGTCGGCGTTCGGACAGTGGCAGACGGGCCAGGCAGATGGTGCCCGTGGTCCTGGTCAGCCAGGCACGGGGCTCGGTGATGCCCGCTCTCTGGGCGTCGGTCAGGCCGTACCACCGCCGATAGGTCTCGGTGACGGCGTCTTCGGCTGCGGGGCCGGTGCCCAGCATCCAGTAGGCGACGTTGAGCAGATGCCGTCGTTCGTCGAGCAGCTCCGCGATCGGTACCGTGTCACCGGTCCGGCCCATGAGGCGTCCTTCCTCTCACACGGCACCACATCGCCACCATCCGATCGGGGTGGCAGTGCCCTCAGCAGTGCAGACCGGACGAGCGTGGATCATGTGACATCGACTCACGGGCTTGGCCACTCTGTCACCAGCGCAGGCGTCGGACGATCCAACCTGCGTCGTCGTGAAGGGACCAACCGGGGAAACAGTGTGACAGGAAGGGATTCCGCTCTCATACGAGGCGACGACTCCTATGAAGGAATGGCCCATGCCCGCGATCCTGGTCCGCGGCGTTGCTGACACCCACCACGTTTGGGACGGTGTGCGACAGCACCTGACCAGGACGGACGTGGACGCCTGGGACCTGCCCGGTTTCGGCGCCGCTCGCCCTGCCGGTTTCGGCTCCTCCAAGGAGGAGTACGTCGACCGGCTGATCCAACGGCTGGAGCGGGTCGGTGAGCCGGTGGACCTGGTCGGCCACGACTGGGGTTGCATCCTGACCCTCCGCGTCGCCTCGGCGTGCAGGGAGGCGCCGAGCTGGCGGCCGAACTCGACCTGGCAGGCGGGGTCGAGCCCGCCCCAGGAGACCAGGCACGGCGGACAGACCCGGCTCCCACTCCACTCCCATGGTGGCCGCGGACCGGTACAGCCTGAGGGTGGCCGAGATCTGGAGGGTCACTGGAGCGCGCACGCGGATGCCTGACGATGGCCTCGGCCGGACGGATCGGACGGCGGGCCGCCGCACCCATCCTGGCACGACGTGACGGTGTGCCCGTCGACCCGTCGACCCGTCGGCTCAGGGCCTGACCGCGCGGTAGAGACCGCGGCCGACCCGACGGACGCGGGAGGTGCCGACCAGACGGTCGATCGTGCTCCGGACGGCGTTGATGCTGCCACTGTCGGTGTCACGTCCCAGGGCGGACGCAACATCGCGGGCCCGGACGTCGACCTCTCCGGCTTCCGCGAAGTACGCCAGGATCTGTTCCGTGAGCTTGCCGTACGTCTTCCCACCGTCGGCATCGGCATCGGTGTGGCCGGCCGTCGCCCGGCTCTCGTCGATGTCCTCGGACGTGTCCGCGGGCGCCGCGGCTCGCGAGGGCGCCGCCTCCTTCGGCGACGGCACGTCCACGGGACCGGGACCGGGTGCCGGGGAGGACGGAGAGGCCCCGGGCATGAGGGCTTGAAGGGCGCCGAGGGCCCGCTGTACGGAACCGAGGTGAGCGGTGACCGCGGCCAGTTCCCTCTCCAGCGCCTGCCTCTGGATCTCCAGCCGGGCCAGGTCCTCCTGGAGGCTCTCGGCGGTGATCTCGATGTTGCGAGCCGTCGGGGTCACGGAGACCATGCGTTCCTCTCGTCCTCAACCCTTGATCTGGCGGAGCCGCCCGATGTGCCGGCTCCGTCACCTGCCCCGGCACCGGTGGGACGCCACCCGGACATCATATGCAGCGGCCTGCGCCGGTCGAGAACGGAGCGGGCGGTGGAGAGAACACATCGTCTACGGCGACGACTCACCTGATCCGCCCGCGCGGTCCGTCAGACGGCCTGTCGTCAAGGATCGAGCCCGGTGTCGCTCGCCTCGCCCGGCGCCTCGCCACCGGCGGGCTCGCCCACCGACCGCTGCAGTCGCCTGAGCGCTTCGGAAACAGCTTCGATGCGGGCGTCGACCGTGTCGATCGCCTCTCTGAGCAGGCTCAGCCGTCCCTCGAGGAGGACGGCCTCCGCAGCGAGTGATGCGGTGGCGGCGGCGGGATCGGTCTGCCGGTCAGTGCTGCCCCCAGGCATTCCCTCGCCTTCCCTCATCTCGCGCCGGAAGCCCGTGGACGGGCTTTCCTCCAACAGCGATCGCTCGGGCCATCGGCTGACGTGTGTCCCTGCCATGCTCTTCCTCCTTCGCTGCGGGGCCTGGGCGGACACCGCCGCAAGCCGTCGACACCGCATTGACCGCGCAGTGAGGGGCGCTGTGACAGCCACTTGTACAGCCGCTCCACTCGGCAGTTCGCAGCCGGGGTCAGGAGCGTCCTGGGAGATAGGGGGGCGCGCCGTGGGAGTGAGCGAGAGCCTGTGAGTGCGGCTCCGGCGACCGTGGCACGCAACGTCTTGCGCATGATGGTTCCCCCTCTTCTGGAAAGGAGTGTGTGAGGAGCGGCCCGGGGTAACTGGACTCCATGAGCGGCCTGTTCACACAACGCACTGCATTGGCACAACAGCGTGGCATGGGACGGTGGGATCACCTGAAAGGGTGTTCGCGACGCGGAGATCTCACAGTGTCCGCCTGCCTCCGGTCCAGCTGCCGAGCCGACGTGACACCCGGAAACCGCGGGTAACGTTCCGTGAGAACGCCGCCGTAGCGGCGATGGGTTGATGGGCCGTTCGGAAGGAGGAGGTGGTATGGACCCCGCCGGTGACACCATGCCGATCTCGGAACTGCTCGACGAGCGTCGGCATCTGGTGGAGGTCGCTCACTGGATGCTGGGCAGCCGCATGGCGGCCGAGCGTGTCACCGATGAGGCCTATCGGGAGTGGTACGGGCTCTCCGATCACCAGCGCGCGCGTATTCAGACGCCACGGGCCTGGCTGACCCGGGTCGTGGGCAGCATCTCGCTGGCACGGCTGGCCCCGCCGGGCCCCGGCGGTGACGCACAGGGTTCCACGCGGAAGGGGGGACCGCGCGATACCGGTCTGGAGGGCGAAGTCAGCGGGGTGCTGCCGCGGACGTGGGACACCCTCTCACCGGCCGAGAGGGCGGCGTTCGTACTCAACGACGCCTTCGGAGGGGCGAGGGGCAACGTCGCGGGCAGCGTACAGCCGACGGGGCCGGACCGCACCGAGCCGGCGGACCGGGCCGAGCCGGCGGACTGCGCCGAGCCGGCGGACCGGGCCCGTCACAGCCTCCGGGCCCGGCGCGCAGAGCCGGCATCACCGCGTCGGCAGGACGAGATCGCCCACGCCGTACGACAGGCATGCGCCGACGAGGACGTGGGTCGTCTGGCGTCCCTGCTGACCCACGACGTGACCGCGTTCTTCGACGGTGGAGGCAAGGTCCGTGCGCTGACGAGGCCCGTCACCGGCAGCGGACAGGTCGCCCCGAGTCTGCTGAACCTGCTCGCCCGGCACCCGCGCACCACCTTGCACACCTGCCCCGTCAACGGACGTACCGGTCTCGTCGCCCGCTACGACGACCAGGTCGCCGCGGTCGTCACCCTCGACGTGACCGGCTCCCGTGTCGTACAGGTCTGGGTCGTCCTCAACCCCGACAAACTGCGCTCCTGGAACCGCCCTGGCTCCTGACAGGTCGCACCACGGTGTCAGACGGTGCCTAGGGCCGCGCGGCGGGAGCGGGAGGCGATGAAGGCGGCGATCTTGCTCGGGTTGAAGACCCACATCACCTGGTGAATGCCCCGGCACGTGGCCGCGACGGTCATGAAGGTGGCGGGCCGGCCGTCGCGGTGGAGCATGACCCCGCTTCGTCCGTTGGCCTCGACCGGTTCCACCTCGACCGCCGGCCAGAACCGCGGATGGGCGGTCGACAGGTTCGCCACGCGGGCCCGGCCCACGACGGGGACACGAGCCGCGCCACGCATGCCGTTCCCGTCGGACAGACTGACCGCGTCCGGTGTGAGCAGTGCCTCCAGCGAGGCGACGTCTCCCTGTCTGGCGGCGGCGACGAAGGCGTCGAGCAGCTTCCGGTGCTCGGCGGCGTCGACGCTGTCCCGCTGGTCTTCGGTGAGGTGCTTGCGCGCCCGGCTCACGATCTTCCGCACGTTGACGGGGCTGAGCCGCAGGATGTGCGCGATGTCGTGGTAGGCGTAGTCGAAGGCTTCTCTCAGGACGTACGCGGCGCGCTCGGCCGGGGAAAGCTTCTCCAGCAGGAGGAGCAGGGCGAGCTCCAGTGCTTCCGCCCGTTCTGCGCCGACCCCCGGGTCATTGCTGGTGTCGACGGGCTCGGGCAGCCATGGACCGATGTAGGTCTCGCGGCGGACGCGAGCCGACTGGGCCACGTTGATGGCCAGCCGTGTGGTGGTACTCGACAGGAAAGCCACGGGGCTGACCACGACGGCACGGTCGGTCCGCTGCCAGCGCAGCCACACCTCCTGGACGACGTCCTCGGCCTCCACTGCACTGCCCAACACGCGATAAGCGATGCCGAAGAGACGTGGCCGGAGCTCCACGAAGACGGAGACGGCCTCGCTCAGGTCGCCTTCCACAGGGGACGCCTCTGGATGCATGATCCTTTGGTCTCCGTTTCTCTGTTGCCAGTGTTTTCGTGGAGGCGACCACGTGGCAGTCCGCCGGGGACCGCCAGGGCGGCGGCCCGGCGTACGGCAGTTTCTGGTGGGTCTCGCGGTCACCTCCGCTCAAGAGACCGACGGCGCAAGCGCTTCGTAACAGTTTCACGGGAGATTTCTTGCCGGACCTTCGAGGAGCGGACGGTCGGCACCGCCCTCGGTGTCACGAATGTGTCAACCGTTCGGTGTTTTCACGTGTCGGTGACATGGCGTGTCGGCGTCTCGACGATCGCCGTGCCGGAGGTGAGAAAAGGGGCCTGCCGTGCCGCAGCGCGGACGACAGGCCCCCGCGGGTGGCGGACCCTCCCCAGAGCTCGCCACCCGGCGACTCAGCGCTGCTGCCGCGCGAGCCAATCGGTGAAACGAGTCTCCGCGATGTGCGCGTCCGGACCCGGGAGCAGCGTGGTCTCCTGCAGTTCCGCACCGAAGTACGGCGCACGCACGTCGGTCACGACCTTGCGCGGGTCGCCCTTGCCGGCCCGAATACGGAATGCCCGATTCCTTGATCAGCTCCTCCTGTGCCCTGCTTGGCAGGGAAGTAGCCGCTCTCCTGGAGCCTCTCCGTGCCGACCCCGGAGAGCGCCACGCGGTGGGCGACACCGGCGTCCGCCTCCGCCTTCAGGAGGTTGGTGGTCGAGGTGCGGAAGAACTCCGTGACGGCGTCGTCCGCGCAGGAGGGCGAGTTGGAGACGTCGACCACGACCGAGGCACCGGTCAGCACCTCGCCCAGGCCCTCGCCCGTGAGGGTGTTGACGCCGGTGTCGGGGGCGGCCGGCACTGCCTCGTGACCGTGCTCGTCGAGCTGGTGACCAGCTCCGAGCCGATCAGTCCGGCACCGCCGATCACTACGACCTTCATGATGGGAATCCCTTCGACAACGTGTGATGTCCTCTGCGACAGGAATGACTGGGCACACACACTTTCTGTGACAAGGTCACCGTGAGTCCCCGGTCTCCCGGCGTTCGGTGCCGCTTCGCCGCCGGCCTCGGCCAAACTTGATCGCCGCCCGCCCGCAGGCCCGCCCCCGCCCGGCACCGACGCGGTGACCAGCGGCAGTGCGTAGATGTCGCAAATCGTCGGCATCCCCGGTCATAACGACGAGCCCGACGGCCGCACGAGCCGGCCCCATGACGTGTGCGACGGTGAGGAGGAGAGGGATGACGTACGTCATCGCGCAGCCCTGCGTCGACATCAAGGACGGGGCGTGTGTGACCGAATGCCCCGTGGACTGCATCTACGAGGGCGCACGCACGCTCTACATCAACCCGGAGGAGTGCGTCGACTGCCACGCCTGTGAGCCCGTCTGCCCTGTGGAGGCCATCTTCCACGAGGACGACCTGCCGCAGCACTGGGCGCGCTACCGGTCCGTCAACGCTGAGTTCTTCGAAGCCGCGTCCCCGGAGCGGCGCCAGCGGGGCGACTCGCCCGGCGACCACCCCCTAGTCGCGGCCCTGCCCCGACAGAGCCTGCACAAGAAGGAGATCTCCACGTTCGCCGTCCGCAAGGAGGAAGCCGCCGATGCGGATCTGTGGTTCCCCTTCTGACCGGCCGGACCCTCGAGAAGCGGCCGCCGCGTGGGGCGGCGGCCGGTGCCTGCCGGACGTGCCGGTCAGGAGGCGAACGTGATGGTGGTCGGCGTGCCCCTCCAGGCCATGCGCGCGTAGGGACACAACGCGTCGGCCTCCTCCATCAGAACGGTGGCCGTCTCGGGAGCGACGCCGGGCCACCGCACCACCAGGTCGACGCGCAGCAGATAGCCCCCGTCCTCGGGATCCCGCCCGAAGGCGACGGTCGCCACGACGGAGAGGGCCGCGGGGTCGAGTGCCTCCCGCCGCGCCAGGAGGCTCAGCGCGCCATGGAAGCACGCCGCGAAACCGGCCGCGAAAAGCTGCTCGGGGTTGGTTCCCCGGCCGTCACCGCCCAGCTCGGCGGGCATGCGCAGATCGAGGTCCAGGGCGCCGTCGGACGAGCGTGCCCGGCCGGAGGCCCGCCCGTGCGAGGCCACACCACCGTGGACGGTCACGGTGGTCGTGTAGATGGGCGAGAACTCGTCCCCGTCGTAGTCCTTCTCGGTCGACAGGGTGGGCAACGGGATCCGCTCGGTCACGGCATGACTCCGATGTCGTCGTGGCACGGTGTCCCGGCGGACGTCCGGGAGCGCGTACACGGGGCCTGGGGTTTGCGGTCTGTCCTTGGAACTGCGGGCAGTCCGGGGTCCGGACTACTGCATGACCGACGAAAGGCCGTTCCTGTGACGCCGCCCACGGACGCCGGGGAGGACGCCGACAGCGGTCAGCCGCTCAGCGAGGCCACGTAGGGCGACAGCTTGGCCGGGTTCATCACCCACATGAGCCGGTCGATGCCCTCCGCCGAGACATCGACGGTCAGCAGGGCGACGGCCTCCCCGCCGGACGAGACCAGCACGGCCGGCCGGCCGTTCGCCTCGACCCACCGGACCTCCGCCTGTGCCCAGAAGCGCGGGGCGAAGGCCACGAGGTACCGCGAGACATGAGGCCGCCCGATCACCGGGATCTTGGACGCGCCGCGGATCCCGCCACCGTCCGAGTAGCTGACGACGTCGGCGGTGAGGACGTCCTCCAGTACCGACAGATCGCCCGTCCGCGCCGCGGCGAGGAACACCTCCAGGAGCCGCCGGTGCGCGGCCGGCGTGGCGCGCTCCCTGCGTTCGGCGGCCAGGTGCCTGCGCCCGCGGCTCACCAGCTGACGGGCGTTGGCCTCGCTCGTCTCCAGGATCTCGGCGATCCGCCCGTAGGGATAGTCGAACGCCTCCCGCAGGACATAGGCGGTGCGCTCCACGGGATTCAGCTTCTCCAAAAGCAGCAGAACCGCCATCTCCAGGGCCTCGGCCCGCTCCGCTCCCAGGTGCGGATCCTGCGTGGTGTCGACGGGCTCGGGCAGCCAGGGCCCGACATAGGACTCCCGGCGTACCCGCGCGGACTGGGCCAGATTGATCGCCAGCCGGGTGGCGACCGTGGTCAGGAAGGCGGCGGGTTCTTTGACCTGTGAGCGGTCCGTGTTCTGCCACCGCAGCCACGTCTCCTGCACGACGTCTTCAGCCTCCACCGCACTGCCCAGAACGCGGTAGGCGATACCGAAGAGCCGTGGGCGCGCCGAGAGGAAGTCCTTCGTCGCTTGATCAAGGGTGCCGGGGTGGGGGCCAGCGTGCACGGAAATCCCTTCTGGCTTCGTGCGCACCATGCTACAAGCGGCCCTCGGAGGACGTGTCGGTGGCCGGTCGCACGACCGCGCCCGATGTCTTCCATGTGACACACCGTGGCACTCGATCCAGCCCAGGACCGCATGCCCGGGGGACGATCCATGCCACGGATCAATCGCGCGCCTGGTCAGAGCTGTGAGCAGTCCTGGACCGGAAAGGCGCACACAGTGTCGAACGGGACGCCAGCACACGACCACTTTGTTCCCCCACGCCCCATCATCTGGACGCCCCTATGGGTACTCCCGTCGACCTCGTGCATGGCATGCTGACGGTGCTCTTCGCCCTCGTGGCGGTGCACGCACTGCGGCGGGGCGTCCGGTCACCGGGAACGGGGCGCCGTGACCGGATGGACCATCTCCTGCACTTCGCCATGGCCGTGGCCATGGCGGCGATGCCCTGGAGCATCGGCCCCTCGCTGTCCGGACCATGACGGTCCTCTTCACGGCCGCCGCCGTGTGGTCCCCGCTGACCGCCCTCCACCGCCGCACGGCGGACACCGCGGCCGCGATCGCCGCCCGGCTGCCGTCCGCGGCCGGCATGGCGGCGATGGCCTGTATGCTGCGGACCCCCCTCGCCCGGGTGGCCCTCTCCCACGAGACGCCGACCGGAGGCGTCCCGGCCGCGCACCACACCGCGGCTCTCGGCCACCCCGCGGGCCCATCGGTGCCGGCTGCCGTCGTCACCACTGTGCTGACGGTTTAATCCACTGGCTTGCGCAGTGAGGTCGTTGACACGCCCCATGCCGTCGCTCCGGTCCGCCACGGCCGCCGCGCACCGCGCCGCCGCGACGGACCCCTACGGTCACTCGCGCGAGGGGGCGATGGCGCTGGGGACGGCGGACGGCCCTGATGCTGCTCATGCCGCACTGAACGCGTGTCACGGGGCGCCGACGACGGCCTTGCTGCGCATCAGGCAGTCCGACAGGTAACTGTCGTGGGGGACTCCCGGAGCCATCCAGGACGTCGGGTGGTCACCGACGTCCTGCATTGGCGATGGGGGGCCGCCAGCAGCGCGTCGAGCAGGACGCGGCATGCGGTCGACCTGTCCGCCGCCGGTCTCTCCCTCCGCGAGGTGGAGCCCGGCCCGCCCGTCACGGCCGGCTACCGCCTCACCCCGGACGGGACGGCGCTGATGTCCGTCCTCGGTGAGTCGGCTGGGTGGGCGTCCCGCCACCGGCCGGAGACACCGACGGCCTCGCAGCGCGTCGGCCGCGTCTGAGCCGTGATCACCTTTTCGTCCGGGACCAGCCGACGCGGCTCGGCCCGTGTCCGTGGCCCGAACCCCTGCGCGCACCGGCGGAATGCCGTCACGCCCGACAGGCCGCAGCCGACGGGCGGTTGAGCGCGGTCGCGTTCCCGAGGCGGCCACGGTTCCTATGAGGGCGACGCGGCGTCGCCCGCGACGTCCCGCATCAACTCGGCGATGTCCGTGGGGATGGGCGGGACGGGTTCGCGGCGCACCCCGGTCGTCGGGGACCACACCAGGTTGACCGTCAGGTCCGAGTCGACATCGGGGTGGTCGGACCGGTGGTGACTGCCCCGTGTCTCCCGCCGCTCCAGCGCGCACTCCAGTGTCGCGCGAGCGGCGAGGACGGTGGACCTGAGGTCGTAGGCGTACGCGAGGTCCTGGAACCCGCCGATGTCGATGTGCACCCCCACGTACGCCGTACGGGCCTCGATCTCGGCGAGTTCCGTGAGCCCGGCGGTGAGCCCGGCCTCGTCGCGCGCGACACCGGCGCGCTCCGTCATCAGGTGGCGCACCGACCGCAGCAGCGCGCGGACGTTCTGGTCGCCGTCGGCGGTCAGCAGCCGGTTCACGTCCGCCTCCGCGGCGCGGACCGCCGCCGGCGACCGTTGCTGGGTGGTGAGCCGGGCCGAGTACTCCGCCGCGGCCCGGCCGGCGATCCGGCCGTGGACGAGGAGTTCGATCAGCGCGTTCTCCTCCAACCGGTTCGCGCCGTGCAGACCACTGGCCGCCTCCCCGATCGCGAAGAGCCCGTTGACATCGGTGCCGTGGTCCTCGTGCCGGACCCAGACACCGCCCATGGAGTACCGGGCGGTCGGCGCGACCTCGACCGGGTCGCGGGTGATGTCGAGCCTCTGCACGTCCAACAGGGTCTGGTGCAGGTACGGCAGCCGCGTCAGGACGGTCTCCCGCGGCAGGTGGGACAGGTCGAGCCACACGCCGCCGGCCCGGGTGCCGCGGCCTTCCTTGATCTCGGTGTAGGACGCCAGCGCGACCCTGTCCCGACTGCAGAGCTCCATGCGCTCCGCGTCGTAGCGCGCCATGAACCGCTCACCGAGGTTGTTGAGCAGGACCCCGCCCGCTGCGCGGGCCGCCTCGCTGACGAGCATGCCGGCCGCGTTCTCCGGCCCGATCAGCCCCAGGGGATGGAACTGCACCAGCTCGGGGTCACGCAGCCGCGCACCGGCCTCGACGGCGAGGCGGAAGGCGTCACCGCTGCTTTCGTCACGACGCGAGGACGCACGCCGCCAGATGCGTGTGTGCCCTCCGGTCGCGAGGATCACGGAGTCGGCGTGCACGAGGTAGCGCGAGCCGTCAACGAGGTCGAACCCATAGGCGCCGAACACCGTTCCGTCATCGACCAGCAGCCGGGTGACGTACACGCCGGTCAGGACGGGAATGCCCAGCTCCTTCGCGCGTGCGCGGAGCGCTCGCCGCACCTCCGGGCCGTTGTACTCGTCGGCGAACGCCCCGCGGCGGTACGGGTGGTCGGCGAACCGGCGCTGGTCGGGACCACCGTGGCCCCGGCGGTCGAGGCGCGTGCCGTAGCGCCCCACGTCGTGGAACTCCTGCCCGGCGTAGCGGGCCACGACCTGCGCGGTGCGGGGGTCGGCCAGCAAGCGGCCCTCCCGCAACGTGTCGGCCGCATGCCGCTCCCAGGCGTCGCCGGTGCCGACGGTGGCGGGCGCCCACGCGGAACCTCCGGGCGCTGCCACGGCGGTGTGCACATCGTCGGCCGTGCGTTTGGCCACCGCGATGACCGCGACACCGGCCTCCGCGACCTCGATGGCCGCCCGCAGGCCTGACCCACCGGCTCCCACCACGAGAACGGACGTGGCGAGCTGGTGTCCGAGCGAAGACATGGGGGACCTCCTGCGACAGCGAACGGGCGAGATCATCGGCAGTGGTCGACCGGACAGCGGGCCCATCTGTGACAGCTTTCGAGTATTTTCCGGAGTGCAGACCCTCACAGGAATCCGACACACGGTGTGTGGACTGTTCCAGGTACCGTGACAAGGATCGTTCTACAACGTTGTGGGAGCCTTTCATCCCCTGGTACCCGAGGAGCCGCGTCGCATGATCGCCAGCCCGCTTCCCGACCTGGTCGGCCGGCATCGCGAGTGTGCGGCGCTCGACGACCTGCTGGTCGGTCTGCGCGACGGCGGGTCCCGAGTGCTGGTGATCCGTGGCGAGGCCGGCATCGGCAAGTCGGTGCTTCTGAAGTACGTGGCCGCGCAGGCGTCACGGGTGAAGGTGACCTGGGCGCAGGGCATCGAGGCCGACATGGAACTGCCCTACGCGAGCCTGCACCAACTGTGCACGCCGTTCCTGGACGAGCTCGACGAGCTGCCGGAACCCCAACGCGACGCCCTCCGCGTTGCGTTCGGGATGGCCGCCGGAGACCCGCCCGACCGCTTCCTGGTCGGCCTCGCCGTGCTCACCCTGCTCACCCGGGCCTCGGAGACCCGGCCGGTACTCGTTCTGGTCGACGACGCTCAGTGGCTGGACCAGGTGTCCCTGCAGACCCTGGAGTTCGTGGCCCGCAGACTGCTCGCCGAGGCCGTCGCCATGGCCTTCGCGGTGCGTGACCCCGAGGGACAGGCCGCGCTCAACGGCCTGCCCGCGCTGCGGATCCACGGTCTTGACACCGCCGCGGCCGGCGAGCTCCTGGAGGCCGCCGTCGGCGGGCGGCTGGAGAAGCGGGTCCGGGACCGGTTCGTGGCGGAGATGCACGGCAACCCGCTCGCGCTGCTCGAGTTCTCCCGCGGACGCAGCGCCGCCGAGCTGGCGTACGGCCTGGACTCGTCGAGCTACCCGAGCGTTCAGGGGCCGGTGGCGAGCCGTGTCGAACGAGACTTCGCCGGCCGGCTCGGTTCGCTGCCGGCGGCGACCCGGACACTGCTGCTGATCGCCGCGGCGGAACCGGTCGGCGACGCGCGCCTGCTGGTCCGCGCCGCCGCCTCTCTCAAGATCACCCCCTATGCCGCACCGGCCAAGGCGGCCGGCCTGATCGAATTCGGCGAGTCCGTCCGGTTCCGGCATCCACTGGTCCGTTCCGCCGTCTACCACGGAGCCGATCCCGAGGAACGCCGGGCGGCGCACCGGGCGCTGGCCGAGGCCACCGACCCGGTCCTGGACCCCGACCGGCGCGCCTGGCACGCCGCTCAGGCCGCCGACGGGCCGGACGAGGAGGTCGCCGCGGGGCTGGAGCAGGCCGCCGACCGCGCACGGCAGCGCGGCGGCATCGCGGCCGAGGCGGTCCTGCTGGAGCGCGCGGCCGAGGTGACGCCGGACCCGCGCCCGCGGGGCCGCCGGGCCCTCGCGGCCGCCGAGGCGCACTTCTCGGCCGCCGCGCCCGACCGGGCCACGGAGCTTGCCACGGTGGCCGAACTGTGCCCCCTGAGCGCGCTGGACCGCGCCCGGCTGGCGCGTCTGCGGGCCAGGATCCTCTTCGCCCGCAGCCGCAGCGACGAGGCGGCGCCTCTGCTTCTGGAGGCCGCCGCACAGTTCACCGCCGCCGGGTCGCCGCTGGCGCGGGAGACGTACCTGGAGGCGATCAGCGCGACGATCTTCGCGGGCCGGGTCCACGGTCCGACAGGTGCCCGCGCCGCCGCGATCGCGGCCCGCGGGTCCGGGGCGCCCCCTTCGGGCTCCAAGGCCGCCGACCTCCTCCTCGACGGTGTGGCCGCGCTCCTCGCTGACGGGTACGAGACCGGCGTCCCGGCACTGCGCTGCGCACTGGATCTCCTCGAGCACGAGGAGCTCGGCACCCGGGAGGCGGCCGTGCGCTGGCTTCTGCTGGCCCCGGTCGCGCTGGAGGCGTTCATCCACTACGCCTGGGACCTGCACGCGTGGGACACACTGGCGAGCCGCGCGGTGCGCCTGGCCCGCGACATCGGCGCCCTCGGCGCGCTGCCACCGGCCCTCATCTACGCCGGCGGCGTGCACATCCACTACGGCGACTTCGCCGAGGCCGCCCGGATGATCGACGAAGCCGACGCGCTCGCCGCCGCGACGGGACACGCCCCGCACAAGTACGCGACGCTGGTCCTGGCCGCGTGGCGAGGCAAGGCGGACGTCGCCGCCGCCATCGTCGACGAGGCCAGGCAGACGGCCGAACAACGAGGCGAGGTGTCCCTGCTGGGCGCCATGGGCTACATCCAGGGCGTGCTGTTCAACGGCCTGGCACGCTACGAGGAGGCTCTGGAGGCCGCTCGCACGGGCATCGAGCACGACGGGTTCAACTTCACCGGCCTGTCGCTGGTCGAACACGTCGAGGCCGCGACCCGGTGCGGTGAGCTCGACCAGGCCCGGGCCTCCCTGGCCCGGCTGGTCGAGCTCACCCGCGCCGCCGACTCCGGTTGGGCCCGTGGCGCCGGCGCCCGCAGCCAGGCTCTCCTCGCCGACGGTGACGAGGCCGACCGTCTGTACCGGACCGCGATCGACGAGTTCGGCCGGGGCGGTGTGGCCGTGGAGGTGGCGCGCACCCACCTGCTGTACGGCGAGTGGCTGCGCCGCGACAACCGCCGGTCGTTGGCCCGGGAGCACCTGCGTACGGCTCACGAGATGTTCGACAAGATGCGGGCGCACGCCTTCGCCGAGCGAGCCCGCCGCGAACTGCTCGCCACCGGCGAACACGTCAGAGCCCGGGAGAACAAGCCGACGAGCGCCCTCACCCCCCAGGAGTCACAGGTCGCGACGCTCGCCGCCGACGGCATGACGAACGCGAGGATCGGCGCGGAGCTGTTCATCAGCCCGCACACCGTGGAGTGGCATCTGCGCAAGGTGTACACGAAGCTGGGGATCAACTCACGCCGCGCGCTGCCGGGTGCCCTGGCGAGCGCCCCGGCCACGGACATCCGGGAAGAGGACACGGTGCGAACCGGCTGAGGCCGGTGCGGGCCCCGGGGTCCCCCCGGGTCACCCCCACGGGGTCCTACGGACTTGACCACGGGGAGCAAGGGCGCGATGAGCACCGCCACGAACGGAGGGTGGATCCATCGCCCTCGACGGGCGCCCGTCCACGAAGAGGAGCTCCCGATGTCCGCGCCCGGCCCGGAGACGACGACGCCGACCCAACCCCCGGTCGCCCGGCCGGCCCAGGCCGACCTGGACATCGCCCTCGACATCTTCCTGGCCCAGCGGACGCGGCTGTTCCGCATCGCCTACCGCATTCTCGGCGACGTCGCGGGAGCCGAGGACGTGGTTCAGGAGGTGTGGCTGCGCTGGCAGCTCACCCACCGAGCGGATATCGACAATCCGGCCGCGTTCCTGGTCACGGCCACGACCCGGCTGGCCATCAACGTCATCCAGTCCGCGCGTCTCCGTCACGAGCTTCCGGCCGATCCGCAGTGGGCCGACCTCGGTGACCGGGCCGCCCAGGATCCCGTGCTGAGCGCCGAGCAGGCCGCGGCGGTCGAGGGGGCCCTGGCCCTGCTCATGGCGAGGCTGACGCCGGATCGGCTGGCCGCCTACGTGCTGCGCAAGGGCTTCGGCTACGCCTACGCCGATCTCTCCGAATTGCTTCGGATCAGCGCCCCGAACGCACGGGTCCTGGTCCACCGCGCGCAGGCCCGCCTGGAGCACGGTCGCGAGCGGCCGGTCCCCGCCGAGTCGCACCGTCGCCTCGTCGCCGCGTTCCGGACCGCGGCCGGCACCGGGGAACTGGACGGCCTCGTGCGGCTTCTCGCCGGCGAAAGAGGGCGGTTCCCGTCCCGGGGACCGGACGACGTGGCTTCCTCGCGGAGAAACGCAGCGGCTGACACCGTATTGCGGCGGAGGACCTCTCCTTCCTGGAGACCGCCGTCCGGCAGGACACGGTCAGCGGCGCGCGGTTCACTCGCAGCAAGTGGCCACCATACGACCGCTGATGCCGCGTCATCGGCTGAGGGCTTGCTGAGTCACTTACAGGAGATACAGCCCGCGGCCCCTCGGCCAGGACCAGTGCCGCTGCCGGTGCGACGCGAGAGCGGCTCCGGTCGTTCGCTGCCCGCTCTTCATGACTTGCGTCGGTGGTGTCGCCCGTCGTCGTACGCGCCGGGTCGGGTCCGGGGGCGGAAGGTGCGGCGGTAGGTGTCCGGCGGCACACCGACCGTCCGCTGGAAGTGCCGGCGCAGCGTCGTGGCGGTGCCCATGCCGGTGGCCGCCGCGATGCTGTCGACGGTGTCGTCGGTGGTCTCCAGCAACTCCTGGGCGTGGCGGATGCGTTGGGTGAGCAGCCACTGCAGCGGGGTGGTTCCGGTCACCGACCTGAAGTGGCGGCCGAGGTTGCGGGAGCTCATCCGTGCCTGGCGGGCCAGGTCCTCCACGGTGAGCGGCTGGTCCAGGCGTCGGATCACCCAGGGGAAGAGTTCGGCGAGCGGGTGGTTGTCCGGGGCGGGGACCGGGGCGGTCACGAACTGGGCTTGGCCGCCGTCCCGGTGCGGCGGTACGACCAGGCGGCGGGCGAGCGTGTTGGCGACCGACGAGCCGTGGTCGAGGCGGACCAGGTGCAGGCACAGGTCCATGGCGGCGGCCTTGCCGGCGGAGGTGAGCACGCTGCCGTTGTCCACGTAGAGGACGTCCGGGTCCACCGTCACCCGGGGGTGGCGCTCGGCCAGCTCCTTGGCGTGCGCCCAGTGTGTGGTCGCGCGTCTGCCGTCCAGCAGGCCGGCGGCGGCCAGGACGAAGGCGCCCGTGCAGAGGGAGGCCACGCGCGCGCCCGCCTCATGGGCCGCGCGCACCGCTTCGATCAGCTCGGCCGGTGGGTCCCGGTCGACGTCGGCCCAGCCCGGAACGATCACGGTGTCGGCGTGGGGGAGGCGGTCGAGGCCGTGGTCGGGCGCCAGCCGGAAGCGGCCGACCCGTACGGCGCTCGGTCCGCAGACCGAGAAGCGGTACCACGGCTCGGCCACGCCGGTCATGTCGGCTCCGAAGACCTCGCAGGCGAGGGCCAGTTCGAACTGCAGCATGCCGTCGGTGACGGCTAGCGCGACGTCAGCCATGTCCGGAATTGTATGGGGCATGGCGTTCCGGACACTCGCGGGGGGACATCGGCCTTCGCCAGGATGTCCGTGACGGATCACAGTGGATCATTCGATTGCGGGGAGACACCATGGGATCGGACCAGACAGTCGCGGTGTTCGGCGCGTACGGGCACACCGGGCGGTTCGTGGTGGCGGAACTGAGGGAGCGTGGGTTCGTCCCGGTCCTCTCCGGGCGCGACGCCGACAAGCTGAAGGCGCTGGCGCACGAGACCGGGCTGGACGCCCGCCCGGCGTCGGTGGACGACCCGGTCTCGCTCGACCGTGCGCTGGCCGGCGCGGCGGCCGTGATCAACTGCGCCGGGCCCTTCGCCACGACGGCCGCGCCCGTGATCGAGGCGGCCCTGCGCACCGGGATCCCGTATCTGGACGTGGCGGCCGAGATCGAGGCCAACGTCGACACCTTCGCGCACTTCGCCGACCGGGCGCGGGACGCGGGTGCGGTGATCGTCCCCGCGATGGCCTTCTTCGGTGGCTTTGGTGACCTGCTGGTTACCGCGGCGATGGGCGAGTGGACGGCGGCCGACGAGGCACACATCGCGTACGGACTGAGCAGTTGGCACCCCACAGCCGGGACGCGCACGTCGGGCGCGGTCTCCCGGCGGCGACGGGACGGCGGTCGCGTCCGCTACTCCAACGGGCGGCTGGAGCACCGGCACGACACCCCGCCGACCCTCCAGTGGCCCTTCCCCGAACCGATGGGCCCCCGCCCGGTCATCGGAGAGTTCACGATGGCCGACGTGGTGACCGTACCCAGCCACCTGTCCGTCCCGGAGGTGTGCACCTACATGACGGTCGAGGCGGCCCGCGACATAGCCGCCCCGGACACACCGACACCCGCCGCGGTCGACGATCGTGGGCGGTCCGACCAGACCTTCCTCGTCGACGTCGTCGTGCGCTCGGGCGGCAATGAACGGCGCGCCGTGGCCCACGGTCAGGACATCTACGCCGTCACCGCGCCGCTCGTGGTGGAGGCGCTCGACCGCATCCTCACCGGAAGGACCCATGCGGTCGGTGTCGCCTCCGCGGGGAAGATCTTCGACGCGCCGGACTTCCTTCGCGCGCTGTCCCCGCACATCACCGTGGAACTGCGTCCATAGCGGCCCGCCTGCCCCCGGCTTCGGCTCGACCGGCCCTGGCCACCTCGCTGCGACGGCCGGGGAACAAGCCGGCCGGTCCGAACGGGTTCGGAATCGAAGGGCAACAGCTCAGCCGGTCAGTCGTTTCGCCGCGGCCGCATCGCCCGCGTCGGCGCGAGCCCGCAACTCCGCGATCGCGGCCGCATCACCTCGCTCGGCCAGCAGCCCGGCCAACTCCTCCGCCTCGGTGAAGGCCCAGTCCTCGGGATCGTCATCGTCCGCACGATCGCAGGTGTCCAGCGTGGCCAGGTACTCCGCCCGGAGCCCGGCAGGGTTCTGCCACACCGCGTCCGAGAACTTCCACACCTCCACCGCACGATCCGGATCGCCGCGCTCGACCAGCAGCTCGGCCAACCGCTTCGTCGTGGGCGAGGTGTCGCCATAGGCTCGGGCCCACACCCGCAGAGCGCCTTCCCGATCGCCCTGCTTGGCCAGCAGCTCGCCCAACCGCCCTGCCGCGTTCCGGTCTCCGGCATCAGCCCGAGCCCGCAACTCCGCGATGTGGTCCTGGTTCGGCACACTGCCGCTCGGTCGATCTTCCACTACCCGTCACCTCATCCGCGAGCCCGAGGGGCGCCGGCAACGACTCACCGCTCCACGAAGCGTAGACACTCCACGGGGCCGGGACGAGGGTCCCAACGGACGCGTTGTCCACGGAGGTGGTGTTCGCCGCTCCCAACCGGGCGAACCAGGTGGCGGTCGTCTGCCCCCGACGGGACCGCGAACACCGCCCTGGCCGACTGGACGGCACTTCGTGGTTGTTGACTCAGGGCCGGGGAGACCCGCTGTGCCGACGACCGCCCCGCCCCGCTTCAGGAGGGCGGTCGGCCGCCGGCCTGAAGCGGGGCGGCAGCGAGTCGCTCCCGACCTCAGGGTTTGCTCGGCTTCACCTTCGTGTCGACGCCGTTCACCCGCACAGTGACGTTCCTCCGGTTGCGCGCCCGGTCGGCCACGATCCTGTAGGACGTGACCTTCCCGTCCCGCCACGCACAGCTGACCTCGTAGCCGCCCCGGGCACGGAGCCCGGTGAAGGAACCCTTGGCCTTCCAGTCGTCCGGCAGGGCGGGCAGCAGGTGGATGACACCGTCGTGGCTCTGCAACAGCATCTCCGCGACGGCGCCCGTGATGCCGAAGTTGCCGTCCATCTGGAAGGGCGGGTGGTCGCAGAACAGGTTGGGCAGCGTGTTGTAGGTCAGCAGGCCACGCAGCATGATCCGGGCGCGGTGGCCGTCACCGAGGCGGGCGAAGAGGGCCGCCCGCCAGGGCCAGGTCCACGAGCGGCGGCTGTCGCCCGACACCGTCGCGGCCGTGAACGGGACGCCTTCCTTCTCACCGCACCGTGCCTTGAGCGACACGAGGGCGGCGGCCGCGAACTCGGGCGTCTCCGGAGTGATCTGGCGGCCCGGGTAGACCGCGAAGAGGTGCGAGGTGTGGCGGTGGATGTCGGTGGGACTGTCGATGTCCTCCTGCCACTCCTGAAGCTGACCCCACCGGCCAATCTTGTTCGGCGCCAGGCGCGCCTGCATATCAGCGACCTTGGCCCGGTAGGCGGGGTCGGCCTCGAGTGCCGCCTCGCAGTCGAGGTAGTTCTGGAACAGGTCCCAGATGATCTGCTGGTCGTACATGACGCCGTCCTCGCGCGGCCCGTGCTCGGGTGACCAGCCGTTCGGCGCGACGAGCAGTCCGTCCTCACGCTCCTTGAGGTGGTCCTCCCAGAACTCGCAGATCTCCTTGATCATGGGGTGGGCTACGGTGCGCAGGTAGTCCATGTCCTGGGTGAACGCCCAGTGCTCGTACAGGTGTTGCGCGTACCAAGCGCTCGCGACGGTGTTCCACTCCCACGCGTTGCCGCCGTAGATGCTCTGGCTGGTGCGGGCGGTCCAGCCGCGCGTGTCCTCGCCGAAGGCGTTGCGGGTGGCCACGCGACTGGGCACCGCCACCTGCCTGATGAACTCGACGAGTGCCTCGTGGCATTCCGGCAGGTTCGTCGTCTCGGCTCCCCAGTAGTTCATCTGGACATTGATGTTCGTGTGGTAGTCGGAGGCCCACGCCGGCGCGTTGCTGTCGTTCCACAGACCTTGGAGGTTGGCGGGCAGCCCCTTCGGGCGGGAGCAGCCGATCAGCAGGTACCGACCGAAGTCGAACATGATCTGCTCGAGACCCGGATCCTGCCCTCCTGCCGCGTAACGCGCCAGCCGGGCGCCGGTCGGCAGGGCGGCGACAGCCTCCTCGGAGGTCCCCCAGTCGACGGAGACACGGTTCATGAGAGCGCGCATCTCGGTCGTGTGCTCGGCGCGCAGTTCGGCGTAGGACCGGGCGGCCGCCTTGTCGAGGGTCCTGGCGACGACCGGTTCCGGATCGGCTCCGCGCCACCCGGCCGCGGCGTCGAGCCTGTAGTCGGTGCGGGCGTCGAGAAGCAGGGTCAGAGCCGTGCAGCCGCTGAATCGGAGCACCGACCCGTCGGCGCGGACGTCGCCGCCGGTGTGAACGACCTGGACGGTGCACGCGTGCTTGAGGCCGTTGCCCATGACACCGCGGAAGGCGATCCGACGGGCGTCGGCGTCGACGGTCGTCGGGGCCCCTTCCTGACCGGACGTCAGGGACAGCGTGCCGGACAGGCCCTGGTCGTCGTCCGTCGTGTACCGGAAGACCATGACGTCGGCGGACCGGCCGGCGAAGGCCTCCCGCACGACGCGCCGCCCCGGCGTGCCGAAGCGGGTGACATGGACGCCCTCCACGAAGTCCAGGGCGCGCTGGTAGTCGACGAACGAGCGCTGGGTACGAGTGTCGAAACCCTGGCCCTCCATGGCCACTTGCGCGATCTGGAAGCCGGTGGACGACTCGCCCGGGGTGAACGTGAGCCGGTAGGCGCGGTAGGCCGTGGTGTTGGTGATCCGGAAGGTCCGCGTCTCGCCGCGGCCGGCGAAGGGAGCGCCGGGATCCTGGGTGTCGAGGGTCACCCAGGCCCGCCCGTCCTGCGACGCCTCCAGCGCCCAGCGCCGGGGGTCGTCCTGCGGACGGTCCGGCGCCGCCGTCAGCGCGTACGAGGTGACGGCGACCGCGCGGGGCAGATCGGCCTGCCAGACGACCTCAGGAGCGGTGGCGTCGACCCGCCAGACCGTGGCGGGATCGCCGTCCATCGAGCGCGAGATGTCCGTGACCCGAGACCCGCTGCCGGCACCGGATCCCTCGGAATGCCCGCTCTTCGACGACAGGTACAAGGAACCGCCCCCGAGGTCGACGCCGGACAGGCCGATCTCGCTCACCTGGAAGTGGCTGACCCCTGCCCTGGGCGCGAAGTCGAACCGGTAGAAGCGGTAGGCCCCGGTGTCGGCGCAGGTGAACTCCTTCGTCTGGAAGCGGCTTTCGAAGGGCGCCGCCAGAGTGCGGCTGTCCAGCGTGGCCCAGGTGACGCCGTCGGTGGAACCGGAGAGCGTCCACTCCTGAGGGTCGCGCTGCGGCACGTCGTTGGCACTCGTCAGACGGTAGGACGCCACCTCGACGGCGTCAGGGAGCTCGACCTGCCACTGCACCCTCGAGCCGGGCGTCTCGATGCACCACTTGGTGCCCGGATCGCCGTCGTACGACTTGTCGAGCCCTTCCGACGAGGACGAACGGTACGGTCCCCCCGGGGCCGTGACCTTCGCACGGGCAGCGAAGGTGACGACGACGTCGCCGAAGTTCCGGTAGGAACCGAAGCCGGTCATGCTGGTGTCGAAGGCGTTGTCCGGCTGGCCCGCGAGGGCGTTGTCGTAGTTGTTGACCCCGCCCCACAGACTCTGCTCGTTGAACTGGATGCGCTCCTCGTCGGGGGCGGCGAAGAGCATGGCGCCGAGTCGTCCGTTGCCGATCGGCAGTGCCTGCGACTGCCAGTCGACGGCCGGGACCGGATACGTCAGCGCCTTGCGCGACAGGACGGGCCACTGCACTCCCGCCGGCGCGGCGGGGACGGCGGCGACGGCCTGTCCCGCGGGCGTTCCGCCGCTCACCTGCGTGATCAACGGTGCGAGGGCAAGGGCACCACCGAACTTGAGGATGCTTCTTCGCTGCGGTTGGGACTCATCGGTCACGGCGAGATCTCCCGGCACAATGATCGGTTCTTTGGGGGGAAGAATGGAGTGCCTCGTGGCGTTCGTCGAAGCCCCGTCATCTTTGCCGGTAGATAGATCGGATGTCTAGAGGACGTGCAGCGACCCGTAGGCCTGCCCCCGCACAGGCCCACGGGCCGGGCTGCCCCTCGTAGGCGTGTCCCCCGCACAGGCCTACCGTCCCGGAGCCGGCGCCATGCCCCGCGACATCCGGCCCAGGGCCCGGCTTCGTCAGCTCGAGCTCTTGTACATCCTCGCGCAGGAGTACATGGCGCCCGAGCTCATGTCCCAGTTGCAGACCTCGAACCACATGTTCTTGACGTTGTAGTACGTCTCTCCGACGTTGAAGTCCCCGTCGCCGTCGTCGGCCTGAGCCACGACGCCCCACCGCGCCCCTTGCGGGGTGTCGTAGCGGGCCCGGATCACGCTGCCCCAGCCGTCCCCGTACTTGAGGTCGCTGATGTTGGCATAGGAGAACTCCGCCTTGTACCAGCCGCCTCCCGTCGCCTCGTAGCGGTAGTCCAGGTAGCCGTAGCTGGCGTAGTTCGTACTGTAGGCCGAGAACGTGGCCCAGTTCGTCCAGTTCGCCGCCGCCTGCGCCGGTTGGGCCAGGGCGCCGAGCGCGGCGACCGTGGCCGCGATGAGGGATGTACGGGTGCGTTTCATTGATTCTCCCGTTCTTCTCACGTGATGGGATGCCATGAGGCCGACGTCCGGTGGCTGCTTCCGGCTTGCGCAGCTGAATGCGTGTGATCGTTCGACGCCGTGCCGCCGGCCGGACTGCCGGTAGCTTGAACGGCGGGGATCCGGCAGGGCAACGGCACTTGCTGTCCCGGACAGATCCGCTCCTGTCCGGCCTGGTCGGAGCCCTGTCCGGATTCGTCCGGAGCCTGCCGACGGCTCCCCGGCCGGCCGGATCGCCGACGGACGAGCGGACAGCGCGCGAGGGCTGTCGGGCATCTGTGCGCGCCATACGCTCGCCGGCACGTGTGCGCGGACCCATGATCACAAGAACGGGTGTCTCCCGGTGCGGGAGGAAGGTGTCGACGTAGACGGCGTACTCCTGAACATCCGCAGCGCCGCCACCGGCAAGGCATCTCGACTCCTCGCGCCGAAGCTGGCACGGTAAACGCGCATGAAGATGACCAAAACCGGGCAAACGGCAAGCTCGGTGCGCTGGAGGCTGGTGCTGGCCAGCACCACCATGCTCTTCGTCGAGCTGGCCCTGATCAGATGGGCGGGCGCCAATGTCGTCCACCTCAGCTACTTCTCGAACTTCATCCTGCTGGGATCGTTCCTCGGCATCGGCATCGGCTTCCTGATCCCCGCCGAGCGCGGACAGTGGCTCAAACGCTGGACTCCGATTCCGCTCGCGCTTCTCGTCGTCTTTGTGCGCGCGTACCCGGTGCAGGTACGCCAGAGCAGCAGCGAGGTCATCTACTTCACCGCCGTGAAGGCCACCGGCCTGCCCCAGTGGGTGACACTGCCGGCCATCTTCCTGCTGACCGCGGTGATCATGGCTGGGATCGGCAAGATCACCGCGGATCTCTTCCGCCAGCTGCCCTCACTCGAGGCCTACCGCTACGACCTGCTCGGCAGCATCGCCGGCTCCGTCTCCTTCGCCGTGCTGTCCTGGCTCCGCGCCCCCTCGGTCGCGTGGGGCGTCCTCGCCGCCGCGGCCCTGCTGATCCTCGGCGGCCGCCGCAACACACTGCTGTACGGCATCCCCCTCACGGCGATGGTCGGCGCACTGTTCCTGGAGACGACCACGACCGGCATCTCCTGGTCGCCCTACTACAAGATCCAGCTCAAGGCCTCGCCGACGACCACGCGGACCTACCACATCTCCGCCAACGGCGTCCCGCACCAGAGCACCGGGCCGCTCTCGGTGCTGATGTGGGAGAACTCGCCCTACCGGCAGGCCTACGACCAGACGCCGCACAACCCGCACAAGCGTGTACTGATCATCGGGGCCGGCAACGGCAACGACGTCTCGGTCGCGCTGGCGCACGGAGCGGAGCGGGTGGACGCGGTCGAGATCGACCCACGCCTGCAGGAGATCGGCGCACAGCTCCACCCCGCCAGGCCGTACGACGACCCCAGGGTGCACGTCCACATCGACGACGGACGGGCGTTCCTGGAACGGACGAACGCCAAGTACGACCTCATCGTCCTGGCGCTCCCGGACTCCCTGACGCTGGTGTCGGGCGCGAGCAATCTGCGGCTGGAGAGCTACCTCTTCACCCGGCAGGCCTTCGAGGCCGCGCGCGATCACCTGGCGCCGAACGGCGCGTTCGCCATGTACAACTACTATCGCAAGAGCTGGTTGGTCGACCGCTTCGCCGGCGACCTCGACCACATCTACGGTCACGCGCCCTGTATGACGACGTTCAACCGGAACGCGGCCGTGCTCGTGGCCGGGATGACCCCCGCCGACCAGTCCTGCAAGCAGATCTGGCAGCCCAGCGGCCCGGTCCCGGCGGCCGCGAGCGACGACCACCCCTTCCCGTACCTCCTGCACCCGACCATTCCCACGCTCTACCTGGGAGCGCTGGGCGCGATCCTGCTGGTGACGCTCCTGGCGGTGCGCCTGACCGGGGTTCGCATCCGCGGCACGGTCCGCTACGTCGACATGTTCCTGCTGGGCGCAGCCTTCATGCTGCTCGAAACGAAGAACGTGATCGGCTTCGCCCTCTACTTCGGCACGACCTGGCTGGTCAACGCCCTGGTCTTCTTCGGCGTCCTGCTCTCCGTCCTGGCGGCGGTCGAGGTCCGGCGCAGGCTGCGGCGCGTCAACCAGCTGCTGCTGCAGCTCCTGCTCTTCGGCTCCCTCGCGGCAGCCTGGCTCGTTCCGGCGCAGGCCGTGCTCTCGCTGCCCTTCGCCGGCCGGCTCGCCGCCGCCATCGCCCTGGCCTTCGCCCCCATCTTCTGTGCCAACCTCATCTTCTCGGACCGCCTCGCGCTCGCCCCCGACCCGACGTCCGCGTTCGGCGCGAACCTGCTGGGCGCGCTGACCGGAGGCGCGCTCGAGTACCTGGCCCTGGTGACGGGCTACCAGGCGCTGCTGCTGGTCGTCGCCACGCTGTACCTGGGGGCGTTCCTCGCCATGCGCGTCGCCGGGAGGGGGCCGGGCGGGCAGCCGACGCGGGTGCCGGGCGAGACGTCCGCCGTCAGAACCTAGCCGGGCACAGAGGTGTCGCACAGGCTCCAGGGTCCGCCCTGGAGGTGCCCGCCGATCTTCGGGCGGCGCGCGGTGGAAGGCGTCGCGGTCGGCCTTCAGGGTGCCGGCGTCGCTTCATCCGGTGGCAGCGCCACGAGAGCACGCCCGCCCCGGCGCGCCGGGGCGGGCGTGGGAACGCCCCGCTGCCGGGACCGGCCCGGCAGCGGGGCGGCTGTGCCGACCGGGTCCGGCCCGTGGTGCCGGACCCGGTCGGGGAATCGGTCGGTTTCAGCTGCTCACCGCGCACTGACCGCGGTCCGCGGTCTTCGGTCCCTCCGCCGTGGGACGGACGTCGAAGTCGAAGATCCCGGTCGGGAGGTAGAGGGAGCAGCAGGCGTTGGGGATGTCGACGATCCCGCTGATGCGTCCCTCGATGGGGGCCGCACCGAGGAGCAGGTACGCCTGCTCTCCGGTGTAACCGAACCTCTTCAGGTACTCGACGGCGTTGAGGCAGGCGCGGCGATAGGCGACCGTCGCGTCCAGGTAGTAGTTGGTGTCGGTGTCGTGGTCCACGGAGATCCCGATGAAGGAGAGGAACTCCGAGTACCGCGGCTCGACGTTGCCCGGCATGAAGATGGGGTTGGTGGTGACACCGTACTTCTCCATGCCGCCCTTGATCAGATCGACGTGGAAGTCGATGTAACCGCCCATCTCGATGGCGCCGCAGAAGGTGATCTCACCGTCTCCCTGACTGAAGTGAAGATCACCGCCCGACAGCTTGGCGTCCGCGACGTGGACGGGATAGAACACGCGGGAACCACGAGTGAAGTTCTTGATGTCGTGGTTGCCGCCGTTCTCCCGAGCGGGCACGGTGCGGGCCCCGTCCTGGGCGACACGTTCGGCGTCCGATCCGGTCGCCTGGCCGGCGAGGGCCTGATCGGGGTCGGGCGTGAGTCCGAGGGGCGGGATCCGGTCGGGGTCGGTGTCGATCAGGGCCTGCTCACGCCTGTTCCACCGCTGCAGCAGCTCCTCGGACGGTGCGGTGCCGAAGAGACCCGGGTGGGTGATGCCGGTGAAGCGGACACCGGGTAGGTGCCTGGAGGTCGCCACCTGCCCGTGGAAGTCCCATATCGCCTTGTAGGCGTCGGGGAAGTAGTCCGTCAGGAAACCCCCACCGTTGGCCTTGGCGAAGACGCCGGTGTAGCCCCAGCCTTCACCAGGTGCGTCACCGACCTGCTGCGGTACCGGCCCCAGATCGAGGATGTCCACGACGAGGAGGTCGCCCGGCTCCGCGCCTTCGACCCCTATCGGCCCGCTGAGCATGTGGGCGCGCTTCAGGTCGACGTCGCGGACGTCGTTGGCGGAGTCGTTGTTGCCGATCTGTGCGTCGGTCCACTCGCGGCATTCGACGCGGAACTCGTCCCCCGGGCGGACCATCGCGACGACCGGAACATCCGGATGCCACCTGTTGTGTCCAGGTACATCCTGGTCGCGCATCGACCGGGACTGGTCGACGCTGAAGATTACGTCAGGCATGCGAACTCCGTGATCTGTTCTCTACGGATGAGCTGGTGCGGCGCGAGGCCCAGGGGCATTCCGAGGACCCCGCATGTCGCTTCCGGGATCTCCGGCTCTTGCGTGTCAACCACCTCCCCGGCGCTCCCGTCGGCGAGATCGGCGGCGGTCGTCTGGCAGGTCGCTAGCCAGGGCTGCCGGCCGGGCCGGCCGGGTAGCTCTGGGCGCCGTACTCCTCCGCGGGCCTGCCAGGCCGCCTCCGGTTGAGTACGAACCACAGCGCGGCGAAGGTCAGGACGCCGAAGGCGCCGAGCGCGATCGCCATTTCGTAGAAGTTCTCGGTGACCCAGTAACCGGACAGCAGCAGGAATGCCGGGATGACACCGGTCACCCATCCCTCGATGGCGGTCACCCAGCCGACATAGGGCGTCAAGGACTCCAGTTTCAGTCCCAATAGCAGGAAGAAAAGGAACCAGAGGAACGCCCAGTAGAGCCATATCACTCCGAACGGGGCATCGTCGAAAAGCCGGAAACTGATGAACGAATACCCCAGTGCCACGATGGCCACGAACAGCGAGTAATAACCCACGCCTGTCGTGTCGAGCCCCATGAGCAGTCCGATTCCTACATACAGGTAGGTGAAACCGAAGAGGAAGATGCCCGATGCGAGCACAATGCGTTTGGGGTCCTGATTCGCGGCGATGATGAGATAGGTGGGTGTGAGGACCTGAAGTCCGCCCACGAACAGATTGAATATGGCTGCCGCACGGCTGTCGACCTTTCCCAGCAGCATCAACCCGTTCAGGAACAGCACCGCGCCCACGAAGAGAAGTCCGACATTGGCCAAGGGGACACACCTCCCGAAATTTCGCTCCGCGAGCGAGGGGCCCGCCGGGCGGTCATGCGACCGAGATGCTGTTGTGCGCGGACGGTCTCTTCGGCGAGGCGGCAGGGATCACGACCACTCCATCCCCCCTCTCCGCGGGCGGCGTTGGACCGGTCCTGCCGGCCGGCGCGGATACCCGCTCAGGGCCGGGGGAGCCGGGAGAGGGCCGGATGGGCCGGCCGCGGCGCAGCCTGCCCGGGAGGCACCCGCGTGACCACCGTGGGGCTTTCCCGGGACTTTTCCTCCTGATCGCGCAGGCCCGCGACGGCAGGCGAGGTGAACGCGATCGCGGGGGACGAATACACCCGCCGAGCCGTATTCGAGCACTGCGGGCAGACCTGCTCGGTCGGCGCAGTGCCGATCGGCAGCCTGACGTCGAAGGATCCGCAGCGGTTGCAGGAATACTCATACGTCGCCATGAGTCGTCTCCGCCCCTACGCGCTTCCGGCCGTAGGCCGTCTGCGCGGTTCTGGTCGAGCCGACGAACACCGGAGAGGCACCGTCTCTTATTTCAGGCAACGCCTGTGACGGCCGCGTGTCAAGGCGAGAGGGAGAGGGCCTGGGGTTTCCCCGCGGGCGCCGTGCGGAATGGGCAGGGTATGAGGTCGTGTGCCGCTCCGGCTGCCGAACGCGAGAATCCCGCGTGCGGGCTGTTCGGTCGGCGTTGGGCGGTGATCGGCGCGTTCGGGCGCACGATGAGTCGGCGGGGCCGTCGCCGCCCGTGCGCAGGCGGCACGGGACGGCAACGCTCCACTCTTCGTGTCAGGGCGCTCCCGCGATCGCACAGGCGCGGCACGGGGGCCTGCCGCAGGTGCACTGCAGGATGCCGTCCAGCACCTCATGGTCGTGGTAGAGGCACTCGTCCCGGCAGGTGTGGCGCGGGACGAAGCCCGCCTGGAGCTCGTCCGGCCAGGGCTCCTCGCCCTCCCGGCAGCGCACGAACCGCTCGGGATCCGTGGTGTGCAGCCGGTGCATGCTCTCCCGAGCCTCGCCCTCCAGGTCGTGCGTCTGGGCGACCATCCCCTTGAGCTGGTCGGCGAGACCGGAGAACCTGGCGTCGCCCGTGCGTACATGGGCGGCCTTCAGCGCCATGACAGCGTTACCCAGGAACCGACGAGCGTCCTGGAGATCGGTCACGTGATGCAGCTGGATGCCCGTCACGCCTCTGACCCACACGGCGTCTTCGCTCACTTGTCCACCTTCCGGGGCCGGTCGCCCACTGGTAGTGCCGGCGCGGAAGTACGCCGCATCTCTCTTATGCGTCCTGAAGTCCCGTCCGGCGGCTGCCCCGAGGTCACCGGTCGACCCGTCCTGCTTCCGACCGGTCTGCCGCGCCACTGAAAAGGCCCATAAGGGACGCATGCTCACCAAGGAAGCTAAGTCTGCGGTGCGTGCCAGTCCAGTCCTGCACCAGTGAACCTCCTCACAAGCGCCGCACCTCTTGCTGTCTCCGACAGCGTGTAACGACAGTGAGTCCCACAGTGTGTGCCGGCAGTGTGTGCCCGCAGTGCGGGCCGTCAGTGTGTCCGGTCGCCGCCGGGTCTTCCGTTGGTGTCGGCACGGCTGGTGTCGGCACGGCGGTCAGCCGTCAGGCCACCACCGGGGCGCCGCCCAGGCCAGCGTGTAGCCGAAGCCGTTGACCGCCCAGTGCACTGCCATGGGCGCCAGCAGACTGCCGGAGCGCTGTCGCAGCCGGCACAGGACCGCCCCGGCGGCGGCCGTGGCCGCGATGGCCGCTATGACGGTCACCGTCCTGCCTTCGCGGCCACTGCCGAAGGCCGCTGCGACAGCGGCGTTGGAGCCGCCCAGCCCGCGGGAGGGGAGCAGGTGCCACAGCCCGAAGAGCAGTGACGACACCGCGGTCGCCCACGCCGTCCCGCGTCGGCGGCGGATCATGGCCCACAGGACACCGCGGAAGGCGGTCTCCTCCAGCAGCACGGTTCCGAAGGGCACCCGCACCAGAACCCGCCACAGCAGTTCCGCCGCGGACAGATCGGCGGCCCTGGAGTCCCGGAACACCTCTCGTGTGGCCGGGACCACAAGCAGGAGCAGGAGGACGACGAGAACGGCTCCGGCCAGGAGGGGCGCCCATCGCAGTCCCTGCCGCAGACCCTCCGCGCCTAGTCCCAGATCGTCCGGGGTGAGACCGTCCCACCGGGCGATCAGCAGCAGGACGGCGGTTGCGGCGACGCAGGTGAGCACGTACGCGTCGGGGTCCCGCACGAGCCAGTTGTTGAGCAGGTTCGCGGCGACCAGGACGACAACGACACAAAACAACCGCATCCTCACTCCAGGATGCCGCGTCGGGGCGCCGTCGTCCTGAGGCCCCCCAGGTCAGCACCGCTCAGGGGCGTGGTCGGGCCGCCGAAAGGCGTGGTGCCCGGCCCGGGCACGGGGGCGGGCGGCCCGGTGACAGCGGAGAGCCGGGCCGGTCGGATGGCGGAATACAGGGCCGGTCGGACCCTGCTCGCCTTTCCTCCGCGCCCGCTAACGGCGGTTCCTCCGCGCCCGCTAACGCCGGGCCATCTCCGATCGCCGGTACGAGTACCCGAAATAGATCACGAGCCCGAGCGCGAACCACATGGCGAAACGAAGCCAGGTCTGCCACTGCAGGAACGTGATCAGCCAAATGGAGAAGACGACACCCACCGCCGGTACGAACGGCATCCACGGCGTCCGGAACGCCCGCGGCAGGTCCGGCTGCCGGTACCGCAGCACGATCACCGCCGTGCACACCACCGCGAACGCCAGCAGGATGCCGATGTTGGTCAGCTCGGCTGCCTCGCCGATCGGCAGGAAGCCGGCGATGGCGGCCGAGGCGAACCCGACGATCCAGGTGACGCGGGTCGGGACGTGCCGCGTCGGGTGCGTCTTGGCGAACCACTCGGGCAGCAGCCCGTCGCGGGACATCGCGAACCACACCCGGGTCACGCCGAGCATGAAGGTGAACATGACCGTCAGGATGCCGATGATGGCACCCACCGCGATCACGTCCGCGAGTCCGGTCAGCCCCACCGACTTGAACGCCGTGGAGAACCCGCTCTCCGGGTCGATGTCCGTGTAGTTCTGCATACCCGTGAGGACCAGGCAGGCGGCCACGTACAGCACCATCGAGATCGCCAGCGAGTAGAGGATCGCCTTCGGCATGTGCCGTTGCGCGTCCTTCGACTCCTCGGCCGCCGTCGACATGGCGTCGTAGCCGAACACTGCGAAGAACACGGTCGCCGCACCGGTGAACGCGCCCCCGATGCCGTACGGGAAGAACGGGGTGTAGTTGTCGGTGTTGATGTGGAAGAGGCCGACCGCGATGACCAGCAGGACGACCAGCACCTTGAGGATGACCACCACGGTCTCGAAGCGGGCCGCGTTCTTGATGCCGAGGTTGAGCAGGTACGCGATGAGCAGGCACAGCAGCGCGGCGAACAGGTCGATGCGGTGCCCGTCGCCGGTGCCGGGCGCGCCCAGCATCCAGCTGGGCAGGTCGGCGCCCATCTCGCCGACGAGGAAGCTGAAGTAGCCCGAGATGCCGATCGCCACCACCGCCACGATGGCCGTGTACTCCAGCAGCAGGTCCCAGCCGATGAACCAGCCCGCGAGCTCGCCGAGCACCGCGTAGCCGTACGTGTACGCCGAACCCGCCTTCGGGATGAGCCCCGCGAACTCGGCGTAGGACAGCGCGGCTGCGGCGCTGGCGACACCGGCGATGAGGAAGGAGACGAGCACGGCCGGTCCCGCGGTTCCGTTCGCCACCGTGCCCGCGAGGGTGAAGATGCCCGCGCCGATGATGCCGCCGACGCCGATCGCGGTGAGCTGCCACAGCCCGAGCGACCGTTCCAGCCGTGTGCCCTCGACGAGTTCCGTCTCCTCGATGTGCTCGATGGGTTTGCGGCGGAGAATCCCCTCACCCATTCGGAGCCTGGCCATGTGCCTCACCTCTTCCGATCAGCAAAAGGCTGACGGCGGATCATGATGGCCCAGCGGAGCACGCGGCGAAAGACGCCACGCACGGACGGCGCGGAGCTTTGGCATCAGTCCGCCGGGGCGATGAGATCGCACTGGGCGGCCGGGAGACCGAGCACCTCGCGGGTCGACCGCGGGTCGACGCCGCCGGCGGCACGCATGTCGTCCGCCTGTGCGCGGGGCAGGGCGTGTCGCGATGCGGTGGGTGTTCGTGTGCCGGGAGCTCGATACGGGTACGCGGAGCCGGTCCGCGACCTGGACGCTGCCGGACCCGGTCTCGCCCGCAGTCGCGACGGAGTTCGTGGCCGCCGAACGTGGGAGGGCCGATGCCGATCGGGACGACGCAGGATGTGGCCGTGCTCGTGGGGCTGCAGGCGTCCGGCAAGTCGACTTTCTACGCGCAGTGTCTGAGCGCGAGCCACGCACTGGTGAGCAAGGGTCTGTTCCCGCGGGGTGCCCGCCGCAAGCAGGACCGGCAGATGCGTCTGGTCGAGGCGGCGCTGGCGGCGGGGAGGTCCGTGGCGATCGACAACACCAATCCCTCCCCGGAGGAGTGGACGCCGCTCGTCGCTGCCGGGCACGCCCACGGGGCGCAGGTCACCGCTTACTGGTTCCCGCCGGATCTGGAGGGTTCCCTGCGGCGCAACGCCGCACGGCAGGGACGTGACCGCGTCCTCGACATCGGTGTCCACGCCACCGCGCGCCGGCTGTGCCGACCCTCGCGGGCGGACGGCTTCGACCGCGTCCTGGCCGTGCGGTTCGACGGCCGGGGCGGGTTCCGCGTCCTGTCGGCGCCGGAGGGGACGTGACGCGTATGTGTGCCCGGGTCGGCCGCGGAGGCGCCACGATGTCCGCCGGTAGCGGACTCAGCGGGTGCCGCAGACCGCGACCAGTCCCCAGGCGCGTTCCGCCCTCAGGAGGGGGGCTCGGTGGCGCGCCCTGCGGGTGACAGTTCGCGGATGTCCGCCGGAAGGGCGTCGGTCAGCTTCCGCATCTCCTCGGGCGAGACAGCGGCGTCGAGCACCTCCAGGACCACAGCGCAGTATTCGAGCGCCGTGTCCTCCGTCGTTTCGGCACGAACCGCGACCCGTCCGGCGAAGGCCGTCAGGTCGAACGGCTCACCCACCTCTCTGGGTCGTCCTTCCGAGGTGACCGACTCGGTCGTTGCGCGGATGTGCGCCGCCGCGTCGTGCGGGAGCTGCGCGGCCAGGTGATCAGCCAGCCCGGCCGGCAGCCTCTCCGCCAGTGTCTGCAGCACCGACCGGATCGCGCTCTGCGCGGATTCACGGTCCGGGAGGTGAGCGAGGATCTGCACCTTCCGGATCATTTCGTCGTACCGCATGGCGCCGGCTCCCTTCCATGCGTGATCGCCCACCTGTGTCCCTGCCACCCGAACTGCAGGGCAGAAGCCGCGTACCCCCTCCTGCCCCGCCGTCACGCCGCCGCCGCGCGCCGGTCACGCTGACCGCGGCCCAGGACGGCCTGCCCCAGCCTCGCCGGCTTCCCGGGCTCGATGTGAGGCCGGTGTCCATGCGGAGCGCGGCACGGCGGGAGCCTGCCGCCGTGTCGATTGAGGGATTCACATCCGCCGAGCACGGGCAGGGAGCCCAGAACGTGGCATGAGCACGCCCACCTTCCCCCACAGGAGGTCGACCTTGCACGCACGCACGTTCATCCCTACCCTCGCCGCCGCTTTCGCGGCGAGCCTGGTCGCGGCGAGTGGCCAGGCCAACGCCGCCCCGACGGACGCCGATGCACAGGCCCTCGCGGCTCGCGTCGTCACGTACGACGCCAGTGCGTCGGCGGAGTTCAGGGCCGCCGTCGACCGGGGCGCGGCTGTGTGGAACGAGAGCGTGGACAGCGTCGAACTGCGCCCGGCCGCCGCCGGACAGCGCGCCAACATCCGGATCCTGGCCGACAACGGATGGCCCCGGGCCCTGACCACCTCGCTCGGCAACGGAACCGTGTACATCGGCCGTCAGGCCGTCACCCAGGGCTACGACACGGTCCGCATCTCGGCGCACGAACTCGGCCACATCCTGGGCCTTCCCGACCGCAAGCCGGGCCCTTGCACCAGCCTGATGTCGGGATCCAGCGCCGGCGTCGCGTGCAAGAACCCGTACCCCGACGCGGCCGAGAGGGCCGAGGTCGAGGACAACTTCGGCGCCGCGCTCGCCCGTCCGGCGGACGTCCCGCGCCAGGTGGTGCTGGTGGACTGACACACAGTGGCGTGGGGGCGGTGCGAACCGCCCCCACGCTCACTGGAGCGACGAGCGCGCTGGGCGAGACGGCGTCGTGGACCTGTGCGGTCCCGGCCTGCTTCCGGACCGGCGGGTTGGTGTCTGGGTGTCAGATGGCCTCCGCTGTCTGGTCGTAGGGCTGGTGGATGTGGTGTTCGGTGAGGAAGGTGCGAACGGTGGTTGTCCGGGCGGGCGTTGCGCGTGCGGGGTGCCACAGGCGTACGCGGGTGGTGGCCGCGATGTCGAGGGTGCGGCCGTCGAGCGTGAGGCAGCCGGCCGGGTGGGGGAGGCCTGCTGTCCAGGTGCCCTCGTCCGTCTCGTACTCCCAGATCAGCGATCGGGTGAGGATGCCGGTGAGGGGATGGTCGCGGTAGTAGCGGGCCCATTCGGCGTGCGGCCACAGGCGGTTTTCCTGGAGCAGTGCCCGCAGGCGGCCGCGTTCGGCGCCCAGGCTCTCCTCGATCTTGCGGGCCAGGCGCCTGGTGACGTCGACGTTGTGGGGCAGGTACTTGGTCTTGAAGCCGGTGGGCGAGCGGAACGGTGAGGTGGTACGAGTGACGGTGCCGCCTTCGTCGACGTCGATCCAGTCCACGGTGACCCTGCCGGTGTCGTCGACGGTGATGACGGCCTCGTAGGGAACGTTGAGCCAGACCGCGCCGCGGCCGATCCATCCCAGCCGCAGGGTGCCGTCCTCGCCGATCCCGTGGGTGGGCACGGTCCGCTCCTGGAACTGGTGGTGCGGGACGCCGAGGCGGGTGGCGGTCTTCTTGACCATCTTGGCCAGGTGCCGGTGGGAGTGGGCGCCGGGCTGGACTTCCCGGTGCAGCGTCCACAGGGCTTCCATGGCGGACAGGTCGGCGAGGGCGGTGAAGACGGCGCCGGACAGGTCGTCGTCGCGTTTGTAGTAGCCGTCGAGGACGAACGCGTTCTTGCGTGCCACCGTCACCAGGTCGTCGACCAGCGACTCGAGCTCGGTCGCCGAGGCGCCGCGGGCCAGGTGCCCGGCGGCCAGAGCGAAGCCGTTGGCCAGGTCACGGGTGGGTGTCCGGTCCGATTTCGCCCACAGTTCCTGCCAGGTGACGGAAGGATCCGTGCAGTCGTGCAGGGACCCTCCGGCCGCCAGGGCCCGTATCGCCTCCGCGACCAGTTCACGGGCGCCGGCGGCCTTCAGCAGCGCCTTGGTCTGCCGCTTCCAGCCGGCGTCGGTTCTGTAGTGCCAGTCCCAGAAGGTTCCGGCCCGCCCGAGGTGCAGCACCAGCGTGGTCAGCTCCGGTGGCAGACGTGTCACCCGGTCCCGGATCCGGTCCGCCCAGCCGTTGCCGGGCGCCAGCAGTTCGTCCACGCTTTCAGCCATGCGGTGATCTTGCCAGGCGGCACTGACAAAGCCTCCGACCACGGAACTCGCCGCCGTCATCGGAAGAGTCGGGCGGCCGTCGTCGGCGGCGGCGGTGTCGGCGAGCAACGCACGCCGGTCACATCTCTTCCCGGTTCCCGTCGCCCGCCCTTCGCCCTGCGCGGCGACGGCGCTCCGCAGTACAAGTCCGGCTTCGGCAACGTCTACGCCGACGAGGGCAACCGCTGGGACGTCCTCTACAACGACCGCGGCGGCTGTTGAGCCGGGGGAGGGGTCTTTGACCCGCGCCTGCCGCTGCCGGCCGCCGTCCCATCCCACCAGCGTGTGCCGGGCCTGCGTCCGGCGGTTTGCCGTCTGGGCGACGCGGTGGTCCCGTACGGGCGGGCATCAGGGGGCGCGCGCCGGCTGCGGGTGATGCGGGCGTTCAGGGCGCGCGCGTGCCGGTTGCGGTGATGCGGGCGATCGCCTCGAGGGTGAGGGCGCGGTCGTGGGGCTGGCGGGACAGGGCGCGGTGGAGCGTCAGGCCCTCGATGAGAGCGTCGAGTTGGCGGGCGGTGTCCGGATCGAAGTGCTTCTCGAGGTGGACGCGGCTGCGGCGCATCCATTCGTGGGTGAGTTCCCGGTAGGCGGGCTGGCGGGCGGCGAGGGTGTACAGCTCTTGGGTGAGCACGAGGTCCCGCCCGCTTCCTTCGGACAGGACGTGGACGAGGTCGGCCACCGCCTGCCGGGCCTGCTCGGGGTTTGCCGGGGCGGCGAGATGGGCGTCGAAGACGGCGACGATGTGGTCGGTGAACCGGCCGAAGGCCTCGCGCAGCAGGTCGTCCATGCCGCTGAAGTGGTAGGTCATCGATCCCAGGGGGACGCCGGCGCGGGCGGCGATCTTCCGGTGGGACACGCGTGCGATGCCCTCTTCGGCGATGAGGTCGAGGGTGGCGGCGATGATGCGTTCGCGGCGCTGGGGGTCGATGTGTCCGGTGGCCATGGCGACAGGCTTACAGACTCCGCACCACTCGGGCGGGGTTGCCGACCGCGACGACGTTCGCGGGGACGTCCTTGGTCACGACGGCACCGGCGCCGATGACGGAGTTGTCCCCGATGGTGACGCCGGGCAGGACGATGGCGCCACCGCCGAGCCACACGTTGTCGCCGATGGTGATCGGTCGGGCGGCTTCCAGCTTGTCGCGGCGGGGTTGCGGCTCCAGTGGGTGCGTGGGCGTCAGCAGTTGGACGTTCGGACCGATCTGGCAGTCCTCACCGATGGTGATGGCCGCGACGTCCAGCGCGGTGAGGTTGTAGTTGACGAAGGTGCGTGCCCCGATGGTGATGTTGCTGCCGTAGTCGACGTGGAGGGGCGGCCGCAGGTGTGCGTCCTCTCCGAGCGCGCCGAGCAGTTCGGCGAGGATCGGCCGGGCGGTGCCGGCGTCCTCCGTGTAGGCGGTGTGGTAGCGCGCGGCCAGGCGGACCGCCTGCTGCTGCCGGCGGGCGATCTCCGGATCGTCGGCGATGTAGAGGTCGCCCGCCTGCATGCGCTCGAGGTGGGTGCGCGGGTCCTCGGCGAAGTAGTCCATCGGCATGCGGACGAGCCTACCCCCCAAAGTGTACGAACGTACCTTCCCGGGTGTGGTGGCAGCCCGGGCCCCCGGTCGATACGGGCCTACCGGCGGCGGTCGTGCAGTACTCCGGCGAGCAGGATCACGAGCAGCCCCGCGAGGGGGACCACCAGCAGGCCCATCCGAAGGCTGGTCGCGTCGGCGACGAGTCCGACCACGGGCGGGGAGCACAGGAAGCCCAGGCGCATGAGCCAGGAGACGATCGTGAGCCCTGATCCCGCCTTGAGGCCGGGAAGCTCGTCGGCCTCCTGCATCGCGGCAGGCACCAGGGTGGCCACGCCGAACCCGGCCGCGGCGAAGCCGAGGATCGTGCCGGACACCGTGGGGACGGCCAGTGCCAGGCCCATGCCGGCCGCGGTGATGAGCCCGCCGGCGCGGGCCACGGCGCGCTGGCCGAACCGGTCGACGAGCCGGTCTCCGATGAGACGGCCGACGAACTGGGCTCCGACCAGGGCGATGAATCCGCAGGCCGCCAGAGTGACCGATGCGTGCAGGGAGTCGGAGAGGTAGAGCGTGGCCCAGGAGTTGCCCGCGTCCTCGACGAGGGTGCCGGCCGTGGCGATGACGACGAGCGCGGCCAGTACGTATCCGGTGCGCAGACCGGTCCGGTCGGGCCGCAGCTGTCGGGGGCCCTTGTCCTCGGCGTCCGTCTCCCGCACGACGGGCTCGGTGTCGGGCCCGGGGAGGCAGTAACGCAGGGCCACGCAGGCAGTGATCCCGAACAGCACCGCCGAGATCAGCAGGTGCTGCCCGCGCGGGAGGCCCAGCGCGATCGCACCGGCGGCCATCGAGCCGCCGGCGACGGCGCCGACGGACCAGATGGCGTGGAAGGAGTTGATGATGGAGCGCCGGTAGCGGCGCTGCACCCGCAGGCCGTGCGCGTTCTGGGCGACATCGGTGATGGCGTCCATGGCCCCGGCCAGGAACAGCGCTCCGGCGAACACGGCCACCGACTCCGCGAGGCCGGCGGCGAGCGTTCCCGCGCCGGTGAGCAGGGTGCCTGCCACCGCGACGCGCGCCGACCCCAACCGCCGGACCAGCACTCCCGCGGCCAGGCCGGCGACGATGGCTCCCGTCGGGAAGGCCGCGACGGCCAGTCCGTAGGTGGTGTTGCCGATGCCGAGGTCGGCCTTGATCTGCGGGTAGCGCGGAAGAAGGTTGGCGAACAGAGCGCCGTTCGTGAGGAACAGCAGGGCGACGGCCGCACGGGCCCGCCGTTCGGTCCGGGTCGGCCGGAGCGATACGTCAACAGTCATGCGCGGGAGCCTATAACCGGAAGCGTACGAACGTACACTCTGCTTTCGGCGCCCCGGTCGGCGGCCGGTGCCGGGACGTCTTCCGCAGCCTCACCCCTCGCCCACCCACTGGGCCGCCGGGCCGGTGCGCACGAAGAGGCAGAAGGGGTGGCCCGCCGGATCGAAGAGGACCCGCACATCGTCCTGAGGTTGGAAGCCGGCCACGGTGGCCCCCAGGGCGAGGGCATGCTCGACGGCGGACGACAGATCGTTCACCTCGATGTCCAGATGCGTCATCATCTGCTGCTCGGACGAGCTGGTGGGCCACCGCGGGCGCGTGAAGAGCGGCTCCGTCTGGAACGACAGCCCGGCAGTACCGTCGGGCGGTGCGATCTCCACCCAGCCCGGCTCCTCCTTCCGCGTCGGCCACCCGAGCAGGCCCTGGTAGAACTGCGCAAGCTCTTGGGCGTTCGGCGCGTCAAGAGTGGTCGCGGCCAACGTGAAACGCGGTCGAGGCTTCATGCGATGCTGCTGCCCGGTTCCGCGGCCGAGAGGCCGGCCGTCTTCGAGCTCTATCCCGGTGGGTCCGGGGTGAGCGTCCGTATCTCGCCAACCGATCCGGGCGGGGCTTCGCAGCCAGTGCCCGCCGGGATGGGGACGTTCCGGGGCGCCGCACTCGCCGGACTGATCGCGCAGGCGCTGGAACGGGCACGCCTGTACGACACCAGCAAGGAGCTCGCGGAAGCCCTGCAAGCGACGATGGTCCCCGACTCGCTGCCGGACCTTCCCGGACTGGATGTGGCCGCCCGTTATCTGCCCAGCGTCCGAGGCAGGGAGATCGGCGGCGACTTCTACGACCTGGTCCGGGTGGACGACACTGCCGTGGCCGCGCTCATCGGCGACGTCGAGGGACACCACGTCCGCCGCACTCATGAGCCCCATCCGCTACTCCATCCGCGCCCACGTCGCCGGCGGGGCCACTCCGGTGCAGGCCCTCGTGCAGGCCAACCGTCGGCTGGTCGAGCTGGATCCGTTCGCCAGCTGCCTGTACGCCTGTCTCGACTTCGCACGCCGCCGGGCCGTCCTGGCCACCGCCGGCCACCCCCCGCCGATCCTGCGCCACCCGGACGGACACACGGAGGTCCTCCACCTGCCTCCGGGGCTGCTGCTCGGCATCGCACCCGACGCGGACTATCCCTCCACCGAGATCCCGCTGGAGAGCGGCACCGTTCTCGCGCTGTACACCGACGGACTCGTCGAGACCCCCGGGGTCGACCTGGACGACGCCATCGCCGGCATCGCCGCCCAACTCGCCCACGCCCCGCACCGCCAGTCCATGGACCGGCTCGCCACGGATCTGATCGACCACGCGAAGCTGACGGGCCCGCGGACGGACGATATGGCGCTGCTGCTCATCAAGGTTGTCAGGTGACGGCCCGGCCCTCCCCCCACAGACGGGTCGGATCCAGCGGCGGTGCGTGCGTCACGTCGGCCCCCTGGTGGCTTTCGACACCGGGGGCGCCTCCGGGCAGCTACCCCGCCGGTACGCCGGTCCGCTCGACGATCTCAGCCCGGTCATGACCGTTCGTCGGTGCCGCCGGGGTAGGGCAGGGTCGCGTAGCAGACCGGACCACGGTCGGCCCTGTGGTAGGCGATCAGTTTGTCTGCCCCGGAGGAGTCGTGCCCCGGCGGGCCCACGGCCCGCCGAATCGCATCAGGACTAGATCCTCAGTCCTCGACCCGGGTCGCCCGGAGATCAGCCGCGAGGCCGATGTCGCCTCCGGTATCGCGAGCGACGATGGTGGTGGAGCCTGCGAAGAGGAGCGCATCATGTCGTACCCGGAACACCTCGAGTACCCGGAGCCCCGCTACCACGGCGACAGAGGTGAAGTGAACGCGGCCTTCCGCCCGGCCGACACGCCACCGGACATCTCCTCGCCCGGCGGCTCGACCCACTACCTCGCCACCAACGAGTCGACCGGCGGCGAGTTCGGCCTGTACAGAGTCGAGTTGGGCGCACGCTCCGCTGGACCCAAGGCCCACTTCCACAAGGCGATGTCGGAGTCCTTCTACATCCTCTCCGGCGAACTGGAGCTCTACAACGGCGAGAAGTGGGTCACGGGCCGAGAGGGGGACTTCCTCTATGTACCGGTCGGCGGCCTGCACGCCTTCAGGAACGTGGCCGACGAGCCCATGTCCATGCTCCTGCTCTTCTCCCCGGGCGCCCCACGCGAGGAATACTTCGAGCGGGTAGCGGAGATGACGCGGCGCGGTGGCGAGGAACTCAAGCAGTTCCGCATACGGCACGACAGCTACTTCGTGGAGGACTTCGAGGACGGGGCGGAGTAGTCCTACCCGTCACTGGACCGTCGGCCTCCCCTCCCGGTTTCTACGTCCTTCCGGCCTGCGACAAGCTGTTGCGGGGGTCGAGTCCGTGCCGCTCGGACTCATGAGGTGTCGCCGCCGGCGAGGATGGTGCGGCCGGCGGCGAAGAGCCGCGCGCAGCGGCGGGTCATGGCCTCGGGTGACTGGTCAGGGTGGTTGATCCACCAGCGGACCAGGGCGGTGCAGAGGCCCCGCCAGGCGTGCGTGAGGGCGTCGGCGTCGAGCGGGTCGCCGGAACCGGCCGCGTGCAGGAGATCGGCGGTGCCGATCGCGGCGAGGTCGTCGATGGCATCGCGGTAGTACGCCGCCCGGCGCGCGGCGTCGGTGCCGGGCGGCAACGAGGCGTCGTACAGGACGAACCACGCCTCGCGCTGCTCGTCCAGAGCGGTGAACAGGCCGTGCAGCACACGCAGGGGAGTGGGCGGCGCACCGGTGACCCCTTCGGCCATCGCGGCGCGGATGGCTGCCAGCAACCGGTCGCCGATCGGGTCGAGGCAGGCGAGACAGAGGTCCTGCTTGCTGCCGAAGTACTGGTGCACCAGTGCCTTGGTGACGCCCACGCGAGCGGCGATGTCCGCCACGGTCGTGGCCTCGTACCCATGGCGGCCGAACTCCGCGGTGGCCGCGGCCAGGACCTGCTGTTCGCGAGCGGCCCTCGGCACGCCCTTGGTGCCGGCCCTGGAGTGCTGCCTTGTCACGCAACCCATCTTACCCTACGGTAATTTACCCATGGGTTAATTCGTCGACTCACGCCGGGAGCAGCCCTCATGCCCGAGACCGCGACCGACTCCGGCACCTCTCGCGCCCGCTCCTGGTGGGGCTGGGGTTACGCCGACGCCCACCCGGACGACGCCGAATGCGTCGCGACGGGCGGCCTGCTGCCGGGCACCCTCGCCCGACCGCTGCCGATTCCCCGGGTCGCCGACCTGCCCATCGGCCGCCCCGGCGTGACGCCGCCGTCCTCCCTCGCGCATCTGGTCACCGCCGATCCCGACACGCGCGCCGCCCACGCCATGGGCAAGGCCTACCGGGACGTCATCCGGGCCCTGCGCGGCAGGCCCGGCCGGATCCCCGACCTGGTCGCCCACCCGGCCCGCGACCAGGAGGTGGCCGACCTGCTGGACTGGGCCGGCGAGCACGGCGTGGCCGTCATCCCCTTCGGCGGCGGGTCCTCGGTGGTCGGAGGCGTGGAGTACCGCGGCGACGCCCACCGCGCCGTGCTGTCGCTCGACCTGACCTCGATGGACCGGGTCCTGGAGATCGACACCGCCGGTCGCGCGGCCCGGATCCAGGCCGGGGCGCTCGGCCCCGTACTGGAGGAGCAACTGCGGCCCCACGGCCTCACCCTGCGTCACTTCCCGCAGAGCTTCGAGTTCTCCACCCTCGGCGGCTGGCTGGCCACCAGGGCCGGAGGCCACTACGCCACCGTCCGCACCCACATCGACGACTTCGTGCAGTCCCTGCGCGTGATCACGCCCGCCGGAGCGGGCACGTCCTGGCGGCTGCCCGCGTCCGGCGCCGGTCCGTCACCCGACCGCCTGTTCCTCGGCTCCGAGGGCGCGCTCGGCGTCATCACCGAGGCATGGATGCGCCTGCAGGAGCGCCCCCGGCACAAGATCTCGGCGTCCGTGGCCTTCGCCGACTTCCACCGGGCGCTGGACGCGGTGCGCGCGATCGCCCAGTCCGACCTGGCTCCGGCCAACTGCCGGCTGCTCGACCCCGGCGAGGCCGCACTGTCCGGCGCCACGCGCGACGGCTCCGCCGTCCTGGTCCTGGGCTTCGAGTCCGCCACCGCCCCCGTCGACGACCACCTCGCGACCGCCCTGGACCTGGCCCGCACCCACGGCGGCCGGGGCGAGACGCCGACGGCCGACCGCGACGCCCCGGCGGACGCGGCCGTGAGCGCCTGGCGTTCGGCGTTCCTGCGCATGCCCTACCTGCGCGACGGCCTGGCCCGCATGGGCGCCGTCGTCGAGACGTTCGAGACCGCCGCCACCTGGGAGAAGATTCCCGCCCTGATCGACGCCGTGCGCACCGAGGTCGGTGCCGCCGCCCTCAAGGCGACCGGACACCCGGCCACCGTCAACTGCCGCCTGACCCACGTCTACCCCGACGGCGCCGCCCCCTACTTCACCGTGGCCGTCGCAGGTCGCCCCGGCGACGAGGTCGAGGTCTGGGACGACATCAAAGCCGCCGCGAGCGACGTCCTGCACCGCTACCGCGCGACCATCACCCACCACCACGCCGTCGGCCGCGACCACCGCCCCGGCTACGACCTCCAGCGCCCGGAGCCCTTCGCGCTCGCACTGCGCGCCGCCAAGGACGCCCTGGACCCCCACCGCATCCTCAACCCCGGCGTCCTGCTCGACTGACGGGGCGGCGGTGCTGGAGCCGTCGCACGAAATGTCGCATGGGCTGTCGCGGAGACCAGTAGCTCTGGAAGGCCATGGGAGCCGAGGTGCCGGTGGTCGCCGGTCTCCTCCGTACGTCCTGGCTGACGTGCCCGCCGCCCGCAGTCCCGAAGCCGACCTTTACCTGGGCCGGTACGACGACCGTCACCCGGGCCGATACGACGACCAGACCGTGTCGGCCGGTACGACGAACAGACCCTGTCAGTTTGGTTGGGCGAGATTGTGGACGCGCGTTCGCCGCAGGAACGCGGCGAGAGCGATGGCGGACAGGACGCCGAGCCAGACCAGGCTGTTGGCCAGCGGCGCGACGGCGAAGTGATGGGTGAAGCCGCCCTGGAGGGCGGTCTGCAGAGATCCGTAGCTGGGCAGCAAGGTGACCAGCGGCCTGTCGGCGGTCGTCGCGGCGACGGGGTTCTGCGGGGCGAGGTCGATGATGCTGGCCATGATGATGGCGACCATGCCCTCCACCTCGCCGGGCAGGAACAGGGACAGGAACAGCCCCATGGCGCCGTAGATGAGGGACGCGGCGAGCACGGCGAGGATGAGCAGGCCGGGCTGGCGCGGTGTCCAGTACAGCAGCATCCAGGCCACCGCGTACGCGCTGACCAGGGTGGCGGTGACGAGCAGAGCGGTGAGTTTGGCCGCCAGCAGTGCGCGGCGTGAGTAGCCGGCCGCGGCCAGGCGCCGATCGAAGGCACTGGTGCGGCGGGCGGCGCTGAACACCCAGAAACCGACCAGCAGGGACACCGCGTTGAGGGATCCGCTGACCATGGTGATCTTGTCGCCGCCGGCATGGAGCACCTGCCCGGTGGCGCGCAGCCGGAACGGGAAGAGATCCGGGGTGGCGACCGTCTTGGCGATGGTGATCCACAGAGGCACCAGGAAGGCCAGCAGGACGAGGGCGAGGCGGTTCTTCGCCATGGCCAGCAGGCTGTAGCCGGTGGCGGTCCGGTAGGCGATCATCCCGGTCATCCCTGTGCTCCGCTGGTCGGGGTGGGGCGCAGTCGGCCGTCGCTGAGCCGGTACAGGGCGTCCAGGCGCTGACTGTCGTAGGCGAGATGGGAGACGATCACCACGGTGCGGCCCGCCGCCCTCAGGTCGCGGGCGATGTCCCAGAACCGCAGGTACGTCTCCCAGTCGAAGCCCTGGTAGGGCTCGTCCAGCAACAACACCTCGGGATCGTGCATCAGCGCGAGGACCAGGTTGAGTTTCTGCCGTGTGCCACCACTGAGCGTCCTGACCGGCTGCCGGTGGTAGCCGGCCAGCCCGAGCGTCGAGAGCAGCCTCTCGGCCCGGTCGAGACGGGGCAGTCGGTGAGCGATCTGGAAGAGCCGCAGGTGCTGCCGTACGGTCAGCTCCTCGTCGAGCACGGGGTGCTGGGGGCAGTAGCCCAGCGTGCCGTCGAGACGGACGGTCCCGGCGTCCGCGCGCAGGTCGCCGCTGAGGATGCGCAGCAGCGTGGTCTTGCCGGCGCCGTTCTCTCCGACCACGCCGACGAGCCGCCCGCGGGCGACCTCGAGGCACGCGTCACGCAGGACGGGCCGGGAGCCGTAGCTCTTGGCGACATGCTCGACGGTCAGGGCCATGGCCGCGACATCTCAGGAAGCGGGAACGCCGGAGGGGACAAGGCCGCTGTCGCCCGACCGTGGCCGTCCGGCCCCGGGGACCGCGGCATGACGGCTGTCGGGTGCAGCCACGCGGATCTCCCCGGGAGCGGACGCCATGAACGCGTCATGTCCGACGATCAGGACGCCGCGCAGCCTCCGGCGCCCGGGCGGGGCCGTTCTCGGCGTCGGACTGGCGGGTGCGTGCGACGGCATGGGCTGCTCCGAACATGATCTGACGATGCGGGCTCCGCGTCAGAACGGCAGTCGGCCGCGTGCCCGGCGGCCGGCCGAGCCGCTGCGGCCGAGCGCGCGGGAGCCGGAACTGAAGGGCTTGCTGAGGAGGCGCCCCAGCGGGCCGGGAGCCTTGGAGCCGGTCCGCGAACCGAGGCCCATGGCGCGATGGGCACCGTTCTGCGGGTGCCGGGACAGGCGTGGCATCAGAAAGGCAAGCACGGCGAGAACGACGCACAGGGCGATGACACCGGCGATCACCATCAGAAACTCCCCACTGCTCGACAGCGCGTTCGCTGTATCGGTCTGACACCGAATGCCCGCATGGCCTGTGAACACGCATTCCCGCCGAAAAGACTTCCGCTACGACCGGCACCGGGCGGTGCATACCGTGGCAGCATGAACAAGACCGCGCTGATCGTCATCGACATGATCAACACCTACGACCACAAGGACGCCGACTTGCTGCTGCCCTCGGCGGAGTCGGTCGTGCCGGTCGTGGCCGGCCTGCTGGAGCGGGCGCGCGACAAGGGCGTACCCGTGATCTACGTCAACGACAACTTCGGCGAGTGGCGTTCGCACCACGGCGAACTCCTCGACAAGGCCCTGTCGGGACCGCACGCACACCTCGTGGACCCGCTCCGGCCCGACGACTCGTCGCTCTTCGTCGTCAAGGCCCGCCATTCGATCTTCTTCGAGACGCCGTTGTCCTACCTGCTTCAGCAACAGGGGATCGACGAGCTCGTGCTCTGCGGCCAGGTGACGGAACAGTGCGTCCTCTACTCCTGCCTCGACGCCCACATCCGGCACTTCGACGTCACCGTCCCGCGTGATGCCGTCGCCCGCATCCATGCCGACCTGGCGAACGCCGCCCTGCGGATGATGGAGCGCAACATGGGTGCGCGCGTGTGCGACAGCAGCGAGCTGTGGCAGTGAACGACCGGAGCGGGCGTACGCGGTGGACCGCGGTCCGTACGCGAGCGGACCGCGGTGCGGCCCACCTGCTGCCTCACACGGCAGCAGGCTGCGCTGCGGGGTGACCGCCGCGGCGTGTTCCGTCCCCAGCAACGGCGCACCCGGCGAAGGGCCTGCTAGGGCGAGCCCTCGCTCGGACGTGTGGGTGTCCGTGGGTGGGGATGCTGCCCGGGGCCTTTCTGCTGGGTGATGAGAGGGGTCGGGGAAAGCGCGGTGTCCTCTTCACCCGGCTCCAGGAGGGTGGCCGCTGCGCCGACGATGAGGGGGTCGGGCTTGCCGACTGCTTCCACGTCCTTGGCCGCGTAGTCGACCCGGTGGAGGAGGCTGCGCATGGCCTCGAGGCGGGCCCGTCGTTTGTCGTTGCTCTTGACGACGGTCCAGGGGGCGTGCTCGGTGTCGGTGGCGCGGAACATCTCCACCTTGGCCGTGGTGTATTCGTCCCAGAGATCGAGGGACTGGACGTCGGTGGGAGACAGCTTCCACTGCCGGACCGGGTCGACCTGGCGGATCGCGAACCGCGTCCGCTGCTCCGCACGCGAAACGGAGAACCAGAACTTCACCAGGATGATGCCGTCTTCCACCAGCATTTGCTCGAAGACCGGACATTGTTTGAAGAACAGTTCGTATTCATGCTGCGTGCAGAAGCCCATGACCCGTTCGACTCCTGCCCGGTTGTACCAGGAGCGGTCGAAGAAGGCGATTTCTCCCGGCCCGGGGAGATGGTTGACGTAGCGCTGGAAGTACCACTGGCCCTTCTCCCGTTCCGTGGGCTTGTCCAGGGCCACGATGTTGGCGCCGCGGGGATTGAGGCGTTCGGTGAAACGCTGGATGGTGCCGCCCTTGCCTGCGGCGTCCCGGCCCTCGCAGATCACGACCAGGCGACCGCCGGTGTCTTTGATCCACCGCTGGAGCTTGAGCAACTCGATCTGCAGGACCCGCTTGGTCCGCTCGTACTCCTTGCGGTTCACTTTCCTGTCGTACGGATAGTTCTCCCGCCAGGTGGTGATAGGTTCTCGGGCGCCGTCCAGCAGTACCGGTTGCTCAGGTCGCCGGTCGTCCACCGTCAGACCGTCCAGCAACCGTGCCTCGGTCTCATTGCGGTCCATTCGGCCCTCGCTCCCCGCGTGGTCATTCATCTCTTTGGGTTTCATGGAAGTGCTTGCCCGAAACGCCGCACTTTTCACCGCGTGGACGAACGGGAAAGCGAGCCGGGGCCGCGTGCGTCGGGGCCGTCCGTCAACGGCCCCGACGCACGCGCGGTCAGGCGAGCGGGGTGCCGTCTGCCGCGTCCTCCTCCGCCGGGTCGTGCAGCGGTGGGATGAACAGGGAGAGCAGCAGGGCGACCAGGGTGACCAGGGCGCCGAGCCAGAAGATGCAGGAGTAGCCGGTGTCGAGGTAGAAGGCGGTGCCGTCGACGACGGTGCTGTCCGCCGCGAGGACGGCGTAGGCGCCGGCGGTGACGATGGCGCCGAAGAGGCTGATGAGCATGTTCAGCATGCCGCTGCCCAGGCCCTGCTCGTCGCGTGAGACCACGCCGACCACGAGTGCGGGCGCTCCCGCGACGACGACGCCGGCGCCGATGTTGGCGACGCACGAGGTAAGGATGAGTTCGAGTTCGTTGCCGTGGTAGGAGCCGACGAGTGTGTAGCCGACGGCCATCACCGCCAGGCCGGCGCACCAGATCCGGCGGGCGTCGAAGCGGCGCAGGTACCGGCTGACGAGCAGGCCGGTGCCGAACATCACCACGTTCCAGCTCACGCTGACGACGGCGTTGTGGTGGGCCGTCCAGCCCCGGCCGGCCGAGACACCCGGGACGGCGGGGTAGAGGGCGAGCAGGATGGCGAGGCCCGGCATCGTGAAGGCGACCGTCTGGGCGAGGCCGCCCGGCGGTGAGCGCGAGGGCCACCGGGCGGCGGCGCAGGACCTTCAGGTCAAGGATGGGGTGGGCGCTGGAACGCTCCACGAAGACGAACGCGATCAGCGCGACGATCCCCGCCCCGAGCCATCCCAGGGTCCGCGTGTCGGACCAGCCCCAGCTCTGCCCCTGGCCGACGGCGTAGACCACTGCTGTCAGGCCACCGCCCAGGACCAGGCCGCCGATCCAGTCGAAACCGGAGTCGAACGAGTGCCGCGGGGTCTCCGGGACCAGCAGCGCGACCAGCGCGAAGGCGACGGCGGTCGCGGCGGCGAGGAACCACAGGGCGCCGCGGTAGCCCCAGCCGTCCACCAGCCAGCCGGCGAGGAAGGGGGAGACGAGCGCCACCAGGCCGACGCTGCTGCCCATGATGCCGCTGGCCTGCTTGACCAGCCGGGGCGGAAAGACGTCGCGCACCGCGGCGAAGGACAGGGCGCCGAACGGGCCGTAGAACCCGGCGATCGCCCGGCCCGCCAGGACGAGCCAGAAGCTCCCGGCCATGGCTGCCAGGGCCTCGCCGAGAGCACCCAGTGCGGTCATGGCGAGCATGACGCGCTTCTTGCCGTACAGGTCTCCCAGCTTGATGACGAAGGGAGTGAGCAGGGTGGACACCAGGGTCAGCGTCAGTCCGAACCACACCACCTGGGTGGTGTGGAAGGCCTGCGCGACGCCCGCCGTGGCGTTGGGGCCGAGAATGCCGCCCGAGCAACTGCTGCAGGCGGGCGCGAAACTGCCGCCCGAGGCGGAGACGCTCAAGACGCGGATGCTCGCGGCCGCCGCACGCGCCGCCGGAAGCGACACCTACGCCAGCGCGAACGTCATTCCCGCCCACCGGCAGGACGAGTTCCAGGCGGCGTTCACCCGCGCCCACCGTGCCGCCCGCGACGCGATCAAGGCCCGCCGCGGCGACCTGCCCGTCGGCGTCTCCATCGCCATCGCCGACGAAGTGGCGATCCCCGGCGGCGAAGCGCGCCGGGACGCCAAGCGTGCCGCCTTGTACGACCATTGGCTCCGCGAGGCGCGCCACGACGACTTCATCGGCGTGCAGAACTACGAACGCGTCGTCCACGGACCCGACGGCGAAGTCACGGTCGCCGGCGAACTGAACGGCATGGGCACGGTCATCGCGCCCGGCTCACTCGCCGGCGCGGTGCACTACGCCCACCAGATGTCAGGGGCGCCCGTCCTCGTGACCGAGCACGGCATCCACACCCCCGACGACGCGCAACGCGCCGCCTTCATCCCCGCCTCCGTCGAGGGGCTGGTGGCCGAGGTACGCGCCGGCACGCCCGTGCTCGGCTACTGCCACTGGACACTCCTGGACAACTTCGAGTGGATCTTCGGATACGGCGCTCGGCTCGGCCTCCACGAGGTCGACCGTGACACGTTCCAGCGCCGCCCGAAGCCGAGCGCGAAGGCGTACGCGGCCGTGATACGGGACCACCGGGGCGCACTCGCCGAGAGCCGCCGCTGAGTGGCTTCGACAGGCGGCCTACCTGGTCGTGGAGGTGCGCGGAACCACTGCGCCGTGAGTCGTCCCCCGGCGCCCGCGGCTAACCGATCACAACGGCGCCGTTCGTCGTTCCTGGCGGGGTAAAGGGTGTACGGAGGCGCTGTCGCGCGCCGAATGGCTCGTCGTTGGGCGGCCGTGGTGGCGCCCCAGATTCCGTCGTCCTCGCCGTGCTCTATGGCCCAGGTACGGCAGGCAAGGAGTACGGGGCACCGCCGGCATATCGCCCGTGCCAGAGAAGCCTCTGATCCGGGAGCGATCGAATCGGACAGGGGGAAGAAGATCTCGGGATCCTCGCCGATGCATGCCGCTTGATCGCGCCAGTCGTACCTGGTCGCTTGTGTGTGAACGTCGGTCATCGCCTGCCTCTGCTAGCCCCTCGTCGCATGTGATCCAAAAGTCACTGCAGCACGCGACAGTGCTGCAGACCCGGCAGAGGTGTTTCGCATCCTATTCAAATATTCCGGTTTACGCCAGAATCATCCGATTTCCGGCTGTGGTCGCATGGGGTAGGGCCGGTGTTCGACAGAGACGGCGCCTCGGGCGCCGACAGCCGCCTCGCAGCGCCGGCCCCAGCGCTGCGAGGCGCCGCGCAGCGCGGCAGGACCGATCACCGGGTCCGCGGACGCGGTGCGAGGCGGCGCTCTGTGCCGTGGGTCAGCTCGCGGCGGGGCTGCCGGGAACTGGTATGCGCCAGGACGGCGGCGAGGAGCAGGGCGGCGAGGGCGGCGAGGGCGGTGCCCTGCCAGCCGACAGCGCTGATCAGGGGCGCGGCAAGGGCGGTGCCGAGGGCTCCGACGGTGAAGTACAGGACGAGGTAGACGCTGGTGAGGCTGCCGGAGCGGTGCGGGTCGAGAGCGATGACGCCGCTGAGGTTGGCGGCCTGGGCGGCGAAACAGCCGGCGTCGAAGAGCGCGAGCCCGAGTGCTGTGACCGCCGCGGTGTGCAGACCGGTGGCCAGCAGCATGGTTCCGGCAGCGGCGGCCAGCATGCCGGCGATGACGACCGTGGTCGGTGTGTACCGGTCGGCGAGCCGTCCGGTGAGGGGGAGCGCCGCGAAGCCGAGGACCCCGGCCAGGCTGTACAGGCCGATGGCGGTCGGGCCGAGGGAGTACGGCGGTTTCGCCAGGGTGAGCGCGAGCGAGACCCAGACGAGGTTGAAGGCGAAGTACCACAACCCGCCGGTGGCCACCGCACGGCGCAGTTCCGCGAACTGACGCGACAACGCGTGAAGTGATGTCAGGGCGGCACGGTAACCGTGGTCGGAGCGCGGCCGCCGCCGGGGCAGAAGGGTGGCGCCGGCGATCGCGCCGAGCAGGGCGACAGCCGCGAAGACGAGAAGCATCCGCCGCCACCCGAGGATGTCGGTGAGTGTTCCTCCCGCCAGGCGGCTGAGCAGGATGCCGGCCGACATGCCGGCGGCCACGGTGGCGACGCCCGTTCCGCGGCGTCCGGACGGGGCGTGCCGGCCCGCGATGGTGCCGGCCTGGGCGGCGACACTGGCGGCCGCGCCGATGAGCAGGTAGGCAGCCAGGAGCACCGTCGCGCCGGGCGCGGTCGCCGCGACGCCGAGGGCGGCGGCCAGCGTGGTGAGCTGCGCGGCCACCAGCCGGTTGGGCGCGACGTGGTCGGTGAGGGGGAGCAGGAGGGCGAAACCGATCACGCAGCCGACGAGCGCGGCGGTCGGGAGGAGACCGACCACGGAGAGGGGAACGCCCAGCTCGAAGGCGACCGCTGTGAGCGCGGGCTGGATGGCGTAGTTGTTCGCGATCGCCGTTCCGGCTATGGAGGCGAGGAGGAACGTGCCGCCTCGGAGAAGGGGGCGGGTCATGGCCGGTTGCCGCGGGTGAGGATGACCGCGTACCGGCACTCGGCGTCGGTGGTGTTGGCGAAGACACGCTCGGTGGGTTCGCCGAGTTCGATGGTGTCGCCCGCGTCGAGTTCGTGGACCGTGTCGCCGTCATGGAAGGTCAGGCGGCCGTCCAGGACCCAGACGACCTGTCGTACGAAGGCGAACGCGGCGGCCGGATAAGGCACCCGGGCGCCGGCGGGCAGGCGGATCTCGGCGACCTCCGCGGGGAAGTGGGGGCCGGTGATCTGGCGGCGCCGGTAACCGGTGCCGGGGTCGCGCCACTCGGCCGTGTCCGTCCGGCGGCGCACGCCCGCGACGCTCTGCGCGTCGTCCTGTGAGTCGTCCTGCGTCCCCTCGGTCGAGGTGAGCAAGGAGGCGATGCTCAGCTGGAACGCGGCCGACAGCTTGCCCAGGACGACGGCGGTGGGGCTGCTCTCCCCGCGCTCGATCCTGCTGATCATCGCCTGGGACACGCCGGAGACGTCCGCGAGCCGAGCCAGGGTCCACCGGCGCCGTTCCCGTTCGGTGCGCACGCGCGCGGCGATCTGCCCCACCAGCGGGTCTACTATATTGGACATGAATCCAATATACGAAAGAAGCCGTGCTGTCGTTACGGTGCGCCCAGCCCGTCCCGGCGACGCGGAGGCCATCCGCGCCATCCGCAACCACGCGATCGAGCACACCACCGCCCTGTGGACGCAGACCCCGCAGTCACCCGCGGAGGCAGTCGCCTGGCTCGCGGCCCACCTGGAGAGGGGCTCGGCGCTGGTCGCCGAGGCTGAGGGCGAGGTGGCCGGCTTCGCGGTCCACGGCCCCTGGCGGCATCTGGACGGATACCGCCACACGGTCGAGGACTCGGTCTACGTCCGTGAGGACCGGCACGGACTCGGCATCGGCTCCGCGCTGCTGACGGCCCTCATCGCCTCGGCGCGCGACGCGGGCCACCATGTCGTGATCGCCGGCATCGAAGCCGGGAACGCCGCGTCGATCCGGCTGCACGAACGGTTCGGGTTCCAGTACGTCGGCACCATGCCGGAGGTCGGCAGGAAGTTCGGCCGGTGGCTCGACCTGGTGCTCATGCGGCTGCCCCTGAGCTGAGCCGCTGCTGCGGCAGCGCGCCGAGCGGCGGTGGCATCCGGCCGGGGGTTGCGCACACTCCCTCCGGACGGTGACCTCGTCACCTGGCTCGGCGCCATTCCGGACCAGTGGAAACACCCACCGCATCCCCGGGGTCCCGCGTGCACGTGTATTGACGGGAACATGACTTATTAGTTCAATCATGGCTTGAGATAAGTCGGTCCACCGTTCGGGCGGCGTCTTCACGGCGGTCGCACCTCGCCTTCGCGAGCGGCGCCCGGACTCCTCCGAGCGCCACCTCTCACCTCACCCCGCGCGCACGCCATGGAGGTGAGGACACCCCCCACCGGAAGGTCACGCCATGACCCCCTCGCGCAGGCCGGCCCTGCTCTGCGGCACGCCTCCCTCCCGCCGACTCCCCGCGACGCTGGCGGCCGTGCTCGCCCTCGCCCTCGCGTTCCTGGTCACCCCGGCCGCGACACCACAGGCCGTGGCGGCGGGGGAGCGCGTCGACGTGTGGCTCACCACCACCTCCGACGCCGGCGGCCGCAACGTCACCCGCGGCCTCGCCCAGCAGGCACCCCTGAACTTCGGCGCGTCCGGCGGCGCCGCCGACCAGATCATCACCGTCGACGAGACGACCACGTACCAGCAGTTCGAGGGTGGCGGTGCCTCGATCACCGACACCACCGCGTACCTGCTGCGTGGTGGAGCGGTCAGCGCCGCCACCCGTGACGCCGTGATGCGCCGGCTGTTCTCACCGACCGACGGCATCGGCCTGTCCTTCGTCCGCAACCCGATCGGCGCCTCGGACCTGTCCCGGCCGGGCCACGTCTCCCTGGACGACACCTGCTGCGACCTGAACGACTTCGGCGCCAACGGTTACGACACGAACGTCCGGCTGCTGACCGCACAGGCCGAGCAGCTCAACCCCGCGCTGCGCGTCAAGGGCGTGCCATGGAGCGCGCCCGGCTGGATGAAGGACAACGGCCGCATGGACCAGATGGGGTGGCTGAAGTGGGAGTACTACCCCATGTACGCCCAGTACCTGGTCAAGTACATCCAGAGCTACCAGGACGCCGGCGTGGACATCGACTACCTCTCGGTACAGAACGAGCCGAACTGCTGCCAGGCAGGCAACCCCACGGCCATGAACTACCCGGGGATGAGCTGGAACTCCTCGGGACTGATCGAGTTCACGAAGAACCACGTCTACCCGGCCTTCCGCGCCGCGGGCATCGACACCAAGGTCCTCATCCACGACTGGAACTACGGTGACTACGCCGGCATGGGCGCGGCGATCCTGGCGGACGCCGGCGTGCGCAACGACCCGCTGTTCGGCGGCATCGCCTGGCACGGCTACGCCGGCGACCCGGCGGTGGGCAGTCAGGTGCACGACCAGTACCCGACCGTCCGGCAGTTCAGCACCGAACACTCCGGCGGCACGTGGATCGGCAACCAGCACAACGAAGACCTGGCCGACATCGTCAACTACGCCCGCAACTGGAGCAGCAGCCTGGTCAAGTGGAGTCTGGCCCTCAACCAGAACATGGGCCCGCACAACGGCGGTTGCGGTACCTGCACCGGACTCGTCACCGTGCAGGAAGGCGGGCCGCGAGCAGGGCAGGTGGACTACACGATCGAGTACTACACCACCGGACACCTCACCAAGTTCGTCAGGCCCGGTGCCCACCGGATCGCCTCCACCGCCGGCACCACGGTGCCCAACGTCGCCTGGCGCAACCCGGACGGCTCCAAGGCGCTGATCGCCCACAACGGCGGCACATCCGCCCGCTCGGTCCGCATCGACTGGGGCGGCCAGTCCGTCACCTACAGCCTGCCCGCCCGGACCACCGCCACTTTCACCTGGTCCGGCACACCCTCGGGCAACCCGGGCGGCACCACCGGCAGTCTCACCGGACTCGCGGGGAAGTGCCTGGACGTCGCGGGCGCAGGCACGGCCGACGGCACCGCCGTCCAGCTCTACGCCTGCAACGGCACGACGGCCCAGCGCTGGACCGTGGGCTCGGACGGCAGCATCCGGGCGCTCGGCAAGTGCCTGGACGTCGCCGGGGCCTCGACAGCCGACGGCGCCAGAGTGCAGCTCTACACGTGCAACGGCACCTCGGCGCAGCAGTGGTCCTACAACCCGACCACCCACGACGTGGTCAACACCGGTGCGGACAAGTGTCTCGACATCACCGGCAACAATTCCGCCGACGGCACCCCCGCCCAGATCTGGACCTGCACGGGCGGCGCCAACCAGAAATGGACACTGAACACCGCGTGATCCCGCCCGCCCGGGTCCCTGCCGGGGCCCGGCACTCGGCAACCCGGCACCCGGCAACCCGGTTCCCGGTTCCCGGTTCCCGGTAAGACGGTCTCGGGAAGCCGCCCCTTCGACGTGACGGCGAAAAGAAGCGCCATCGGAGAGGACGGGTGACGGACACCTCACCGTTTTCCTCCCGCAAGGGAGTGGACCCATCGCCCCACCAGGGCTGATCGTGAGCGACATGAACGATCACCGCATGACGCCCGTCCAGCCCCGCGATCCCGCGGAACCCGTCCTTCGCCCAGGTCTCCCGCACTGTGCCGGGTCGCCGAAGCGGGGATGCCCGGGGGGTGCGAGGGGTCATGAGTGACGTTCCGCTGGACGAGGAGGCCGCCGAGGTCCGCCGTTTCTGGGGTCGGCTCGGCCTTCCGGGGCTGGTCGACGTCCATACGCACTTCATGCCCGAGCGGGTCCTGCGCAAGGTCTGGGGCTACTTCGACGCGCTCGGGCCGCTGACCGGCGGACTCGAGTGGCCGATCACCTACCGGAAGGAGGAGGCGGAACGCACGGCGGTGCTGCGGGCGTTCGGCGTACGTGCTTTCACCGCGATGCTCTACCCGCACAAGCCCGGGATGGCCCGCTGGCTGAACGGCTGGGCGGTCGACTTCGCCCGCCGCACCCCCGACTGTCTGCACACCGCCACTCTTTATCCCGAGCCGGGCGTCGAGGCGTACGTCCGGGAGGCGGTCGAGGCGGGCGCGCGCGTCTTCAAGGCACATGTCCAGGTGGGGGCGTACGACCCGGCCGACGAACTCCTGGAGCCGGCCTGGGGCTTGCTGGCCGAGGCCGGCGTCCCCGTGGTGATCCACTGCGGCTCGGGGCCGGCGCCCGGCAAGCACACCGGCCCCGAGCCGATCGCGCGGGTGCTGGCGCGCCACCCTCGGCTGCGGCTGGTGATCGCGCACATGGGGATGCCCGAGTACGAGGAGTTCCTCGGCCTCGCCGAGCGGTACGGGGAGGTGCGGCTGGACACGACGATGGCGTTCACCGACTTCACCGAGCGGCTGACGCCGTTCCCGCTCCGGGCCCTCCCGCGGCTGGCCGCGCTCGGCGATCGCATCCTGCTGGGCTCCGACTTCCCCAACATCCCCTATCCCTATGTGCACCAACTGCACGCCCTGGAGCGGCTGGATCTCGGACAGGAGTGGCTGCGGGCGGTGTGCCACGACAACGCGGCCCGGCTGTTCGGACGGTGAATGTCCTGCGTCACGCACCGCACCGCCACGCTTCACTGAGTACGCCTACTCATGCCGACCCGCACCGGACCGGTGACGATGGTCCGTGTCGACGTACGGCCAGGAGGCGGAGCCGGAGGCGGGGGCATGAGCAGATTTCTGGCGGTGGTGGCAGCCGTGGTGGTGGCGGCCGCGGCACTGGTCTTCGCCTACGTGGCGGGGGCACCGCCCGAGGTGATGTTCGGTGTCGGGGCGGGCGTGTTGAGCCTTCTGTGGCTGCTGCTCCTGCTCACGCTGCCCTGGAACCTCTACTTCCGCGCGCATGCGGTGCTCGCGGAGATCGCGGTGAGCCGGGAGAAAGGCATGGAGGTCTCCCCGGCTCGCGATGCCGAGGCCGCGCGCATCGCCCGCACCATGCTTCGGGCGGCGGTCGCGGGCCACGTGGTGACAGCGGCGGTCGTCTGCGCTTTCACCTGGGCGACGGACGAGTTCACAGGTTACTGGTTCGGCGCCTTCTTCCTGCTGAGCACCTTCTTCCGGCCGGCCGGCGCCTACTTCGGCCAGCTTCGGCGGCGTCTGGGCACCCTGCTCAAGGACGTCACGTATCCGCGGGACGACGTCGTCGAACTGCACGCCCGGCTGGACCGTGCCGAGGCCGGGACGCGGCTCCTGGAGGAGAAGGCGGAGGAACAGTACCGGGCCCTCGCCGAACTGCGCCGTACCGTGGACGCACTCGCCATGAGCACGCACGAGCGGACCGAGGAGGCGGACCGCAGGATCGCCGCGCTGGGCCGGGAGTTCGAGTCCACGGTGAACCGCCTGACCGACAACCAGGAGATCATCGCGGGTGTGAAGGCGTTCCTGCGCCTGCTGCGGTCCACCGACGCGGCCGACGGTGCTCCGGCTTCCGGGTGACCGAGTGCGTCAGGAGTAGCGGGCGGGGACGTGGCGTACGACGGCGCGGACGGCCTGGTCGATGTCGGGGAGGTTGCCCAAGACCTCGTTCACCGCGGGGTGGTTCGGGTCTGTTCGGGCGTGAGCCGCCCAGTACACGACCTTGCGTCCCGGTCTGCCGCCTCCCTCCTGCCATCGGCGGCATCACAGGCAGGCCGTCCATGGGGTGAACGACGCGGGGCGGCGGTCGAGTTCCTGTGCTGTGCGGTGTCCAGGACGCGACGATTCCAGGTGGCTTTCGCCGAGCGCGAGGAGGTGTTTTCCGCCAGAACCCGACCCCGTGCGGAGGAGAAACGGGAGCCGCGCCGACCGCCGAACCCGGCACTGGTCCGGGCGCCCCGCACGGGGTGACGGCCCGGATCCACCTGACGACGACCCTGAACCTGCGCCAGGAGGACGGCCGGCGAGTCAGGGCGGTGTCAGCCGGTCGTGGGCGGTCGCGCTACAGGAAGCGTCTGATCGGGGTGACGGCGGCCTCCTTGGCGCGCTGGAGCACGGCTCGCCGTCTCCATCGGGAGAGCTCGATGTCGACGCTGTCCTCGAGGTCCGCCTCGTAGTCGCGGTCGAGTGCCGCCGTGAACGTCTCGTCCAGGACAGCGAGCATGACCTCTTCGTCGTGGTCCATGGAGCGGCGGTTGAAGTTGGTGGATCCGATGAGGGCGGCGACCGAGTCCACCGTGATGATCTTGGCGTGCATCATCGTCGGCTGGTACTGCCGGATCCGCACGCCCGCCTCCAGCAGACGCGTGTAGTGGTGCTGGCCGGCCAGCTGGCAGGCGCGCTGGTCGGTATGGGGACCGGGGAGCAGGATCTCCACGCGCACGCCCCGGCGGGCGGTCCGGCACAGCAGGTCGACGAAGTAGGTGTCGGGGGCGAAGTAGGCGGTGGCGAGGCGGAACCGTTCCTCGGCAGAGGTCAGCATGACCCGGATCAGGGTCTGCATGTCCTGCCAGCCGATGCTGGCGGAGCCGCGCACCACCTGGACGACCGCCGAGCCGACCTGACGGTGCTCGGTGAAGCGGTCGCGGTCGTCGTACAGTTCGTCGTGGCACTCGGCCCAGTTCTGCGCGAACGCCGCCGCGATGCCGTCCACCGCCGGACCGCGCACCTGGACGTGCGTGTCGCGCCACTCGCCCGGACCGCGGGCGTCGCCGCACCATTCCTCCGCGATCCCGACACCGCCGGTGAACGCGGTGTCCTCGTCGACGATGAGGGCCTTGCGGTGGCAGCGGTGGTTCTGTTTGAACGGCGACAGCCAGACGGGCTTGCGGAACCAGGCGACCTGAACACCCGCCGTCTCCATGAGGTCCAGCAGGCGTTGCTCGATCTCCTTGGCGCCGAAGCCGTCGAGCAGCAGCCGCACCCGCACACCCGCGCGGGCGCGATCGGCGAGGGCGGCGGCGAAGTCGCGGGCGATCTGACCGCGCCAGTACACGAAGGTCATCATGTCGATCGTGTGCCGGGCCGAGCGGATCGCGCCGAGCATGGCGGGGAAGATCTCGTCGCCGTTGCGCAAGGGCACGAGCTGATTGCCTTCGGTGGCGGCCACGCCGATCAGCCGCTCCAGGCGGCGACGCAGGCGCTGCTTGCGGGTGTGTGCGTCAGGTGTCGTGTGACAGGCAGTCTGCGCCGGTATGCCGTCGAGGGTCACGCCGATTCTCCCGTTGGACCAAGAGACAGATCGTTACGGGCCGTAGGACGAGCCCGAATCAGCGGATGCCCGGCAGTCACGGCCTCACTCCCGGCATCGGAAGCGGACAGGGCCGAGGTGTGTGATGTCCGCTGCACGCGCCCCTTGCTGCCTGACATCCCCTCCGGTTTCCCATCGACATGAGGGGCCGGTGTGTGCCGAACCCTGGTGAGGCCCTGCCACGGTGACCGTTTCACCCCGTCGACGCGCGACCGTCGAGGGGGATGTCCAGCCGGTCGGCCACGGTGGTGAGGGCTGTCCCCAGCGGGAGCGCGACCCGGGTGAGGGCGTGCCGGTCGCCACGGGTCGGGTCCCGGTTGACGATCAGCACCGGCTTCCCGGCCTGGGCCGCCTGGCGGACGAACCGGAGTCCGGACATCACCGTCAGCGAGGAGCCCAGGACCAGCAGCGAGGTCGCCTCACGGACCAGCGTGCGGCAGTGCTCGACCCGCCGCGGCGGAACGTTCTCGCCGAAGAACACCACGTCCGGTTTGAGGATGCCGCCGCAGACCGCGCAGGGCACCACGCGGAAGTCCGCGACCTGTTCGTCGGTCAGGTCGGCGTCACCGTCCGGGTTGATTCCCGCGGCGACCGGCTCGAAGCCCACATTGGTCTCCTCCAGCCGGCGGGCGAGTTCGTGGCGCGGGCTGAAGGTGCCGCAGGAAAGGCAGACGACCTGGTTCAGGCTTCCGTGGAGTTCCACGACGCCTTCGCTGCCCGCGGCCTGGTGCAGACCGTCGACGTTCTGGGTGATCACACCCGAGAGCAGGCCGTGCCGCCCGAACGCGGCCACGGCCCGGTGCCCGGCGTTGGGGCGGGCACGGCCGAAGGTGCGCCAGCCGAGGTGGCTGCGCGCCCAGTACCGGCGCCGGGCCTGGGCGCTGCCGGTGAAGTCCTGATAGGTCATCGGGGTGTGCCGGCTCAGGCTCCCGCCCTCGCCCCGGTAGTCGGGGATGCCCGACTCCGTGGAGATGCCCGCCCCGCTGAGCACCAGCACACCGCCGGTGCTCAGCGCTTCGGTGATCGGCTCCAGATCCGTGGTGCCCGGCGGCAGGTCCTCACTGGGGGTCCAGCTCAGGGTGGGGCGCATGCGCATGCCGTAAGGGTACGGAACAGGCTGTCTGCCGGTCGGCTGGCTCATCGACCGGCTGGAGGTAGCACCGTGCCGGTGTGGCGACCCGGCCCGCCGGGGGACAGACGGAGGGGAGGGGGCGTGTCCGCGGTGGCTGACCGTGCACGTCGGCGCTGGGATGCGGTGTCCGCGGACCATGCCGAGATCGCCGGTCGGTGCGTACGGGGAAGGACCCGTGGGCCGTGTCCGAAGCAGGAGGTCGGACGGTGCGGCTCCCGGGGCAACCGGACAGGGAGCAGCCGTAAGCGAAGGAGGTCCACGCCATGGGAACCGCCGTCCACGTGCCACAGACCCGGGACATGATCGGGGAAGAGCTCTCCGGAGACGAGGCGTTCACCGCCCTGCGCCACTACGGGGGGCTGCGGCTGCTGACCGACTCCTTCGCACGGTTCCGTTACGCGGACGGCTTCAGCAACGCGCGTGCCCTCGCCTTCCAGGTGGTGCTCGGGCTGGTTCCGTGCACCGTGGCGCTCGTCGGGCTGGCCACGTCGGTGCACACGGAGGGCGTGGGCCGGATCATCGAGCTGACGCTCGGCCGGATCGTGCCGGGTGCCAGCGCGGAGGTCGTCGAGGACGCCTTCGAAGGGACACGGCGTACCGCTGACGGCGATGTCTGGAGCACGCTCGCCCTGTGGCTCGGCCTGGGCTTCGCCCTGTTGAACCTCGCCTCGGCCATGGGCCAGATCGAGCGCGGCGCCAACCGGATCTACGGCATCGAGCGCGACCGTCCCTTCCCACGGAAGTACGCGCGGGCGATCGTTCTCGCGCTCGCCGCCGGTCTGCCCCTGGTGCTGGGGTTCGTCGTCCTCGTGGCCGGTGAGGCCGTGGGCGATGCGGTGGCGCACTCCGCCGGTCGGGAGGGCAGCGGACCGCAGTGGTGGGGTGTGCTCGACATTCCCCTCGGGCTCGCGCTGGCCTGGGTGGCCTCCGCCGTGATCTTCCGCTGGTCGCCCCGCCGCGTCCAGCCCGGCTACACCTGGCTGGCCTTCGGTTCGGCCGTGCACCTCCTGCTGTGGGTGTCGGCCACATGGCTGCTCGCGCTGTACGTCGAGGAGAGCGGTGCCTTCGGCGCCGTGTACGGGCCGCTCACCGCCTTCATCGCCTTGCTCCTGTGGGCCAACCTCACCGCCGTCGCGCTCTTCCTCGGCATCGCGTTCGCCGCCCAGCTGGAAGCGGCCCGCGCCGGCATGGACACAGCCGTCCAGCCGGACCCCGGACCAGGCAGGTGAGGCCCGACGGCGGCTGAGGACGCGCCGCGTCGTCAGCCGCCCGCCGCAGCCGTCACCGTCGCGGGATCCACCCCGGTCAGTTCGGCGATGCGGTGCGGGGGCACGCCGGCGGCCAGCGCGCGTCCGATCAGGCCGTCGCGGCCGTCCGCGCAGTCGCGGTAGGCGAGCAGCTCCTCCTCGATCCGGGCGAGCGGCTCCGGCGCCATCCCGTGGCGGACCCGGCTCAGTTCCTCGTCGCTCAGCGGGACGGGCAGCCGTTCCGCTCCCTCGGGCACGGCCGCCGTCTCCTCCGGCGGCAGCAGGCGCAGGTGCGGGGACGCCGGATCGCTTCCGTGGGCATCCAGCCACGCGCGGACCGCGGGAGTCTCCATGCACGCGAGATCACCGACGGCGGCGGGGGCCACGCCGAGCGGAACGGAAGGGTCGTCCAGCAGGAACAGATAGGCGTCGTCGGTCATCCTCGGCTCCTTCTCGACGGGGGTTGATCGACGTCCCTTTACCCCGCCGCGGCCGGAATACCGTCGGCTCACCGTGCGCGCACCCTTTACGCCACTGACATGTACGGGTAATCTCCCGACGCCTGCAAGGAGTTGCTAAAAATTTCAGAAAGGCCATGCAGTACAGGCCCGGGCGCTGAAGTCCTTGAGGCGGGTCGAGGTCTCCGACGGCGCCCACACCCCACGGCACCCTCCCCACCGCATCCTGGAGCCGCGCATGAGACGCCGCCGCTCTCTCGCCCACCCCTGGGCGGCCGGAGCCCTCGCCGCAGCGACACTCGTCCTGCCGATGACCATCCCCACGCCACCCGCGGCCGCCGCCGATGCGGCGTCCGCCACCGCCACCTCGGCCACCGTCTTCTACTACACGAAGACCAAGAACTGGTCGGACCACCACCTCCACTACGCCCCCGACGGCGGATCCTGGACCACCGTGCCCGGCACGCAGATGCAGACCGCGTGCACGGACTGGGTGAAGCTGACCGTCGACCTGGGCTCCGCCACCGGGCTCCAGGCCACCTTCACCAACGGAAACGGAGTCTGGGACAACAACGGCGGTCGGAACTACGCCCTGGGCACCGGGAACATCACCGTCAAGGACGGCGTGGTGGCGCACAGCGACCCGTGCGCCGACTCCGGTGCGGGGACCGGCAACGAGGCGACCGTCTACTACTCCACCCAGACCCTCGGCTGGACCACCGCCAACCTGCACTACCAGCCCGCCGGGGGAACCTGGACCACCGTGCCCGGCGTGGGCATGGAGGCCGCCTGCACCGGATGGTGGAAGAAGACGGTCCACATCGGCTCCGCCACCTCGCTGAAGGCCGCCTTCAACAACGGAAACGGGGTCTGGGACAACAACAACGGCTCCGACTACACCATCGCGTCCGGCACGAGCACGGTGCAGGACAACACCGTCACCGCCGACGCCAAGGACCCGTGCGCCGCCGAGGAACCCGACACCGAGGCGCCCAGCACCCCGGCCGCCGTCCGGGCGAGCGCGACCAACACCTCCGTGGTCGTGTCCTGGGACGCCGCCACCGACGACACCGGCGTGACCAAGTACCAGCTCACCCGCACCGGCGGCACCAAGGGCACCACGGTCATCGACGTCGCCTCCACCGTCCACTCCGACACCGGCCTGGAGGAGCACACCACCTACAGCTACACGGTCAAGGCCGTCGACGCGGCCGGCAACACCTCCGCCGCCTCCGCCGCGGCCACGGCGACCACCGGTAAGAAGCCGGCCACCCCCGCCGCCGGCACCCCGCTGGGCACCGACCCGCGCAAGGACCCCATCTACTTCGTCATGACCGCCCGCTTCCACGACGGCGACACGTCGAACAACCGCGGCGGCAGCCAGCACACCAAGTCCGGCAACGCGGCGAACAACGACCCCATGTTCCGCGGCGACTTCAAGGGATTGGTCGAGCGCCTCGACTACATCAAGGCGCTCGGCTTCTCGGCGGTGTGGATCACGCCGGTCGTCCTCAACCGATCGGACTACGACTACCACGGCTACCACGGCTACGACTTCTACACGGTGGACGCCCGCCTGGAGTCGACCGGCGCCTCCTACCAGGACCTGATCAACGCGGCTCACGCCAAGGGCATGAAGATCTACCAGGACGTCGTCTACAACCACAGCTCCCGCTGGGGCGCCAAGGGCCTGTTCACCCCGACCGTGTACGGCGTCCGGGACAGCCAGTGGAGCTGGTACTACGACGAGAGGAACGAGGGTTTCGAGTACGACGGCCTCACCGTCGAAACAAAGTCCGGCAAGTCCTACTACAACGGCGACCTGTGGTCGACCGCCGAGCCCACCGGGAACACCTGCCTCAACTGGGGCAAGCCCACCGGCGGAAAGAGCGCCGAGGGCTACACCCTCTACAACTGCCAGTGGCCCAGCCCCACTTCGGGCATGTTCCCGAAGGCCTACTACCACCAGTGCTGGATCGGCAACTGGGAGGGCGAGGACTCCCGCTCCTGCTGGCTGCACGAGGACCTGGCCGACCTCGACACCGAGAGCACCCAGGTGCAGAACTACCTGATCGGGGCGTACGACAAGTACATCGACATGGGCGTCGACGGCTTCCGAGTCGACACGGCCGTCCACATCCCGCGGGTCACCTGGAACCGCCGCTTCCTGCCCGCGATCCAGGAACGCGTCACCCAGAAGTTCGGCGCCGAGGCCGCACGGAACTTCTTCGTCTTCGGCGAGGTCGCGGCCTTCGTCAACGACAAGTGGAACCGCGGCTCGGTCAACCACTCTGCCCAGTTCTACACCTGGAAGGAGCGCAGGGAATACAGCGCCGACGACGAGACGGCGGCGCTCGAGCAGTACACCTACGAGAACGACCTGGGCACGGGCAACCAGCCGACGTCCACCAACGCCTTCCTCAACGGCAACACGTACCACGCCCCGGACCACAGCAGGTTCTCCGGGATGAACATCATCGACATGCGCATGCACATGAACTTCAGTGACGCGCAGAACGCCTACAACAACGGCAAGGACTCCGACGACAGCGTCAACGACGCCACCTACAACGTCGTCTACGTCGACAGCCACGACTACGGCCCGAACAAGTCGAGCACCCGCTACAGCGGAGGCACCGCCGCCTGGGCCGAGAACATGTCGCTGATGTGGACCTTCCGGGGCATCCCGACGCTGTACTACGGCTCGGAGATCGAGTTCCAGAAGGGACAGCGGATCGACTGCGGCCCCACCTGCCCGCTCGCCACCACGGGACGCGCCTACTACGGCGACCACCTGGCGGGCTCGGTCACGGCGTCCGACTTCGGAACGGTGGCGTCCGCCGACGGCCAGGTCGCGACCACGCTCGCCCAGCCCCTGGTGAAGCACCTGCAACGGCTGAACCAGATCCGCCGAGCGGTCCCCGCCCTCCAGATGGGGCAGTACTCCACGGAAGGCGTCTCGGGCAGCATGGCCTTCAAGCGGCGCTACACCAGCGGCGGCACCGACAGCTTCGCGCTCGTCACCGTGACCGACGCGGCGACGTACTCGGAAATCCCCAACGGCACCTACAGGGACGCCGTGACCGGCGACGTGAAGACCGTCTCGAACGGATCCCTGAGCGTGGCGGCACCGGGCAAGGGCAACCTGCGCGTCTACGTCCTCGACGGCCCCGGAAAGATCGGAACGGACGGTCCCTACCTGAAGTAGCGGTCTCGTTCGGACGCGGGAGACATCGCGTCTGCGTCGAGCAGCACAGCAGGGCGGGGACCGTGTGTCCCGCCCGGCCGGTCCGCGCGGTCATGGCCTGACAGTCGGCCCACCGTGATCCGTCGGTGGGGCCTCCGCGCTGTCGGGATGCGCCGTGCCCGCCGACGAGCCCTGTGCGGGTGTCAGGACGGGCTCGTCACTCCTTGTTGTCCTTCTTCTTCTGACCCTTCTCCCCGGACTCCCCGGACTCCCCGGACTCCCCCGACTCCCCGGACTCCTCGGACTCCTCGGGTTGCGCGGCCTTGCTGGGCTTGTCCGACCGTTCATCGGGGGTCTGCGCCTTGGTGTTGGCCGGCGTGTCCGTGTGGGCCGTCTGCGTACTCCGGCTGTCCGGCGTGCTGCTTGCGGGGACCTGTGACGGTCCGACTGGGGTGGTGTACGTGGCTGTGCCGGTGAGTGGCTCCCGGCTCGGGGTGGCTGCGGCGGGGCTGGAGCTTCGACCGGGAGCGGCGTCACGGAGCTGTCGGGTCTCGTCACCGCGGACGGAGGACGTCGGATCCGCCGCATCCTTCTCGCTCCTGTCGGCGGAGCCGGCTGGCGGGTCGTTCTGCGTGGAGGGGCTGCTGGCGGCACGTGTCGCTTTGTCGCCGTTTCCCTGATCCGAGAAGCCGTCGAAGACGGGGAGAGCGGCGGCCACGACAGCGGCGAGCGCGGCGGCTCCCCCGGCGAGCAGGACGCGTCCGTGGGCCGGCGCGGCCTGCGGCGCGGCTGCGCCTGCCGCGTAGGGCGGATGCGGGTGCGTGCGGCCGGTCGGCGCCGGTGCGTTCCGGGGAACCATGCTCGTGACGCCGGCCGGGTACGGGACGGCCGGGTACGGGACGGACTCGGGGTCGCTCGTGTCGGTCAGGGCGGTCAGTGTCCGGGCGCAGTCGTGTGCCGACGGGCGGTCGGGCGCATCCGGGGCGGTCATGTCCCGCAGCAGGGCCGCGAGCTCGTGCGGCAGTGAGCCCGGCAGTTCGGGTCGGCGGTGAAGCCGCGCGATCGCCGCCTCGAGGGGACCACCGTCGTATTCGAGCCGGCCCGTGATGCATTCGAGGAGCACCAGCCCGAGGGCGTAGACGTCGGCGGGCGGGCCGACCCACTGACCGAGCACCTGCTCGGGGGAGAGGTAGGCGGCGGTGCCGATGAGCTCGCCGGTAGAGGTGCGGGTGGTGGCGTCGAGCAGCCGGGAGATCCCGAAATCGGTCAGGTGGGGATGGCCGGACGCGTCCAGGATGATGTTCGACGGCTTGACGTCACGGTGCACGATCCCCGCCTCGTGCGCGTGGGCCAGGGCCCGGGCGAGGTCGGCACCGAGTGCAGCGGTCTCACCGGGCGTCAGGGCACCCGCGCAGATACGGTCCTTCAACGTGGGGCCCTCGATCAGCTGCATGACCAGGAAGGCGCGGCCGTTGTGCCGTCCGGCGTCGTAGACAGTGACGATGCCGGGATGCTTCAGCCGCGCCAGGATCACCGCCTCGTTGTGGAAGCGTTCCTCCATGGCCATGTCGGCTCCGACGCGGAAGAGCTTGACCGCCACCGGCCGTTTCAGACGTAGGTCGAAGCCGCGGTGGACGTCGCCGGCGCCACCCGAGCCGATGACCGCGTCCAGGCGGTACCGTCCGGCCAGCACGTGCGCAGAACGCCGGGACAGTGCCAGAGCCGACTGGCGGGACTTCATGTCATCTCCCACGGGTGCAACGGGTGCTGTGCGCAGGCGCCCGTCACCAGGAGGGCGCCGCACACGCGTACCCCTGGGAGGCCGGAGTACCCCTGCGAGGGCTTGCACGGGCCGGTTGAGCGACGAAACCTCGCGAGCCGAACGACGACTGCACGGGCATCGTCCGCGGGAGACGGCACGCAATGCGGGCGTGGGCACGGCGAACCAACTCCGGTCCAGCGGCCCGGGCATGACGGGCCTTTGCACGGCAGGCCGCTGAGCCTCATGAGGAGGGCGCACCCGGCGGCCTTCCGGCTGTGACGTACCTGCGATGTGATGCCTCGACGTCCGCCCAACTGTGGTGCGGGCCAGGCCGGATGGCACGGCCGGACCTGACCGCGCAGGGCGCCCGCTTCCCTGTCCGCCTGAGGTGGTGACAGTGATGCCGCGGCTGTTCGGCACGCCGTGCGCAGCCAGGACGGCCCGCGCCGCTCGCTCTCCGGCCGCGAGGGCGCCTTCGACGCGGCCCCCCTACCCGCATCCCCGTCCCTGGTTGTCCCACGATCAGCCGTCGGCCCGTCAGCTCCTCGCACCCCACGACGTGCGGCCGGCGAAGGGGCCCCGGGCGGGGACACCAGCACGAACCGCTGCTCGCCCAGCACATGCGCGCGGACCTCTGCGTCCGGTACGGCGCGGGCAGACGCCAGCAGGCCCAGTTCCACGGCCCCCGTCCGCACCGCGTCGATGACGTCGCGGGCGGTGAAGGCCGCCTTGACCGCCACCGCCACGCCGGGATACCGCTCGGCGAAAGAGCGGATCAGGGTCGTGAAAGGTTCGACGGCCTGGGACGGCATCGCCGCGATGTCCAGCCCTCCCTCGCGCAGTTCATGCGCGGCCGCCACGCTCGCCCGGGCGACCTCCAGGCTCCGTACGGCTGCACGGGCCGATTCGATCAACGCTCGACCCACGTCCGTCAGCACCGCCCGCCGCCCGATCCGATGGAGCAGCTCCGTTCCCAGATCACGCTCCAGCGCACGGACTGCCTGGGACAACGACCGCTGCGACACATACAGCGCCGAAGCGGCCCGGTTGAACCCGCCACGGTCGACGACGGCCAGGAAGTACTCCAACTGCCGGATGTCCATGCTCCTGCTCACCCCGCGGCCGGCGGCTCTCTCGGGCCGCCACCGCGCGTGCGCAGCCTCTCACGCAGGTCACGCCGTGGGTGCCGGCACCAGTGAGCAGTTCGATCATCACCGGCCGGAAGGCAGAGCACCGACAGCCACCGGTGGGTTCAGGCAACCGCTGAGGGACCTCGTCCAGGAGGTCCGCCAACGGCTGATGGAGGACGCTGATCGGGGGTACCTGCGTTGGCATGGCACTGGGAACTGATCACACTGAATCCGTACGAGCCCTGCGGCAGCTGCGCCGGATCCGGACTTTCTACGCTGGGGCCGGCGTCTTGTGGGCCGCGTCCGCCGCGTCGGCGGGATGGGATGACCCTGGAGGCCGGCAGATGTGGGTATCGGTGGTCTTCCTGGTGGTCTTCGCCGCCCTGTGGTCCGTGACGTCGCTCTGGCTGTCGCGTCAGCGGGCCGCCCGTTCGGTGGAGCCCGTGCACCATGCCGCTCCACGGAGGATGGCCTGGCGTCGCCACGCCAACGCATGAGACGTCGTTCCTCATGGCTTCGGTGAGGGCGACGCCAGACCGCGGGCGCATCGGGGCGAGGCGGGGACGCGGCGAGGCTGAAGCTGCCGGGCGTGACGACGCGTTCGATGCGAGCGGCAATCATCGGAGGAGCACCACCGAGCGCAGGACGTCGCCCTTGTCCCTGCGGGCGAAGGCCTCCTCGACCCCGTCGAGGGGGATCGTCTCGGTGACGAAGGTGTCGAGGTCGAGGCGGCCCTGGGGGTAGAGGTCGATAAGCATGGGGAAGTGGCGGGACGACAGTAGTCGCCGTACCAGGAGGACCTGAGCGCTCCGCCGCGACCGAAGACGTCCAGCAGCGGCAGTTCCAGCCGCATCTCCGGGGCGGGAACGCCGACGAGGACAACAGTCCCGGCCAGGTCACGTGCGTAGAACGCCTGCCGGTACGTCTCCGGGCGGCCGACCGCCTCGATGACGACGCCGGCGCCGAAGCCCCCGGTCAGTTCGCGGATCGCCTCGATCGGGTCGGCGTCACGGGAGGTGACGGTGTGGGTCGCGCCGATACCGAGAGCGGGGGGCAGTTCGATGCCGTCGGCGAGGGTCATCCTCTGCTTCGCGTTGTGGGTGTCGAAGCAGTACTGCCGGCGCCCACGGCGGCAGGCACGGCACTTCCCGCACACCGCACGCCATTCAGGATGACGAAGTCTCCGGGTTCGACGTCCGTCACGCCGGGTCCGACCTGTTCGACCACACCGGCCGCCTCGTGGCCGAGCAGGAAGGGGAACTCGTCGTTGACACCGCCCTCGCGGTAGTGCAGGTCGGTATGGCAGACGCCGCACGCCCGCACCAAGCCGCTGGAGGACGCGTGCAGGGGCAGCCGTCCGGCGATGCGGGTTAGTTGATCACCGCGTCGGGGGTCGACAGGCGTTCGAGGAACAGGACGTCGTCGCCGTCGAGCACGCCCAGCTGCACATGGTGACCCACCACGTCGTGCACGCCCTCCATGAACGGCATCGCGGCGTCGCGCAACGACAGCGTCGGCGAGGCCCTGGTCACCAGTTCCAGAGCCGGACGCCGATCCGCACCCTGCGGTCGTCGTCCCGGCTGAGAAAGCCGTTCGCCACCAGTTCACCCACGAGCCGGGACGCGGTGGCCACGTGCAGGGCGGAGCGGCGCGCGATCTCCTCGGCATCGTCGAGGCGTTCGTCGAGCGGGCGAAGGCGGACGTGGCCAAGGTGCGGAGGGAAGAGGTCCGCCGGCACCTCGACGACACCTACGTCACCTGGGCAGGCGGCACCGCCGACGACTCCGCCTTCTACGTCCGCGTCCACAGCCCCGTCGTCTGGGTCGAGGTCGACTGCCAGGCCCCGGGCCCCCTCGCCGGTGCCTACGACGCCACCCAGGGCGGCGCCCCCACCCAGAAGCACGTCCACTCCGTCATCCGCACGCCCAACGGCAACGACTACGGAAAGGAACTCCTCAGGCAGCACTACCTGACCTCGCCCCGCCACCGGTGAGGCACCCGGACATCCCGTCATGGCGGAGGGCCGCACCCGCGTGGGTGCGGCCTTCCGTGCGTCCGCCCCGGGACTCCGTCGCGGCGCCGCCGCCCGCGGACTCGGCGCGACGGATCGGCCGGGGACCCGCGGAGTGGAAGAGCCCCTCCGCGTGACCCGCGGTGGCCCGTGGTCGCCTACTCGTCGGCCGGAGTGATGCGGCGGCCCGTGAGGCTCTCAGGCCAGATCGACACCCACATCTCACGCTCGCCACCCGCCCACGGCGTGGTGTGCGCGCGTCGGGTGAGCTCGCGCACGGCCTCGGGCTCCGTGACGACGCTCGCGGGTCCGACGGCTAGCACGCTCCAGCCCTGGCTCAGGGCCTCGTCCACGTGGTCGACCTCGAAGGCGACCTCCTGTCCGACGGCCGCCGCCGGGACGGAGTGGGGCGCGGTCCGGAAGACGATCGCGTCATCGACGACCTCGTAGTTGACCGGGACGACCGCCGGGTGGCCGTCGGACGTCGACACCGCGATGCGCCCCAGGCCGTGCGTGGACAGCAGCATGCGGCATTCCTCCGGGCTGAGGTCCCGTAGCCGAGGACGGAGCAGCGCGTGGCCCTGACCGGGCGGGAGGTCCATGCCGCCGCCGCGCAGAGCACCGACGCTGGTGCCGAGCGCGTCGGCCAGCCTGATGAGAGTCGCCACGCTCGGGTCGGCGGTCTGTTCCTCCAGGTACGCCAGGTAGTCGGGCGACATGCGGGCGCGGCGGGCCGTCTCACCCCGGCTGAGCCCCTGCCTGTGGCGTTCGACGGCCACGCGCCGGCCGATGTCGCCGGGGTTGGGTGTCCCGGCCCGCGGGGCGGCCGAGGACCCGGGCCGCGTCTCACCCGTAGCCGGCCGGGTAGAGCCGTGGGTGGTCGCGGGCCGTGGGTGCTCGACATGGAGGATGTGGGCGTCGGGCCCGGGGAACACGAGCGTCACGTCGTCCGTGTCCGACCATCGCACGTCGTAGGGAGGCGTTCCGTCCTCGTGGTGGAGTCCGACGATCTCGCCGTCGCGCCTGGTGGCGCCGGTCGTCGGGCTTTCGATGACGAGGTGGTCGCCGAGGTGAGCTCGCATGGTCGCCGCCTCTCCTCACCGCTGGGCTTCTGACCGGATCACAGGGGCCATCCTGCGGCCTGACGGGTGCGCGGCCGGGACGCGCCCGCATCCTGGATGTCGTGTTCGGCGGCGTTCAGCAGCTGCTGGGCGAGGTCGTTCATGGCCCGCCCCGCCGCCAGCTCGTCGCCGATCTCCGGCACGTTCGCGTCCGCCGGATGGCAGTGCGCGGACCCGTGCCCGGTGAGCGCCGTCGTGCCGGTGTCCAGGACCACGCGTGCCTTCGTCGTCCCCTCGTCGTCTTCGAAGAGGTGGAGACGCACCTTCCATTCCACGGTATGTGGCATCGCTTTCCTCCTCACCGCCGGCGGCAGCCCCCCGCAGGTCCGCGGCGCATCTCTGCCGGCACTCGTCGAGCGAGGGCCCGCTGTCGGTTCGCCGTCCGCCGCGCATCACCGTCTCCGGCAACGGAACGCCGTCATCTGCCGGCTGCTCACCGGCGAGACGGATCACGTCGGTGCAGCCGGTACGGCGGAACACCTGCTTGCGGCCCGGTGCCGTCACCTTCGCCGACGAAAGCTTCCTCACCGGTCGTCCGTCGTACTCCACCATCTTGTACGCGGAATCCAGCTATGGCGCGTCCGCCGAAACCCCGACGCGGGCGGGTGCGGCGCAGGGAGAAGTCCACGACCGGATGCCTGGCCGCCGCGAGGACGCAAGGGCCGACATGAACGATCAGAAGCCGCCGGACGTGCATCTCCGGGGGTTGGCCCGTCGGCGTGCGCGTGGGTTCGGGCAGGGGCGGGCCGGACGCGCTCGGCGATCTTCGTGCGCTCATGAGGGAGCCTCCAGCAGGTCACTGGGGTCCCGTCCCGCCCCGTCCGCCCAGTGTGCAGCGGCCTCGCCCGCGGACCGGTCGTGACCGCCGGGCGGCCGGCCCAGGGTCGCATGGATGGTGCTCGACCCGCGGAGCGGAGCGCGTCCCGAACGTCGGCACACCGGCCGCCGGTGCCGCCCGCCTGTCTCACCCGGAACCGGGATGGACGAGCGTGTTCTCGCTCGTGCGGTCGGCGAAGCAGTCCTCGACGTTGCGCACGGTGGTCTCGGCGATCTGGCCCACGGCGTCCCGGGTGAAGTACGCCTGGTGCGAGGTGACCAGCACGTTGGGCAGGGTCATCAGCCGGGCCAGGCGCTCGTCGGTCATCACCTCCAGGGACTTGTCGAGGAAGAAGACCCCGGCCTCCTCCTCGTACACGTCCAGGCCCACCCCGCTCAGGCGCCCCGCGCGCAGGGTGGTCAGCAGGGCGTCCGTGTCGACCAGGCCGCCGCGGCTGGAGTTGACCAGGACCGCGTCGTCCTTCGCCAGGGCCAGGCCTCGGCGTCCACGAGGTGGTGGGTGTCCGGCAGCAGCGGTACGTGCAGGCTGACCAAGTCGGATTCGGCGAACAGCCGCTCGCGTGGGACGTACTCCATGCCCTGGGCCAGGCAGTCGGCGTTCTCGGCGATGTCCCAGCCGAACAGGCGCATGCCGAAGCCGTGGACGATGCGGGCGTACGCCGCACCGACCTTGCCGGTGCCCATCACACCGGCGGTGCGGCCGTGCAGGTCGCGCCCCATGAGCCCGTCGAGCCGGAAGTCGAACTCCCGGGTGCGGTGCGCGGCCCGTACGATCCGGCGGCCCACGGCGAGGGCGAGCGCCCAGGCGAATTCGGGGACCGAGTGTCGTGGCCCGCGGCGATGGGAACGGTGTCCCGGTTCAGGAACAGGTCCAGGCAGCGCAGTTCGTGGCGGTCGGCGAACGCCCCGGCGAAGGCCTCCCGAAGCAGTGGCTGCTCTCGGCGAGGACTCCGTACGCGATGATCTCCACAAGTGCTCCTCCTACGGGGGGCATACCGATGACCCCAGGGCCCACCACGGTTCAGTGCCTGGGCCGCGCGGGCCGCGGCTGGTCGGGCGTGGCGGCAGGGGGCGTCCCGCCGTTCGGAGCCCGGACGGGGGCCGTTCCGGTGATCTGCGCCGGGCTCGCGGACGCCGCACGTGCCGCGGCGGGTACGCCGTCTCCGCAAAGCGGCCTCGCGATTCCAAGAGGAGATCAGCCATGTACGCAGTGGTTCGGCGGTACGAGGGTGTGACCGACCCCGCTGAGGCGGGACGCCAGGTGAACGAGGGGTTCGTCCCGCTCCTCCGCCAGGTCCAGGGTTTCGTGGCCTATTACTGGGTCGATGCCGGAGAAGGGGTGATGGTGTCGACGAGTGTCTTCCAGGACCGGGCCGGCGCCGAGGAGTCGACCAGAAGGGCGGGGGACTTCGTACGGGACCGCCTCGCCGCTCTGCTGCCCAACCCGCCCCAGGTCACGGCGGGCGAGGTCGTGGCTCATTCGTAGCAGGACCGCGGCAGACGCGGCACGGGCTGGGCCGTCTCCCGTCTCCCGTCGCCGGGACGTCAGCTTCTCGGCCTCGGCCGGACCGACCAGCACGCACGGTCCGGACCGAGTCCCTTCCGGCTTTGCCGGCCCGAGAACGCCGGTGACGGCATGGACCGCCCTCACGGCATCGGGCGGGACACGGCGGACGCGGACCACGGAGACCGTCCACCCGCGCCGTCTAAATCGTTTCATCCTCCCAGCCCCCTAATCACCTCCGACCCATTGACCATCCTCGGCGCGGAACCCTAACCTCCGGGGCAATCGGATTGAAACCTTTCATCAACGAACCGAGGGTGCACCATGTCCTGGGACCTGTCGCGTCGAAGACTTCTCCAGCTCGGCGGTGCCGCGACCGCCTCCGTCGTGCTGTCGGGTACCCGGGCCCTCGCCGCGCCCGCTTCGGGAACGGCGGTCACGACGCCCGGAAAGCCCTTCGCGCCGACCGGGATGCTGGCCGATCTCCTGCCTCAGGCGCTCGTGACGAGCACGGGACAGCGTCCCCGGTTCAGCTGGCAGGTGCCCGACTTCGGCGCGGGTACCGTCCAGCGCGCCTACCAGCTGCAACTGGCCGCCACACCAGGCGGTTTCGACGAGGAGCAGCTGGTCTGGGACTCGGGGAGGCGGGAGTCCGGCGACTCCGTCGCCGTACCGTACGAAGGACCCGCGCTGCAGCCCCGTACCGCCTACTGGTGGCGGGTCAGCAGCTGGGGCAAGCAGCGGTCGGCCTGGTCGGAGCCGGTCCTGCTGGCGACCTCGGTGGAGGACGAGTGGGAGGCCGCGCCGATCTGGGTGCCGGCCGGGCCGGTCATGACCGACGGGACCCTCAGCGCCCGGCTGAAGATCACCACTGTTGCCGCGGGGGTGTGGTTCCGCGCCGCGAACAGCGCCAACAACTACATGTGGCAGTTGCGCGCGGGCAGCCCCGGCGTGCTGCGCAAGCACGTGTGCGTCAACGGCGCCTACAGCGTTCTGGCCGAGGTCGGACTGCCGTTCGCGGTCAACGCCGGGGAGTGGCTGGACATCGCCGTCACCATGACCGGCTCCACCTTCACCACCACCGTGAACGGCACCGTCGTCGACACCACCACCGACACCCGCTACGCCTCCGGCAACGTCGGCCTGCGCAACGGCCTCACCGAATCCCAGGTCTACGACCGGATCACGTTCACCGCCGCCGACGGCACCGTCCTGCTCGACGACGACTTCGCCTCCGACAAGGGCACCTTCTCCGCGGGCACCGTCTCCGGCGGTGCGCTCACCTTCCCCACCGGAGCCTCCTCGCTGTCCTCCTACGGCGCCGACGACACCTGGGCGCTGCTCCGGCACGAGTACGGCACCGCGGCCGGCAAGGAGGTGGCCGCCGCCGTCCTCTACGTCGCCGCCACCTCACCGGGCCCGGCCCGCCAGTACGTCGCCAAGGTGTGGAGCAACGGCAGCCCGGTCGGGTACGCCTCCGTGCGCTCCGGCGCCGGGACGGCCTACCAGGCGTTCGACATCACCTCCACCCTGCGCTCCGACGGGACGGCCAACGCGCTCGCCGCCCTGTGCTGGACCACCTCGCAGCAGAAGTTCCTGGCCCAGCTGGAGATCACGTACGCCGACGGCAGCCGGTCCACCGTCGTCTCGGGAGACCACTGGAGGGCGCGTCGCCAGGCCGGGCTGCTGCCGTCCAAGGGCAGCGCGGGCAGCGGCTACTTCACCGTCCCGCAGGAGTACTGGGACCTGCGCCGTGAGCCCGTCGGCTGGACCGAGCCCGGATTCGACGACGGCGACTGGGCCGCGGCGGCGGTCCGTAGCGCCATCACCGACCTGGTCCCCGCCCCGATCGAGCCGGTACGGCTGCACACCGTCACCCCAGCCTCCGTCACCAAGGCCGCCGAGGGGCGCTGGCTGGTGGACCTCGGCCGGGAGATCGTCGGCGGGCTGTCCCTGGAGGTCACCGGCAGCGCGGGAGACACCGTCGAGGTCCGCCTCGGCGAGGAACTGAACGCCGACGGCACCGTTCGGTACCAACTGCGCGCCACCAACACCTACCGCGAGGTGTGGACCCTGCGCGACGGCGACCAGCGCTTCGAGCACTGGGGCTACCGCGGCTTCCGCTGGGCCGAACTGCGCACCACCGTCGACCTGTCGAAGGCCGTCGTCACCGGCCGTGCCTGGAAGCTCGACTGGGATGCCTCGCACGCCTCCTTCCGCAGCTCCGACCCGGCCCTCGACCGGGTGTGGGAGCTGTGCCGCTACTCCATCGAGGCCACGCGCGGCGATCTCTACACGGACACCCCGACGCGCGAACGCGGCCCGTACGAGGGCGACGCGCTGATCAACCAACTGTCGGAGTACGGCGTCCAGCGCTCCTACGCGCTCGCCCGCTGGTCCAACGACTACCTGGTCCGCAAGGGCACCTGGCCCACCGAGTACCGGCTGATGTGCGCGATCTCCGCGTGGGAGGACTACCTCGCCACCGGTGACGACCGGCAACTCGCCACGGACTACGACCTGCTCGCCGCCAAGAACCTCACCTCCTACCTCGATTCCCAGGGCCTGGTCCGCAAGGCACCCGGCTCCACCAGCCAGGACCTCGGCGACCTGGTCGACTGGCCGGCGGCCAGCCGCGACGGATACGTCTTCACCCAGATCAACACCGTCGTCAACGCCTTCCAGTACGCGGCGTTCGACGCCCTCGCCAAGTGCGCGGCCGCGCTGGGCAGGACGGACGACGCCGCCCAGCTCGGCAAGCGCGCCGACACCCTGGCCTCGGCGATGCGTGCCACCCTGCTTGACACCTCGACCGGGCGGTTCGTGGACGGCGTCGGCACCACGCACAGCGCCCAGCACGCGACCGCCTTCCCGGTGGCGCTGGGTGTCGCGGACGGCCTGACCGACGAGGTGCTGACCAGGCTCGGCGACACCCTCGCGGCGGGCGGCATGAAGGTGAGCGTCTACGGGGCGCAGTTCCTGCTCGACTCCCTGTTCCGGCTCGGCCGCTCCGACGCGGCGCTCGCGCTGCTCACGTCCACGGCCACCAACTCCTGGCTGCACATGCTGGACGCGCTCAAGGCCACCATCGTCACCGAGGCCTGGGATCCCGCGCTGAAGTCCAACATGACCCTCTCCCACGCCTGGGCCTCCGCGCCGGCGAACGCCGTCGCCCGGCACGTCCTGGGCGTGCAGGTCAGCAAGCCCGGTGCCGCGGAGTTCCTCATCCGCCCGAGGACCGGCACCCTGTCCGAGGCCGAGGGGACCGTCCCGTCCCTGCGGGGCCCGGTGTCCGTCTCCGTGCGGCGCTCCGCCGACGCGCACACGACCCGCGTGGCGGTGCCGCCGAACGCCCGCGCGGTGCTCGAGGTCGAGATAGGCGACGCCGACCCGGCGGCCTACCGGGTGACGGGCACGGCCGGCGGGGCTGGAACGGTGACGGCCAGGCCGTTCACCGACCTCACCGGCACGGTGCTGCGGATCGGCCCGGTCGGCTCGGGCACGACGGAGGTCGTGCGTACGTCAGCGGCCACGCGTGGTGCCTCACCGCAGAGTTGAGTCTTCGCTTGTCAAGTTACATGACGCGAGTTATATAGGAACTGTCGTCGTGGCCATCCCGCCTTCAGGGAGGAGTGACCGATGATGGCTCATGCGTACCGACCCCTTCCGCGAGCTCGACCGGCTCACCCAGCGCGTGTTCGGCACCGCGGCGAGGCCGGTGGCCATGCCGATGGACGCTTTCCGCGACGGCGACACCTTCTACGTCGAGCTCGACCTCCCCGGCGTGTCTCCGGACTCGATCGACCTGGACGTCGAACGCAACCTGCTGACAGTGAAGGCGGAACGCCGCCCGAGCGCCGGTGAGAACAGCGAGGTCGTGCTCGCGGAGCGACCCACCGGATCGTTCAGCCCAGCTCTTCCTCGGCGAAACCCTGGACGCCGACCGCATCGAGGCGTCCTACGAGGCCGGCGTGCTGAGGCTGAGGATCCCGGTCGCCGAAGAGGCCGAGCCCCGCAGGATCGCCGTCGCCAGCGGCGACACGCGGAAGCAGATCAACAGCTGAGACCGCGGCACGAGATGGGCGGGAGCCCCGGCACGGCACGGGCTTCCGCCCGCCCTCTTCGTCTGTGCAGCGGCCGTCCGTTCGTCCGTCAGGGGAGGGCGTCATGCGCATGCATTGGGACGCGTTCATCGCAGCGGTGCAGGAACGCGGCGAATATCCCACACCGCAGGAGGCAGAACGCGCCTCCAGGGTCGTCCTGGCCCTGCTGGGCGCGCATCTGGTGGGTGAGGCGCGCACCGAGCTGGCCGCCCGGCTGCCTGAATCGCTGGCGCTGATCCTGCTCAATCCCCTCCAGGCGCACGAACCGCTGCCCCCCGAGCGGTTCATCCGGGCGACTGCGGCCTGGATCGAAGGCGCCACCGAGAAGACGGCGACCTGGGATGTCAGCGCCGTGCTCAGCGTCGCGGCCGATGTCATGGGCGATGATCTGATGAACCGCATCCTGCTCCAGCTCCCGCCGGGCTACGACCTGCTCTTCGGGCGCCCGCAGCCGAGCTGACCGTCCACCGCCCGGCAACGGGCACGGTGAACGGTGACCGCGAAGCGGGTAGGGTCGTCCCCCGTTCGCGGGCTCCGACGAAGCTGTTGCTCCGGATGTCCGGCCTGCAGCTTCCTCGCAGAGCTTGCGCAGAGGCGATGAGTTCTGCGTCGCGCATGCCCAGGGTTCCTTTCCGGGAGCAGCCCTGAGGTTTCCACCTGGGGCGCGTCGACCCCGACGTGTCGCCACTTGCTCGTGGTCCTCCCAGCGGAGGCGGCCTGATCTCCGACTGGACACCACTGGGGGAGGAGCCACCCGGCGGACCGTCCCATCGGGTCGGCTTCGCGGTTCACATGCTCAGTCAGCTCAGCAGCGATCGAGGCCGTGAGTCCAGGATCGCCTCGGCCTCATCACTGATCGTCCGGACCACGTCCGCAGCGGGGCGGACGGCATCGACGAAGAACGCTGACTGACCGTAGAGGATCGCACTCGTGTCGGGGTCGGGTGCGGCCTCGAAGGGGTTGACGTCTTCCGGAGTAGTGAATTCCTTCTTGCGGTTCCGCAGCGTTGCCTCACGCTCCGACCATTCATCGGTGAATCGATTACGGCGGACGCGTGCCCCGATGGTCGCCGGCCAGGGCATCCCCGACACGATGTCGTAGGCCCGCGTCCATACGGTGTCGCTGCCATCGCTCTCGACGATCAGGCGCTTGTGGACATCGTGTACCTCTACCGCCTCGGGGGTGGCAAGGAACGCCGTGCCAAGCCAGGCGCCGTCCGCACCGGCGGTGAGGACCGCCGCGAGTGTCCGGCCGTCGGCAATGCCCCCTGCGGCCAGCACCGGGACATCGGGATATCGCTTCACGATCCCGGCCAGGAACGGCAGCAGGCCCATCGTCCCGGTATGGCCTCCGGCCTCGGTGCCCTGTGCCACGAGGACATCGGCACCGGCCGCGACGGCCGTCTCCGCGTCCGCATAGTTCTGGACCTGGCACATCACCCGGGCTCCCGCGTCCTTGGCGCGAGCAAGCCACGGCTGAGGGTCGGCGAACGACAGCGCGATGACCACTGGTCGCTCCTCCAGCGCGGCGTTGAAAAGCTCTTCGGTGAAGGGCAGGAACGGCGTGATGAAGCCGACGCCGAAGGGTCGGTCCGTCGTGGTGCGGATGGTCGCGATCTCCGCACGGATCCAGTCAGGTCCCTTCCAAGGATGCGTACCCCCGAAGGAGCCGAGGCCGCCGGCGGCAGAAACCGCGGCGGCGAGCCTCCCGCCGCTGTGCAAGCCCATGGGAGCCGCCATCACCGGGTGGGCGATACCGAACATTTCGGTAAATCTGGTGTGCAACATGGGGCGACGCTAGCGAACACGGCGGAACCCGCCTCCAAGCAACGCGGCGGGCGTCCCCCAATGACGCATGCGACGCTTGCTGACACGTCCCACTCGCCTCAAGTCCGAAGCCGTGGGCAGGAGGGCCACCCCGCCTGGCCACCGTCGTGGCCCGGGCCGTCGTGGCCGGGGTCACCGAGGGCGGCTACCTGCTCGGTCACGGCTGACGTACTCAGCGAACGTCGTTCGCCGAAAGGGAGCCGCGACCACGGCTCCATCCGTGGTCGCGACTCGCGTGTCTGGCGGCAGGGCGTCCGCCCCCGCCGACCAGGACGAGAGCGGAGGGCGCGGCCGTCAGGACGACTGTGCCGTCTGGTAGAGGTTCTGGGCGTCGGCACCGAAGTACGGGCCGTACATGCGGTTCGGCAGGAAGTTGTACTTGAAGCTGTTCACCGACGTCAGCAGGCCTGTGCCCGTGGACTCGTTGAACTGCGTGAACCACGGCCCGCCGCTGGAGCCGCCGGTCATGTTGCAGGTCATGCCGTGGTCCTTGGACAGGAGGAAGTCCCGCGTGGTGGTGCCGCTGCAGTAGATGAACTTCTCCCCGTCGTACGGCGATGCGGCGGGGAAGCCGAAGGAGTACATGGCGAGGTTGTAGCCGGTGTTGAAGGCGAGCCCCTGCCCGCCGACGACGTCCGTGAGCCGTTTGCCGTCCAGGGGGGCGACGACCGCCGCGCCGATGTCGTAGTTGATGTCCTCGCTCGCCGTCCACTGCGGTGTGGACAGGGTCTTCGACGCGGTCCACTTGCCGTAGGGCGCCTGGCCGTCGTGGTAACCGGGGACGAAGACCCAGTCGGTGTGCCAGGCGCCCTGCAGCTTCACGCAGTGGCCCGCCGTGATCACCGTGCTCTTGTTGGCGCTGGTGACGGCGTTGCCGGAACAGGACGCCGTACGGCCCTGGTAGCTGAAGAACACCCGCCCCGCCGTGGACAGGACCGCACCGCCGCCGGTCCACGGCCCGCCGCTGTTCGGGAAGGCCTTGATCCCCACATCGGCCGGTGTCCTGGCGGGGGTGGTGGGGGCGACGGTGAACTTCGTGCCCTTGGCAGGAGCCGAGCGGCCGTCGGCGCGGCCGTTGACGTTCGCCAGGTCGAGCGGCGTCGCCGCCCGCATCCGTTCGGGCGTCCAGAACTCACGGGCCCGCAGCTGCGCGTCGGCTGAGACGGGACTTACGGCGGGGCCGGACGTGGTGGGGGCTGCGCCCGCCGGTACGGCCAGGGCACCGGTCGTGAGCAGCACGGTGACGCCGACCAGGGTGCCGAGGACGGAGCCGGGGGTGCCGGTGACTCGGGGTATGCCTCTCACGCGTACTCCTTCTGCGTTGGGGGACCGGGCGGCGAGTCGGCCCCCCGGACAGACAGACGGTGCGAGTCGGAGTGGATGCGAACCGTGGAGCAGCGTGCCCGCCCGAGCATGATGCTGAAAGGGACATGTCAAACAATGGCTGATATTCGCCCCCGTCATGTTCTTCGCAGTGGCGCAAGAGGGCTGTTGGCCTCCGGGCCCCGTCATGCTGCTCCAGACCCTGGCTCCCAGGGCTCGTCCTCGCCGATGGGCTCCGGGACCGGTCCGAGGAACTTCGCCGCCGCTGAGGTCTGCCGGGGTGGTCAGGGCTGGAGGGCGTCGCGGAGGGTGGGGTAGCAGTCGATGATCGTGTCGAGTTCCACGATGCGCAGGGTGCGCATGACGGAGTCGGGGACGCCTGCCAGGCGCAGCCAGCCGTGCTGCCCTGTTGTGGCCCGGCGGGCGGTGACGAGCAGGTTGAGGCCGGCGGAGTCCATGAAGGTCACCTGCCGCATATCGACCACGACGCGTGGCGGGGTGCCCAGATGGTCGAGGTCCAGGGCCTGGCGGAGGGGCTGAACGGTGTCGTGGTCGATGTCGCCCGCCACGGACAGGACGCGGATGCCGTCAGTGACGGCGGACCTCACCGACAGACGACCCGGATCATGCGCTTTGTCGGAGTCGGCCATGATTCCTCTCGGCGCTGTCGGAGATACTTGCGGACCGGGTTTCCCCGGCAGGTCGACCTGCATACTACGGGCAGCGCCTGTGCAGGTTCGGTCGGCCGGGGCGGACGGGCGTGGGGGACGGGCCGGCGGGTAGTCGGCAGGGATGAAGGGTGAGGGCGGCCTTTGTGGAATCGGTGCCTGTGGGTGAGGACGGCGCAGTGCCGGAGGCCTGGCCGGTCCAGACGGCGGTAGCTCTGGAGGGTGACGGCGGCTGTAACGCTGAGGCCCGCCTGGTGGCTGCCCGGTTCCTGGCCGGGGTGCAGGCGGAGCACGGACTGCCGGTGTCGGACCGTGCCATGGATCTGACCCGGCTGGTGGTGAGCGAGCTGGTCACCAATGCCCGGAAGTACGCGCCCGGCCCGGTTCTGATGGAGCTTCGGATTGTCGGGGACATGGTCGAGGTGGCGGTATGGGACGGCGATCCGGTGCTGCCGGTGGCGCGGGCGGCGGATCCGGGCCGGGTGGGGCAGCATGGCCTGGAGATCGTGATGGCCGTCGCACAGAGTTTTGAGGTGGTGCGGGAGCCGGTGGGCAAGCGCATCACGGCCCGTATCGCGCTGCCGGACGACCCGGGCGGCAGTGTCGCCGGACGCCTGCCCCTCTAGCGGAACGCCCGCGTCACCTCGTGGACGGCCCTCTGGGTTACCCCGAACGCGCAAGCTTTCGGTCCCCGGAAGTTTCCGGGTAGCTGATGGTGCCGGCCCCATCGCGATGCACTGCTGTGATCGGGAAAGCGTGGGACGGGGCAGCGCCGGGTGTCTTGAGCGGGCTTTCAGAGACACTTCTCACGGTTGCCGTAAGCGTCGGCTTGTGGCGGTGACCCGTCTGCTGGGGCAGACGAGGGTGATGGGCAGGCGTATCCGCATCAACGCAGCACCCACCGCGGCACCCAGGGACGGAAAGCGGCCACCCGCGTACCTGCCCGGCTGCCACCCGTATCCGGCAGCCCGCCGCCAGGCGGGCGTTGTCCTGGCCGTCCGTGCCCCTGGTGTCGAGGGAGGCCGGAGATGATCGGTGCAGGAGGAATCACGACCTTGATCGCCCGCTGCGGCGAGGTGACCTCGGTAGGAGTCTTCGGCGAGCTGGACATCTTCACCGGCGAGGAGCTGGTCACGGTTCTCGGACAGTGCCTTGAGCAGCGGCCTGGTCATCTGGTGGTCGACCTGTCCGCGGTGTCGTTCTGCGGCGGGGCAGGGGCCAGGGCACTGGAAACGATGAGGGAACTCGCTGTGCGCTCCGGGACGGAGGTCGCGCTGACGGGCGTGAGGGCGCAGACGCTCACTCGAGTGCTGGAGGTGACGGGACTCGACCTGCTGTTCGGGCTGCGTCAAGGACCGACGACACTCCCCGACTCCGCGACCCGCTGACATCGGGTTCTTGCCTTCTGACGGTGAGGCCGGCTGCGGCGGTGAAGACGGCCGCCTCTGGACGAGGCGGCACGCCCGTTTTCGCGTGGGGGACATGAGCTGCAGATGCTGGGGTAGGCGGGCGGTTGTCGGCCCGTGGCAGGCCGGCGGCGTGCAGCGATAGGGGAGGGAAGCATCATGGCGACAGTGACTGCGGCGAAGACGGACACCAACGTAGGTGGTATGCCGGAGGTCGCCGACCCGTCCCGGGTCGCGCCGAAGGACGCCCGTGAGCTGTCGCGCCTGTTCTTCGACCAGTTGGCGGTGCTGGAGGAGGGCACGCCCGAGTACCAGTACGCGCGGAACACGCTCATCGAGATGAACATGTCTCTGGTGCGCTTCGCGGCCGGCCGGTTCCGTAGCCGCGGGCCGGAGGAGATGGAGGACATCGTCCAGGTCGGCATGATCGGTCTGATCAAGGCGATCGATCGTTTCGAACTGTCGCGGGAGGTGGAGTTCACCTCCTTCGCCATCCCCTACGTGGTCGGCGAGATCAAGCGGTTCTTCCGCGACACGACCTGGGCGGTGCACGTACCGCGACGGCTGCAGGAAGCCCGCGTCCAGCTCGCCCGCGCCACCGAAGAGCTCCGCAGCCGTCTGGGGCGCACGCCGACGGTGAAGGAACTGTCGGAGCTGATGAGCCTCCCCGAGGACGAGGTCAGGGAGGCCCGCCTGGCCTCCAACGGCTACAACTCCACCTCACTGGACGCGGCGATCAGCGGCAGCGAGGACGGCGAGACGGCCCTGGCGGACTTCATCGGCACCGACGACCAGGCCCTCGAACTCGTGGAGGACTTCCACGCACTCGCCCCGATGATCGCCGCACTCGACGAACGCGACCGGCAGATCATCCACATGCGGTTCGTGGAGGAACTCACCCAGGCACAGATCGGCGAACGTCTCGGCGTCTCCCAGATGCACGTCTCCCGCCTGCTCTCGCGCTGCCTTGCCCGGCTGCGCGAGGGGATGCTCACCACCCGCTGACAGCACCACGTGCCCGGGGGCCATCCGCCCCCGCCACCGCTTCCTCGACGCTTCGCATGACCGGGGAGCGTACGGCCGGCCTCATCTTCCGTCGCAGGGCGACAAAACGTCGTTGAAGGCGCACAGTGAAGGAAGAACTACCCGCAACGGGAGGCGGCCGTGATCGTCCTCGGCATCATCTTGCTCGTCGTCGGTTTCGTCACCGGCATATCCATTCTGTGGACCATCGGCATCATCCTCGCCGTGATCGGCGTCGTGCTGTGGATCATGGGCTCAGTCGGCCACGCCGTCGCGGGCCGTCGGCACTACTGGTGAGGACAGCTGAAAGCGATCTGTAGCCGCTTGCCGTTCCTTCTCAGGCCCGGGCGGGCGCGAGGGGGGCCGCGTCGAGCAGCGCGGCCGCGGCGGCGCGAGCGGTGGTGGCGGCCGAGGGGTCGCGGTCCATACGCGCGGACTGCAGGGCGCCGTCGTAGAGCAGGTGCAACTGGCGGGCCAGGCCCTCGGGGTCGGCGTATCCCGACTGCGCGGCCAGTTCGGCGAACAGGCCGCGCAGCCAGGTCCGGTGCTTCTCGGCGGCGCGGCGGATCTGGCTGTCCTCGGGCACCTCGGCGGTGGCCCGCACGAAGGGGCAGCCGTTGTAGCCGGGCCGGGTGAACATCTCGCCCTGGGCGTCGAAGACACCGAGCAACTGCTCGCGCGGGGTCCGGAATCGGGTCAGGGTCCGGGTGATCCCGTCCTTGATGCGGGCGCCGCGGAGGTCCAGGTAGGCGGCGATCAGCACTTCCTTGCTGCCGTAGGTGTTGTAGAGGGACGCCTTGGCCACTCCGGCGTGCTCGATGATGCGGTCGATGCCGACGGTCTGCACACCCTCGCTGTAGAAGAGCTCGTTGGCGGCGCCGAGCAGGCGTTCTCGCGCAGACAGCTTCTTCACCGTTCCGGTAGCCATGAGCACCATCCTTCAGACAGACCTGTTCATTCTACTTCCAGGGGTCTCCGTCAGCCGCGTGTCCGCCCGGCAGTGACGGCCTCGGAGGGAGTGCCGGCCCCCGCCGCGAGCAGGACTGCCCGCTGCGTGCGGCGGCCGCTGAGCAGCAGGCCGGCCAGGGCCGCGAGGGCCAGCGCGATGACGGCGACGCCGTACTCCTCGGCGGTCTGCACCAGCCCGCCGCCGTGCACGACCAGCACGCCTGCGATCACTGCGGGCACCCCCAGGCCCAGGTAGCACACCACGTACAGCAGGGACAGCACACCGGCCCGTTCCTGCGCCTCGACCTGCGGTATCACCATCCGGATACCGCCCTGGAAACCGCTGCCGAAGCCGAAGCCGGATATCGCGCCGCCCACGAAGAACCCGGTGGCGGAGAGCGCGCCGCCCGGGCCCGAGGCGATGGACAGCAGGGTGATCACCACACCGACGATCAGGGCGCCGGAGCCGAGGAGCATGACGGTGCGCGTCGCGGTCCCTCGCAGCACCACGACGGCCAGGCCCGCGGAGGCGGCGAGCACGAACAGCGGCAGCCCACCCCACACGACGGAGGTGGAGTGCACCAGAGTCCCGGTGAGGGCCGGGCCCAGTGCGCCGTAGAGGCCGGTCAGCGCCCAGACCGCGAACAGCACGGGAGCGGCGATCGCCACCGAGGTGCGGGCGGACTTGGGCAGTTTGATCTCCGGTGCCAGGCTGGCCAGCGCGCCCGGTTTGCGGCTCACCGTCTCCCGCAGGGCGAGCACGGCCAGCGCCTGGAGGACGAACACGCCGAGCAGCACGAGGTAGACGAGGCCGGTGGGGGCCGGCAGGTACTGCACGATCAGACCGGAGGTCAGGGCGCCGCTGGCGGTGCCGACCGCGGGCGCGAAAGAGTTCAGGAAGCCACCCCTGCGCGGGTCGATGTCGAGCATTCCGGCGCCGAGCGCGCCGACCGCCGCGCCGGTGCTGACTCCCTGGAGGACGCGGGCGGCCAGCAGGGCGTTCACTCCGTCGGCGGTGACGAACACGACCATCGCCGCGGCCTGCGCGAGCAGGGCCGTCAACAGGACCGGCCGGCGGCCCACGTGGTCGGAGATCCTGCCGAGGACCAGGAGCGAGACCAGCACGGCCACCGCGTAGACGCCGAAGACGACGGTGATGGTGATCGGCGAGAAGCCCCAGTGCTGCTGGTAGATCGCATAGAGCGGGGTCGGGGCGCTGGACGCGGCCAGCAGCGACACCAGGATCGAGGACAGCAGGCCGATGGAGGCGACGGGTCCGAGGGTTCGGCGTCGCAAGGCAGCGTGTGCCGGCTGTCGTCTGCTCGAGCGGACTGGGGCGGTGCTCTGAGACGCGGTGGCTGTGGGACTCATGGATCACTCTCAGGACTGGACGGAGGTGCTGTGGCCAACGCTAGACAGATCTGTCTAATTCCTGAGCGGGCGCCGTGTGACGTGCGTCGCACGACTGGTGGCCCGCAGTCCCGAGGCGGTCAATGACGGTCGGCGCCCGATGAACGACACGCCCCTGTCGAGGCGGCTGCCCCTCCGGTGCGGTCGTCAGCCGTGGGGGCACCGCACCGGATACGTGTCTCGTAGCGGGTGTGCGCACTGTCGGCCGCCCCGCCACACCGCCCAGCGGGCCTGGTTCGGGACCGGGGCATGACAGGATCCTTCCCACGTGTTTCGACGAGGGAGACGAGGAATGGCGATACAACTGCCCGACGGTGTGGTCACACCAGGGCTCGTGGTCGATCCGGACGTGCTGGACCGGAACATCTCGCGGATGGCCGAGGCCTCGCGGTCCCATGGCTTCTCGCTGCGCCCGCACGCCAAGACCCACAAGAGCCCGCAGATCGCCGACCGCCAGATTCGGGCCGGCGCGCGTGGCCTGTCCGTGGCCACGATCCGGGAGGCCGAGGTCTTCGCTCGCGAGGGCGTGACCGACCTGTTCATCGCGTACCCGGTGTGGCTGGATGCGGACAAGGCGCGGCGGGTGCGCCGGTTGGCGGACGAGGTGTCGCTGCGCGTCGGCATCGAGTCCGTCGACGGCGCCCAGCGGCTGGGCGAGGCCCTGCGCGGCAGCGCGCGACCGGTGGAAGTGCTCATCGAGGTGGACAGCGGAACACACCGGACCGGAGTGCCGCCGCAGGGCGTGGGCGAGCTCGGGAAGGCGGCCACCGACGCGGGACTGCAGGTGGTCGGTGTGTTCACGTTCCCCGGTCACGGCTACGGTCACGCCGCGCAGGCGCGCCGGCAGGCCGCCCGTGACGAGGAGCGGGCATTGGGCGAGGCCGCGGAGACGCTGCGCGGCCTCGGCCTCGACATCCAGGTGGTCAGCGGCGGGTCGACTCCGACGGTGGGGGAGTGGCAGCCGGGGGTGGTCGACGAGTTGCGACCCGGCGTCTACGTTTTCAACGACGCCACCCAACTGGCCATCGGCACCTGTGGGGTGGACGACCTGGCGTTGGCCGCCGCGGCAACGGTGATCAGCGTGCCCGCGCCCGACCGCTTCGTGCTGGACGTCGGCAGCAAGGTCCTCGGCGCCGACCGGTCGCCCTGGGTGACGGGCTACGGCTACCTGCCCGAGTTCCCGCAGGCGACCGTGACCGAGCTGTGGGAGCACCATGCCGTGGTCCGCCTTCCGGACGGCGTGCGAGGGCCGGGCCTTGGCGCGCCCGTCGCGGTCGTTCCCAACCACGTCTGCACGCCGGTGAACCTGGCGGACGAGCTGTTGGTCGTCCGAGACCGTGCGGTGGTCGACCGCTGGCAGGTGGCGGCACGGGGCGCCAACACCTGATGGCTCGACGGCGCCGACGCCGGCACCGTGCGCGCCGGAGCCGCCCACCGCGCGGTCCTGTCGGCGACTCGTTCGCCCGGCCCCGGAACGCCGATTAGGGTGCTGTCATGTGCGCAGGGACGGCGAAGGACGGAAGCAGTGAGCGGCGCTGACGTCGAACTGCGTCATCTGCGGGCCTTCGCCGCCGTCGCCCGCCATGGCTCCTTCAGCGGGGCCGCACGCGAACTGCTGATCACCCAGCCCGCTCTCAGCCGTACCGTCGCCCAGCTGGAAGCCGCCCTGGGAGTACGGCTACTGGACCGCTTGCCGCGCCATGTGCGGCCCACCGAGGCCGGTGCCGAGTTCCTCGCGCAGGCCGAGGAGGTGCTCGCCGCGTTCGATCATGCTCTGGCCGTGGCGCGGAGGGCGTCGGTCCTACGGCTCGGCTTCAGCTGGCTGCTGCCCGACCCGTGGGCCCAAGAGGCGATCCGCCGCTTCGAGCAGACCGGTGGCGCAACGGTCCAGCTGGTGCGCTGCGACGACCCGCTGCGCGACCTGCGGCTGCGCGCCATCGATGTCGCGCTGCTCCGCGGCACCACCACACCCCCCGCCCCCGCCCGTGCCGTCCCTCTCTACGAGGAGTCCCGCATCGCGGTCTGTGCGCAGGACTGCGAACTGGCGCGCCTCCCTCACCTGAACTGGGCGGACGTTCCGGCCTGGCCGTTGGTCGTCAACACCGTCAGTGGCACGACCGGACCATGGTCGTGGCCCGTCGATCAGCAGCCCGACCGCGTGATCGAGACCACGAATTTCGACGAGTGGCTCGAATCGGTCGCCGCCAATCGGGGCATCGGCATCGTGCCCGAGGCCGCCCGGCGGCGCATCCACCACCCCGGCCTGTGCTTCGTCCCCTTGGTAGACGCACCCCTCACCCCCGTAGCCTTGGCCTATTTGCCCGACACCCAGCCGGGTCTGGTGCGCCGCTTCATAGCTGCCACCACCAGCGCTGTCGCGACCGGCTGAACGGCCAGGCCGTAGAGCGTGTCTCCGAAGCACCAATTGATTGCCTAGTCAAGTATATTCGCTGCGACCAACGTCCAGCGGCTTCTCGGCTCGCTCCGACGGCGTCTCCGCCGCGGCAGTATCCACCTATTGAATAGGTAGGGTATAACTTCAATTCGCCGGGCGTCTGCCCGCACGCACCGCAGAGGGAAGGCACAATCACCATGGCAATGCTCGCCGGCGACCTCGCTCGCGCACTCTTCAAGGTCCTGGAGACCGGGGATCCGGCGCTGGCCGCCGAAGTCGTGCACGCCGAGTTCCACAACCGCGAAGCCGCAGTGTCACCTCCGGCGTGCCGGATCACCGGTCCGGCAGGCGTGCTCGCCTCCAGCACGTGGATGCGGTCCGCGTTCAGCGACCTGGCGTTCCCCGTCACCGACATCGTCACGAGCGACTCCCAGGTGTGGGTGCGGCTGCGCATGCAGGGCCGTCACACCGGCGCCTTCGTCCTCTACAAGGGACAGGAGGTCGACCAGGTCGTGCCTCCCACCGGACGACAGATCGACTTCGAGCAGATCCACGTGCTCGAGCTCCGTGACGCAAAGGTCGTCCGGCATGAGGCGGTGCGGGACGACATCACGATGCTTGGTCAGCTGGGTGTGTTTCCCCCCGGCCCGGCCGCCGGGATGCGCATGCTGGCCTGGCGGGTGACCGGCCGGTCCGCACGAGCCGCCTCCGAGGTCGCGACGCGAGCGGCTCAGGCGGCTCTACCTTCTTGATCGGGCCGATCGAGCCATTCGTAGGGTTGGGCCGCCCAGGGGTGCTGGGTGTGGCTATCAGGCGGCTGCCGTCTCGTGGCTCTGCTGGCTTCGCCGCCCGGCACCCCACGACGACTCGGCCGCCGATTAGGAAGTGCGAACAAGTCGCTGTGTAGAGCAATGCCGGCGAGGTCGTCCGTGGCACGAAGAGTCCGAACGAGCACGTCAGGAGCACGATGAGCCGGATATGGGCGGGGATCGACAGCGGCAAGGGGCACCACCACAGCCTCGCCCTCGACGCGGACGGCAAGACGCTGCTGTCGCGGCGCGTGGCCAACGACGAGCCCGAGCTGCTGAAGCTAATCGGCGACGTCCTCGACCTGGCCGACGGCCGTCAGGTCACCTGGGCGATCGACATGACCGGCGGGGAACCCGCGCTGCTGCTGGCCCTGCTGGTCAACCACGGCCAGGAGGTTCTCTACATGCCCGGCCGGCTGGTGAACCGGGCCTCCGACGGCTACCGCGGCGAGGGCAAGACCGACGCCCGCGACGCCTACGTCATCGCCGACCAGGCCAGGATGCGTCGCGACCTGCGGCCCATCCGCCCCGGCGACGAAGCCACCATCGAACTCAAACTGCTGACCGGCCGCCGAGCCGACCTGGTCGAAGACCGCACCCGCGTCGTCAACCGCCTACGCGGCACCCTGCTGAGCATGTTCCCCGCTCTGGAACGAGCCCTGGACGTGACCAACACCGGCCCGCTCAAGCTGCTGACCGGCTACCAAACCTCGGCCGCAATCCGCCGGGCCGGCGTCGCCCGGCTGACGAAGTGGCTGGCCAACCGCAAGGTCCGCAATGCCAGAACCCTGGCCGAGACGGCGGTCGAGGCCGCCGAGGGCCAGCACACCTCCGTTCCCGGGGAGAAGACCATCGCGAAGCTGGTCCACACTCTGGCCGAGGAGGTGATGACCCTCAACGAGCAGATCGCCGAGATGGACAAGCTCATCGAGGGCCGGTTTCGCGAGCACGAGCTCGCCGACATCGTCCTGAGCGTCCCGGGCATCGGCGCAACCCTCGGAGCCGAGTTCCTCGCCGCCGTCGGCGGCAGCCTGGACGAGTTCGACTCCCCGGACGCCCTGGCGGCCTTCGCCGGCGTCGCCCCCGCACCGCGCGACTCGGGCAAGGTCAGCGGCAACCTTCACCGGCCACTCGTCTATCACCGAAGACTCCAGCGGGTCTTCTACACCTCCGCGCTGGTCAGCGTCCGCTACGACCCGAACTCGCGGAAGTTCTACAACCGCAAACGCGCTGAGGGAAAGAAACACGTCCAGGCCGTGCTCGCCCTCGCCCGCCGACGCGTCAACGTTATCTGGGCCCTGATCCGTGACCGACGGTGCTACCAGGTCGCCCCTCCGGTCACCGCGGCTGCTTGACTAAAGGGGCTCGCATAATCACGGTCGGCCCACTTCCCGCGCGGCTATCCTCCACGGGATGCCACTTCACCAGTACGCCTACTTCGCGCTGTTCAGCCAGCACACCTCGGCAGACGACATGACCTCCCAGCTGGGCATCGCTGCCGACGAGGCGACCGTTCGCGGCAGCCGAATCACCGAACCGGCAGTGGTCCCGGTCGACCACTCGTGGATGGTCATCTGCCGGGAACCGGGCCTGCGCGTCGACGAGCAGATCACCTGCATTCTCGACAGGCTCCAGCCCCATACGGACCGCATCTCCAACCTCATCAGCCATCTGGCCAACACCGGCGGCGGAGCAGTGCTTCAAGTCGTGCGCTACTTCAACGACACCGACCAAACCCAGCCGGATGCTGCGGATGCCCCCAACCTCTTCGGTTGGCACCTGGACCGCAAGGTCCTGGACTTCCTCATCGCCACAGGCGCCGAGCTCGACGTCGACGAGTACGACATGGCCGGGACGAAGACATCAGGTGAGCACGTGACCTCGCGCTCACCTGGGCGCATGAGTCGCACTCCGACGGCTTGACAACAGCATTAGGAAGCCTCGACGTTGTCGCAGGCAACCCCGGCGTGACTCAATACGTGTCGACAGGTATCCGGCAAGTCGCCGTCGGCACGTATGTGATGCATACCGATCGATCCGCATCACGCTGAAGTGGAGTGCGAGAGACGCCGGCTCCCCCTGGGCTGGATGCCGCTGGGTTCCTTCCCGCCGGCATCCGGCGCGAGGGCTTACGGTTACAGCGAGAGTTCCGCGGCGACGTAATTGTACGACGACCAGGCGTCCGCAGGGTCGTACGGCGACTTCGCCGGATGCTTCATCGGCTGTGACCAACACCTGAGCCCCCGATGGCGCAACATCCACACGTCAAGCGTCACCCGTCAGGGGTGATGCGTATGTTACGTCGCAGGCTCTGTACCGGACGCCGGCTTGCGCCACATCGAAGGGCGCTGCGTCACCGCGACGTGTCAGTCACTCGCGGCAATGCGCTCCAGCACTTTGGCGGCCGCAGTGACGTCACAGCCTTCGAGGCGGGAGAAGATGTGCCGCCGCACGCTCGCGAGATTCGTCGGCCACGCTTGCTTCAGGCAGGTCCAACCGGAACTGGTGAGGACGGCGAGCCAGGCCCGTCCGTCGTCCGGGCACTTCTCCCGCAGTACGAGGGACTGCGCCTCGAGGCGCTTCACGACTCGGGTCATCCCACTCAACGACAGCCCGCACGTGTTGGCGAGCTCGCTCATCCGCATGCGATTGCCCGACGCTTCGGAAAGATGCACCAGCACCATGTACTCGCCACCGGTGATCGGCTGTTCCGAAAGCATGTCGGCATCGACGACGCGAGGCAGGTAAGCCATCACCCGGCCGAGGGCGCGCAGGAACGCCTCCTCATCGCGATTGAGGGGCTGGATCGTCGTTGCATCTGCCATGAGCACAGTCTAATTGGCCACAATCGACCGCTGGTCCCGGTCCATAGGAACGGGCTGACGGATTGGCCGGATCGGCCACCGACATGACCGTGATGGGATGCTGTGTGTCGAAAGAGGGTCAGAGCAGGGTGGCCACGGCCGTGCGCAGGAGGAAGGCCTCGGCCCGGTCCCAGGACCAGCCGTTCTCCACCACCAGGGTGCGCCAGCCGGTCGGGCCGAACCAGAACCACAGCAGACCGGCCGTCTCCTCCTCTGGGCAGTCGGGCGGCGGGGTCAACGTGTGCAGGTGGTGGGCAGCAGTCCGGAGAGCTTCCCGGTAGGCGGACGTGGCTCGCTCCCACAGTGCCTCGCCGTCCTCGTGGACGGGGAGCGCCGCCCGGATCGCCTCGTGGACCTGGAACTGCCCTTCGTTGCCTGCCCGCGTGCCATGGGCCAACGCCTCAAGGACGGCCTCCGGACTGCGCAGAGCGAGCACCGTCCGCATGGTCACCTCGTAGTCCGAAGCGACCACGCCCTGATCGACGATCTGGTTCAGCATGTCGCTCTTGCTGCCCACGCTGGCGAAAACGGTTTTGGTGGCGACACCGGTGGCTGAGGCGATGTCCGCCACGGTGACCCTGCCGTAACCGCGTTCGGCGAACAGCTTGGTGGCGCACCGCAGAATCTCCGCTCGGGTGCGCGCCGCTGCCTGCTGGCGGAGGGGCGAGACATAGGGGCGTTTGGCAGACATACGGTCATGGTAGCCAACATGATCAAAAGGGCATTCTCTTGATTAGGTGCTATCTCACCTGAAATCGTTGGCAGGCATGGGGCCTCGATCCGGGGGCGACGACCGTCCCGGCAGTCCGGTCGAACCGCGCGTTCTGCTCACATCGACGGCGCCGACCCGCGTCATGTTACGGCGTTCGACCTGGGGCTTTGCGTTTTCGCTCGTCACTGGTCAAAATGGTGACGTGACTCATGCATTTCCCTGCGGGACGCTCTTCCTCGACTTCGTCGGAACGCTGCGCGCACGCCGCAACGCGGCGCCGAAGGAGATGCTCGCACATCCCGAGTCGCTCGACGACTGGTTCGTGGAGTCCGGGATGGTCGACGCGGCTCCCGGCGCCGACGAGGCGGACCTCGCCATCGCCCTGGATCTGCGTGAGGCCATCTACTCGGTGACCGCCGCGCGGCTGGCGGGCGAACCGCTGCCTGCCGCGGCACTCGCCGAGGTGAACCGGCAGGCGGCCGGTCTGCCCGTGAGGGTGCAGCTCGGTGCCGACGGCACGCGCCGCCGCACGGGTTCCGTCTCGCAGGGCCTCGCGGTCCTCGCCCGTGAGACGGTGGAGATTCTGGGAGGGGTGGAGGGCGCGCTGCTGCGCGAGTGCTCCCGCCCCGAGTGCACCCAGGTCTACATCGACCGCTCGCGCGGCCCCCGGCGGGAATGGTGCTCCATGAAGACCTGCGGCAACCGCGTCAAGGCGGCCGCCTACCGCGCCCGCCGGCAAAGCCAGAAGAGCTGACCCTCGCCCGTGCCGGTTTCTATATGTAGTGCGCCGCGTGCAGTGCGCCGCGCGCCCGGCGCCGACTCGGACGCGAGCGGCGGACCCGGGAGCGCGTGTGCGCATGATGGAGGCGGTCGCCGCCGCAGCGGGGACGTCGGACAGGAGGGCGACCTCGCTCTGCCGCCCAGGACCGGCCGTCGACTGCCGTACGCCGCCCGCGTGTTGCTTTCAAGTGGCGTCCGGCATGCTGACGAGGCCGCCGATCACGCTCTGATCGGCGGCCTGTCGATATATCCCCCCGGGGGCGACGGTCGGTGATCAGTCGGGGTGGTCGGCCGTCGCCCCCGCCGGCTGTCAGTGACCGGCGCTCTGACCGCCGTCGACGTGCAGCACCTCGCCGGTGACGAACGGCGCGTTCTCCAGGTAGACGACCGCGTCGACGATGTCGCCGATCTCACCCATCCGCCCGACCGGGTGCAGGGCGGCGAACGTGTCGAAGTACTCCTCCGAGTGCATCGGCGTCTTGATGACGCCCAGGGCCACGGCGTTGCTGCGGATGCCCTGGGTCGCGTACTCGATGGCCAGCGCCTTGGTGGCGGCCTGGAGGCCACCCTTGGTCAGGGAGGCCAGTACCGAGGGCACCGCGGAGAGGGGGTGGTCAACCAGGCTCGTGGTGATCTGGACGACGTGGCCGCCGCCCTGGCGGAGCATCTGCTCGACGGCGAGCTGGGTGATGCGGAAGAACCCGCTCAGGTTCACTCCGGTGACCGCGTCGTAGTCCTCCTGCGTGAACTCGACGAACGGCTTGGCGATGAAGATGCCGGCGTTGTTGACCAGAGTGTCGATGCGGCCGAACCGCTCGATCGCGGCGGCGGCGACGCGCTCGGCCGTGGCCGGATCGGCGATGTCGCCCTGGACGGTCTCGACGTCCGGGTCGTCGGAGGTGGCGATGGTCCGCGAGGTGGCGACCACGGCGTAACCGAGCTTGCGGTACGCCTCGACCAGACCGGCGCCGATGCCCTGGGACGCACCGGTGATGACAGCGACCTTCTTGCCGGAGTTGTTCATGTATGCCTTCTCAGCTTTTCGGTGTGACGGTGATGGTTTCTCGACCGGCCCTCGGTGGTCGGTCACGCGTAACAACCAGACGACCAGTCGTCTAATTTCCGCCCCAGCTCAGGGCATCGCCGCGGCAAAGGCCTCTGACCTGCGGTAGGAGGTTGTGCCTACCAGGCGGGAGGGAACAGGTCTTGAAGACACGGCATCCGCGCCCGGGACCTCGTCGCTTCGACGGCATCGATGCCACGGCATGGTCCTCCTGCGGTGTCTATGCCGAGCGGGCTGCCCGGGACACCGGCCCTGCCTGGTGCGCGTCTCCGGGCCTGCGTCACCGGCTGCGATTCCCACCAGGAACCACCCGAATGTGGTGACGTCCCTGGCAACCGCTCGGTCGACCATCGCGCGGCTGGAGCCTTCCGGCACCGCCGGACGGTGCGGGGAGATTCCCAGCGGATGACATCCGCCTACAGGACCTTGAGTAACTCGGCCGCCAGGGCCGCGGCCGACGCGGGGTTCTGCCCCGTGTACAGGTTGCGGTCCACCACCGTGTACGGCTGCCACATCTCGCCGCGGGTGAACTCCACACCCATCTCCTTCAGTTCGTCCTCCAGCAGCCACCGCGCCTGGGAGGCCAGTCCGACGGCCTCCTCCTCGTCGTTGGTGAAGGCGGTGACCTGATAGCCGGCGAAGGGTGAGACGCCGCGGATTCTCGTGGCCAGCAGTGCGGCCGGGGCGGGGCAGACGACGGCGAGCGGCTTGCCCGAGGCGAGCACCGCGGTCAGCAGCCGGCCTGCGTCCGGGTTCTCCCACAGGTCCTCCATCGGACCGTGGCCGCCGGGGACGGACCACTACCGTCGCTGCGATGGAAGCGTGCGTCCGCGCCGGCGGACAGTCGCCTCGTCCGATGCTGCTCCCGTTGGCTCCCTGTCGCACCGTCGAAGACTCTGGTCGGTCACGGACACGGTTCGGCGCGCACACCTTGCCTCCATGGCAGCCCAGGCGGCTTCAGTCCCTGACCGCTGACTCCGGACTGTCCGCGAGGTGATGACACCGACCACAGCCGCCAAAGAGCCAGTAACTTGACAGGTCAATCGACGTCGGCTTTTACTTGATGCGTCAAAGAAGCGTCCTGGCTGCACAACCTGGCCCTCGGCCAGATAGCTCACGGCCTATACGGGACGACCTCTCGGCGTGAACCCCGGTCACCGGCAGGTCCGTTCCGTCACCGTAAGGCTCCCGCTGCGAAGATGTTGTTTCGCAGCGGGCAGGAGCGGTCCCCTCTCGTCTTCCCCCAGCCGTAGAGGGCGGCTGCTTCACGCGTGCCGCTCCGCTCGCCCCCGGAGCGGAGCGGCACGGTCCCGTCTGTCGTTCACGGTCCTTCACACGTGTGTACGTCACCGCTCGTCGGAACTAGTGACGGCGGATACGCCCCCTCGGCCACCAGTGACTCGAGAGTGTTGCCCACCACCTGCGGAGTCGGCGTGCGGTCGCGGTGCAACGGTTCCGCAGCGTACGGGTGTTTGCGCCGATGAGGCGTGCACCTGCCAGGCGGCCTCACACAGGACCTCCTCCTCCAGCGCGATGGCGGCGTCACACACCTACGCGTCGACGGAGTGATGGGCGGCCTGCGCGGGTTCTCCGGCCCTGACGCAAGCCGTTCCCGCACGCACAGGTCACGGAAGTGACGTCTCACCCGTCAGGGACGCAGGTCCACCCAGGATCCGTGCGTCGCGGTCCTCAGCAGCGAGGACAGACCTGCTTCGTGGAAGGCCTGCTCCAGGTCGGCGCGGCCCTCGGAGAAGTGTTCCCAGCCGTCGTAGTGGGCCGGCACCACGATGTCCGCACCGAGGACGGCCGCTGCCGCCGCGGTCCGCCGGCTGTCGAGAGACAGCGGCCGTCCGTCGAACTTCGCGGGCACACGTGCGGCTCCGGCGTGCAGCAGGGCCGCGGTGACGTCGGGGACGCGACGGGAGATCTCCGCCACGACGCGCAGCGAGGCGTTGTCACCGCTGACGTACACCGTGGGAAGACCCCGACCGGACAGGACGAAACCGGTGACCTCGCAGTTGACATGACCGTCGGCATCGCGGTCGCCGTCCTCGGGACCGTGCACCGCAGGCACCGCGAGGACGGTGAGGTCACCTTCGCCGTCCCCGCGGGCCACGGCATGACTCGTCCACGGGGCGAGGCCGACCGCCGGTGAGCCGAGCCGTGCCGCGGCGAGGGGCCCGGTGAGGATGAGCGGGGCGGCCTTCGCGAACGCGCGGCCACGCTCGTCCAGGTTGTCCGGATGTACGTCGTGGCTGACCAGTACGAGATCCACCGGGCCCACTGCGTCCTCGTTCCGGGCCGGCCCCGTGGTCTTGGTGAGATACCCGTGAGGGCCGGCCTCGTCGAAGGTCGGATCGCTGACGATCCGCAGACCGCCCATGTCGATGACGGCCGTCGGGCCGCCCAGGACGGTGACTGCGCATTCCTGCCGAGGGAGTTCCGTGGTCGTCATTGCAGACTCCGTCCGACGATCGTGGTCGTGATGTTCATGGAATCTACGTCACCGTCCATGCCTGCCGCCTATGTCTGCCGCGCATGGAGGCGACCCGATCGGCATTTCACCATGTGTCTCCGGTTGTCTAGGGTCACGTGTGCCGCCCGGTCGAAGGAGGAGAAGCCGACATGAGCCGACTACTGGACGACCTGGGGGTTTCCCTACCGGTCCTCGCCGCCCCGATGGCCGGCGGATCCAGCACGCCCGCACTGGTGACGGCGGCCGCCCGTGCGGGAGGCATGGGTTTCCTCGCCGCCGGCTACAAGACCGCGCAGGCGCTCGCCGAGCAGATCGACACCGTCCGGACCGAGGGTGTCGCCTTCGGCGTCAACCTCTTCGTTCCCGCCCCGGTACCGGTCGCGCCGGAGGCGTACCGTCGTTACGCCCAGGTGCTCCAGCCCGAGGCCGACCGTTACGGGCTTCAACTGAACGCCGGGGAACCGGTGGAGGACGACGACGACTGGGCGAACAAGGTCGACGTGCTCATCGCCTCGCCGGTTCCCCTGGTCTCGTTCACCTTCGGCATCCCCGATCCCGTGGTCATCAAGGCCCTGCGCCGGTCCGGGACCACCGTCCTGCAGAGCGTCACTTCCGCCTACGAGGCCCGCCAGGCGTCGGAGGCCGGGGTGGACGCGCTGGTCGTGCAGGCATCCGCCGCGGGAGGACATTCCGCCACGCTCACCCCGGAGCGGCCGCTCGCCCCCGTGCCGCTGCCTGACCTGGTCGCCGACGTGCGCCGCAGCACCACGCTGCCGATCCTCGCCGGCGGAGGCATCGCCACCCCCGCCGACGTGACGGCCACCCTGCGCGCCGGCGCGGACGCCGCCGTAGTAGGCACCCTCTTGCTGCGTACGGACGAGAGCGGGGCCGCCGCTGCGCACAAGGCCGCCCTGACGGACCCGGCTTTCACGGAGACCGTGCTGACCCGTGCGTTCACCGGACGACCCGCACGCGGCCTGCGCAACCATTTCACCGAGTGCTACGAGGCAGCCGCTCCGGCCGGCTATCCGGCCGTGCACCACCTCACCGCCCCGCTGCGCAGGGCCGCCGGCGCGGCCGGAGACACCCGTCTGCTCCATCTGTGGGCGGGCACCGGCTACCGAGAGGCGAAGGCCGAGACAGCCACCCGGACGCTTCAGCGGCTCGCCGGCCGGCTGTGACCTGACGGCACCGGCAACGGTCACGGCGTCGGACGCGGCCGCGACGGCGTTCCCTCTGAGGTCGGTCATGCAGTGCCCCGAGCGCTCGCCCGCACGGGGGCGAGCGCAAGGTGGAGCTGAGCAAGGGTGATCGTTCCGGCACGGCCGTGCGGGTGGAGTCCCGAGGGCCCGGCCGCGCGGGCGGTGTCCAAGGACCGGCCGTGCGGGCGGAGTCCGGGAACCCGACATCCACCCGCACGGCGCTGCGTGTGCGCGCCCCTCGTCGGCGGGTGAAGTCTCAGGCCGCGGTGTCGAGCACGACACGGAAGCGGGCCTCGCCCGAGAGCATCCGCTCGTATCCCTCCATGGCCTGAGTGAAGGGCACGACCTCGACGCTGGGACGAATGTCGTGGGCCAGGCTGAAGGCGAGGTTGTCCTCGTTCTCTATGGAGGAACCGGTCAGGCTGCCCACGATGGAGTGGTTGCCGAAAATCAGGTCGGGGGTCGAGACCGTCAGCGGGTCGGGGGCAGCACCGACCACGACAAGGGTGCCGTTCGGGGCCAGCCCCCGCACCAGCGGGTTCATGGACGCACCGCTGGACGCGGTGGCGACGATGATCGAGGCGCCGCCCAGGTCGCGCAGTGCCTCTCCCGGGTCGACGGCGGTGCTGTCGATGTACTCGTCGGCGCCCAGCTTGCGAGCGAGCGCCTCCTTCTCCTCGCCCCGGGCCACGGCCGCGACCCGGTATCCGAGGCTGCGCGCGCACTGCAGCGCCAGGTGGCCGAGCCCGCCGATGCCCTGCACGGCGACCAGGGACCCTGCCCGGGCGCGACCCCGCTGCAGCGCGGTGAAGGTGGTCAGGCCGGCGCACAGCAGCGGCGCCGCGTCGATCGCGGAGAGGCCGTCGGGAATGCGCACCAGCCCGCTCGCGCGAGCATAGGCAACCTCCGCGTAGCCGCCGTCGGTGGTCGTCCCGGTCTGCGGCTGGTTCAGGCAGTTGACGAAGTCACCGCGGCGACAGGGCTCGCACTCCCCGCAGTGCCCGTTCAGGAAGCCGACGCCGACGCGGTCACCGGGCTGCCAGGCGGTGACGCCGGCACCGACGGCGACGATGACGCCGACGATCTCGTGCCCCGGGACGAGGGGCTGCGTGCGGTCCGCGCGCAGGCCCTCGATGGCCAGCACGTCGGTGTGGCAGACACCGCAGGCCTCGACCCGCAGTCGGACCTGCCCCGGCGCGGGATCGACCAGTTCACGCTCGACCAGCCGGAGATTGTGGACACCGGTCGCCTCGAAGGCTCGGTAGGTGGACATGCTGCTCCTGGGTGTTGTTTCAGCAAGGCGGAGGCGGGGAGACGACGGTCGCATCGAAAGATGACCGGTCGACTTTGAGGCGAGTCCAGCCGCCCCGCGTCCGGGTGCGGCAGCCCGGACCGCCCTTGCGGGGATCGGTCCTGATGCGCTCCGCCCTCCAGTCCGGGTTCGACCGGTGGGTCGCATGCGTCCAGCAGGTGCTCACCGAGGCGCCGGAAGCCGGCGACCTCGCCCCTGCTCTCGATGCGGTCGACGCCGTTCCTGTTCATCCTGGGCGCCCGGGAAACGGTGCATCCCCGACGTCCGTCCAGGGTGTGCCCGTGGGGGCCTGATCCCGCGGCGCATGGCTGACCAGGGCGGATGAACCGGGGTGTGCCCAGACGAGCGGGCCCGGTCGAGAGCGGCGCAGGTCACATTGACCAAAGTAGACCGGTCGTCTAGTTTTTGACCGGTCGACTCGAACCGTCGGCCCAGCTCGCACGAAAGTGAGAAACCCATGGCAACCCCGATCAAGCTCGCCGTCGTTTTCTACTCCTCCACCGGCACCATCACGGAGATCGCCAAGGAGCTGCACGACGCCGGTGTCAAGGCGGGCGCCGAGGTCCGTCTCCTCAAGGTCGCCGAACTCGCCCCCCAGGCCGCCATCGACTCCAACCCCGCCTGGGCTGCCAACCACGCGGCCATCGCCAGCCTCCCCGAGGCCACCCCGGCGGACGTCGAGTGGGCCGACGCCGTCATCTTCGGTACGCCCACCCGGTTCGGCAACGTCTCCTCGCAGCTCAAGCAGTTCATCGACACGCTCGGCGGCCTGTGGGCCGAGGGCAAGCTGGCGAACAAGGTCTACAGCGGCTTCGTCTCCACGGCCACCGAGCACGCCGGCCACGAGTCCACCCTGCTCGCCCTGTACAACTCCAACCACCACTTCGGCGGCATCACGGTCACGCCGGGCTTCACCGACCCGCACAAATTCATCGACGGCAACCCCTACGGCACCTCGCACGCCGACGGCCAGGGCACCAAGCCGGTCGGAGAGGTGACGCGCATCGCCGCCGGCATCCAGGCCGCGCGTGTCGTGCAGATCGCCGGCGCGCTCAGGGCTGCCGCCTGATCGGCCGACCGGTCCTGCCTGTCGACGCTCGCGCCGGTCGCCGACAGGCCGCCGGATCGGTCATGAGCTTGACCGTGGTGGTGTCGGGCAGCGGCCACGTCTCGCCGCCCGGCGGCGCGGAGCCGACCATGTTCTCACTGCGCAGTCACCGGCATTTCCGGCGCCATAGGCGTTTCCCGTCCTGAAAGGTGCGCCCCGCGGCACCCAGCCAGAACCGAGAGGACCAAAGACGATGAACGAGTTCCTGGTCGTGCTCACCACGACCGTGCCCGAGGGAACCGACCCCGCCGAGGTCGACCGGCGTCGCGCCGCCGAATCCGTCCGGGCAGAAGAACTGTCCGCCACCGGCCACCTGTTCCGGCTGTGGCGCCCGGTCGGCGAGCTGCGCAGTATCGGCGTGTGGCGCGCGGACGACGAGGCCGAGCTGCGCGAGAACGTGCTCGGCACCCTGCCCCTGTGGCCGTGGATGACCGCCGAGATCACCGCCCTGCAGCCGCACCCCAACGACCCGGGTCCCGCCGGTCCCGCCGCCTGATCCAGGACTGTTCCCAGCAAACGTGTGCAACGGGGCGCGGACCGGTGCCGCCCCCGCCTGAGAGGAGATAGCCGATGACCGGCGCGGCAGCACAAGAAACGATCCTGCGTGACGTCATGGACCGCTGGAAGTCCGCGGTGGACGCGCACGAGCCGGAGAAAGTGGCGGCGCTCTTCACCGAGGACGCCATCTTCCAGGGGCTTCATCCCTACAGCGTCGGTCGTCAGGGGGTCGCCGAGTACTACGACTCCCAGCCGATCGGGCTCGCGGCCGAGTACGAGGTGATGGAGACCCGGAGCCTCGCGGACGATGTCCTGCTCGGGTACCTCGACGTCGACTTCTCCTTCACCGACCGGCCGAACATCCAGGTCACGCTCAGTGTGGTGCTCCGGCAGGTGGCCGCCGAGTGGTACATCACCCACTATCAGGTGACCAGGCTCGGCTGACGCGCCCATGGACGGCGCCCTGACCGGCGGCGTCCTCGCCGGCTGACGGCCTTACAGATGCTGCGTGCTTCCTGAGTTTCGGGACCCGGTCCAGGGCGATGCCGAAGTGGTCGTGGTACGCCGTGAGGACGGCGTCTTCGGGAAGCTCTCGTCACGTCGGCCCCCGGTGTCGTCCATGACGATCAGGTGGCGTCCGCCGAGGGTGATCCATCTGCCCGGTTCTGGTGGGCGGTGACCGGACCAGGGCAGTGCGGGTCGAACCGGCGGACGAGCCCTGAGTGTGTCGTTGTCGCCTGTCCCACAGACGCCTGTCATTGACAGGCCGCGGTTCAGCATGACACCGTCGTAACCTGTTAAACAGGTTATGGGCGGTGTGGTGCTGTGCACGAGACCCCATCGCCACGTCGAAGGAGCACGGACATGGCGGTACGGCCGAGGCAGGACGGCGAAGGTGCACCCGTGGGGCGGCGAGCGCTGTTGGGCATGCTCGCCACGGGGGCCGCGGGACTCGCGGCCGCACCGTACCTGCAACGCGGCTGGGAGGGATTTCTCGCCACCGCCTCGCAGATGGACGCGACCGGCCTCACCGGCCTGCTGCCCAACCCGGGCGGCTTCCGGTACTACAGCGTGGTCGGCTCGGTGCCGCACAAGGGCGAGACCGACTACGAGCTGCGGATCGACGGCCTGGTCGAACGACCGAAGACCTATTCACTGGCGGAGCTGCGCGCCCTGCCGCAGACCCGGGTCGTGCACGACGTGCTGTGCACCGACGGGTGGCGGGTGGACGACACGCCCTTCACCGGCGTGAAGCTGGCGGATCTCCTCGATGCCGCCGGAGTGCGCTCCGAGGGCGCGGCCGTCCGCTTCACCTGCTTCGACGGGGCCTACACCGAAAGCCTCACCCTGGAGCAGGCACGTCGCTCGGACGTCCTCGTCGCGCTCACCATGCAGGACAAGCCGATCACCCACGCCCATGGCGGCCCGGTCCGGCTCTATGTGGCGCCCATGTACTTCTACAAGTCGGCCAAGTGGCTGTCCGGCATCTCGGTCACCGACAAGGTCATCCCCGGCTACTGGGAGGAGCGAGGCTATGCGGTCGACGGCTGGCTCGACGACGCCGACCGGCATGCGGCCTGAACGGGCCGACCGGATCCGCCGGTTCAGCCTCGCCGAACGCTCGGTGCACCGAGTCACCGGGTGGCTGATGCTGGTGTGCCTGGTCACCGCAGCCTGTCTGTACCTCGGGCCGCTCGCCCAACTGGTCAGGCGACGGCACCTGATGGCCACGCTCCACGAGTGGTCGGGCATCCTGCTGCCGGTGCCGTTCCTGCTCGGGCTCTTCTCCCGCGAGTTCCGCGCGGACCTGCGCCGGTTGAACCGCTTCGTGGTGTACGACCGGCGGTGGCTGCGCGCCGCCCGCAGGCGCCTGTCGTCGACGGAGGCGCGGCCGGCTGGCAAGTTCAACGCGGGTCAGAAGATTTACGCGGGCTGGATCGCGGGTGCGGTGCTGGTGATGATGTTCACGGGCCTGCTGATGTGGTTCCTCGGCTTTCTGCCGTTCATCTCGCGCACCAGCGCCATCTTCGTCCACGACGTCGTCGCCTGGGCCATCGCCATCGTCCTGATCGGGCACATGCGGAAGGCCTACCAGGACCCCGAGGCGCGGCTCGGGATGCGAACGGGATACGTGAGCCGGTCATGGGCTGCGCGGGAGCACTCGCGGTGGCTGCCGCACGAGGACCGCGGCGGACGTGGCCGGCCGCGGATCGGGGACACGGACACCAGTGCCGAAGAGGCTCGGGACGACTGACCCAGGCGCCACCGCGGGTGGGCCGGTCATGGGTTCCGGCGTTCCCCGTGCGTACGCACGCCTTCCGGCGCCAAGTGTCAGGCGATCCACGTCTCGCCGTGTCGATGCCGGTACAGCCCGCGTGGTGACGAACTCGTCCCGGCCGTCGCTCGCCACCACGCCGACCGGCTCAGGGCCTGAGAGGTCGAACTGCCGACGGCGGGAAGGGCCGGCCCCCCCCCCCCCGGGGGGGGGGCCCCCCCCGGGGGGGGGGGGCCCCCACCCCCCCCCCCCCCCCCCCCCCCCCCCCCCCCCCACCCCCCACACCCGAAGGCCCCCCCCC